>CAYMHO010000152.1:7576-16123 GCA_964390195.1 uncultured Fimbriiglobus sp. | reverse complement strand
GAGCGGCGACTTCATCGTCGAGCAGAACATCCACACCATCGACAAGGCGGCGTGGCTGATGGGCGGGGCGCTGCCGGTGTCGGCCATCGGGTCGGGCGGGCGGCAGAGCCGCACCGACGACAAGTTCGGCAACATCTGGGACAACTTCAGCGTGGTGTTCGAGTACGAGAACGGGGCGAAGGTGGTCAACCAGTGCCGGCAGATCAACGGCTGCCTGGTCGAGCAGCTCGACCTGGCGTACGGCACCAAGGGCACCTGCGACCTGAAGAAGCACGCCATCGTGGCCGACGGCAAGACGTGGCAGACGAAGGACGTGTCGCTCAGCCAGGCGTACCAGACCGAACACGACGAGCTGTTCGCCAGCATCCGCGAGGGCAAGCCGATCAACGACGGCGAGGTGTCCGCCCACAGCACCCTGATGAGCATCCTCGGCCGCGAGGCGTCGTACACCGGCAAGCGGATCACCTGGAAGCAGTTGCTCGACTCGAACCAGAACCTGATGCCCAAGGCGTTCGAGTTCGGCAACCTGGCCATGCCCGACGCGCCCGTCCCCGGCCAGTACAAGCTGGGCAGCGGCAAGGTGTAACTCAAGTTCCCCCCTCTCCATGTCATGGAAAGGGGGTGTTCAACACCACAACCACCTGTCTTCGCGGCGAGCGACAGCGAGCCGAGCCACACATGGTTCCCTCTCGCTCGCTGTGAAGACCACCACGTCTCACCCCTTGAACACCCCCTCTCCATGACATGGAGAGGGGGCGGGGGGTGAGGTCTGAGAGCCACCCATGACCACCCGCCGCCAGTTCCTGGCCGCCTCCGCGGCCCTCGCCACCGCCTCGCTCCTTCCCGCCGCCGACGCCAAGAAGGCCAAGCTGAAGAAGGCGGTCAAGTACGACATGATCGGGGTGAAGGGCACCCCGACGGACAAGCTGAACGCCGTCAAGAAGCTCGGCTTCCTGGGCGTCGAGATCAACAGCCCGAGCGGGCTGAAGCTGGACGAGGTCGTCGCCGCGTCGAAGGAAACGGGCATTCTCGTCCACGGCGTCATCGATTCCGTCCACTGGACGGACACCCTCTCCAGCCCGGACGAGAAGGTGCGGGCGAAGGGTCTGAAGGCCCTGGAGGGTGCGCTGAACGACGCCAAGACGGTCGGGGCCGATACCGCCCTGCTGGTGCCCGGCGTGGTGAACAAGGACGTCACCTACGAGCAGTGCTGGGAGCGGAGCACCGCCGAGGTGAAGAAGGCCCTGCCGCTGGCCGAGAAGCTGAAGGTGAAGATCGCCATCGAGACGGTGTGGAACAACTTCATCACCAAGCCCGAGCAGTTGGTGGAGTACGTCGATCAGTTCAAGTCCGAGTGGGTGGCGGCGTACTTCGACATCTCGAACATGATCAAGTACGGGGTGCAACCGGCCGACTGGATCCGCAAGCTGGGCAAGCGGATGGTGAAGTTCGACTTCAAGGGGTACAGCGCGGACAAGGCGAAGGAAGCGAAGGACCCCGGCAAGGGGTGGTGCAAGATCGGCGAGGGCACCGAGGACTGGCCGGAGGTGCTGAAGGCGCTCGGTGAGATCGGGTACGACGGGTGGGCGACGGCCGAGGTCGGCGGCGGGGACGAGAAGGTGCTGGCCGACATCGCCGAGCGGATGGACAAGGTGCTCGGCTTGAAGTGATCTTCCACGAGCCGCAACCGCGATGGAACGGGAGTTGAATCACCCGCTCCCTCCCGGTCGCGGTTCGTTCCTCACGCCAGGAGGTTCCCATGCTCTCCCGTCGCCAGTTCCTCGGCACCGCCGCCGCGGCCGTCGCCGCCCCCGCCTTCGCCATCGACCCGATCAAGCGACCCTCCGACAAGGCGTCGCTCAAGCTCAGCCTCGCCGCGTACAGCTTCCGGCTGAAGCTCGACCTGAAAAAGCCGACGATGACCCTGTTCGAGTTCATCGACCTGGCCGCCGACCTGCCGCTCGATGGCGTCGAACTCACCTCGTACTACTGGGCCGAGCAGACGGCCGAGTACGCCAAGAAGTTGGCCGCCCACGCGGCCAAGAAGAAGCGGGCGGTGTCCGGCGTGCCCATCCGCAGCATCTTCACCATGAAGGACGACACGGCGCGAGCGAAAGAAGTCGAGCAGGTGAAGGACTGGATCAAGCTGGCCGGCGAGGTGGGGGCGAAGACGGTCCGCATCTTCGCCGGCAACCTGGAAAAAGACGAGAAGCTCGAAGACGCGCAGAAGCGGGTGGTGGCGAGCGTCGAGGCGTGCCTGCCGGCGGCCGAGAAGGCCGGGGTTGTGCTGGCTCTGGAGAACCACGGCGGCATCACCGCCACCCCGGACCAGTTGCTCGCGCTGGTGAAGCCGATCAAGAGCCAGTGGCTCGGGGTGAACATCGACACCGGCAACTTCAAGACGCCCGACCCCTACGAAGACGTGGCCAAGATTGCCCACTATGGGGTGGTGTGTCAGGTGAAAACGGAGGTGTTCCCTGGCGGAAAGGAGCCTGTCGAGGCGGACCTCGGGAAGATGGTCAAGATCCTCAAGGACGCCAACTTCCACGGGTATGTGGCGCTCGAGTACGAGGCCAAGGCCGACCCCGCGACGGCGGTGCCGAAGTACGTCAAGGAGCTGCGGAAGTTGATCGACGGGTGACGCTCTCTTCGCGGCGAGCGTGAGCGAGCCTGGGTTACGACTTCCCAGGCTCGCTCACGCTCGCCGCGAAGACGTTCGGCTCCCGAGGCGGCGGTTCTTCCTGCTTGTGTGCGAACCGCGGCTTGCCCCACAGCACCTTCTTGTCGGCCTTCGACCATATCGCCGACGTCACCCGGTCCGGTTTCGGCGTCAGTGGCACCTCGTCCATCATGCACGTCAGGAACGTCGCCTTCGCCACCAACTCGACGTGAAACAGGTCGCCGTCGCACTGGATCGGGAACCGTTCGAGCAACGCCCTCCGCACCAACTTGAACCCGCAGTGCGGGTCGTGCAGCGGAACCCCGTAGGTGAGCCACGCCCGCGTCACCTTGCGGTGTTCAGCCCACCCGTACCACCCCGGCCGCGGTTCGAGCGCCAGGTCCAGCACGATCTTGCAGAACCCGCGGAAGATCGCCCCGCCCACTTTCAACAGCCCCGGTTCGGGCACCCCGGTGCGGGCACCGGCCACCAGATCCGGCGTCCGCATCCCCCACTCGCCGGACATCGGGTCGGGCATCTCGCCGGGCGTTTCGATGCGCTCGATCAACTTCGTCAGGTCGCTCGGCGTGTACGGGTAGCTGTCGTCGGTGAGCAGCACCAGTGGGTGCTTGACAAGCGGCAACGCGCTCCGCACCGCCGCACCGCACCCGCGTGCGTCGGCCACACTCAGCACTTCCCACTGCCGACCGGCGGTTCGCAGGTGCTCCTCCCACACACCGAGGACGACGGGAGAGACGGGGGTGCGGGCGGTGACGACGACGGACACGCCGTCGCGGGCTGGGGCAGTCATGCCGGGATTCTACAGCCGAACCACCGGCCGGCTGGCATTTTGGAACCGTGCCGACGCCCGCCCCGTCCTATGATGCGATCATAGTCCCACTCTCCGGAGCCACTCATGAAGGTTCGGACGCTGCTGGCCGCCCTGCTCGGGGCGTGCCTCCTCCCGCTCGGGTTCGCTGCTGACGAGAAGAAGGCGAGCGACAAGGACATCGCCGCCGCCAAGGAGGAGTTGGCCAAGCTGGCCGAGTTCGTCGGCAAGTGGGAGGTGAACGGTGACGGCTCGGTGGACGGCAAGAAGACCCTGTGGAAAGAGGAGTGGGTGTGGTCGTGGAAGTTCGGCAAGGACGGGCTGCCTAGCCTGTCGGCGAAGCTCGACAAGGCCAAGTTCTTCACCGGGGCCGTCGTCTCGTTCGACGCGAAGGCGAAGGGGTACAAGGCGGTGGTGACGGACGCGAAAGGGGCGGAGAGCGAGTACACCGGCACCGTCGACAAGAAGGGTATCTTCACCCTCACCCGCACCGACGCCAAGACGAGTGACGTCCACACCATCAAACTGAGCACCGCCGCCGAGGGCGTGCGGCTGAACGTGGCCTACGAGGTGCAGACCGGCGGGAAGGGGCTGGCCGGCACGATCTACAAGGCGGGCGGGAACAAGGACGGGCAGAGCATCGCCGGCGGGAGCAAGAAGCCGGAGTGCATCGTCACCGGCGGGGCGGCCAGCATCAAGGTGAGCATCAACGGCAAGGAGTACGCGGTGTGCTGCTCCGGCTGTGCGGACGAGCTGAAGGCCAACCCGGACAAGTACATCAAGAAGTGACGACTTGGCGAGCGGCCCCCGTGAGGGGGCTGTTCTCGCGAAGCAACAGCGGGCTGACGCCCGCCGCTCGCCAGGAGGATCTACGATGGTTCTCGCCGTGCGGTGCCCGGAAGAGAAGTGCCGCAAATACCAACTGGTGGAAGACGCCGACCGCGGGAAGGTGGTGGCCTGCCTGATCTGCAAGGCGTCGATCCGCGTGCCAGCGGGCGGGGGTTCGTCATCCACGCCCCCGCCGGCGGCGATTCCGATGGCGAAACCGCTCCCACCCCCGAACCCGCCGCGGGCCAAGCCGCTCTGAGCTTTGAGGAGTTCATTCCCCCGGTGCAGCCATGCCGCCCGATCCCGACAAGCGGAGGATGCGGAAGCTGAAGCAGGCGATCAAGCGCCGCGGGAGCAAGCACCGCCGGGCGGACGCCAAACGAAACCTGGCCGAGAACCCGGAGGAGGCCGCCCACGCGGAGGAGAACTTGGGGCGGTACCGTTCGGACACGATGAACGGCATGGACCAGGACAGCACGCGGAAACGAGACGAATAGTCTTCTGCTCGCTCCGCGAGCGGGTTCGAATTCCGCTCGCGGAGCGAGCAGAACACGAAAAGCACCACGGGCCGCTCACCTTGGGGGAAGGTGAGCGGCCCGTGGCGTTGGGTGCGGCGGGTCCGGGGGGATTGGACCCGTCGCGGTAAAGTCCGGCTCGGCACCGGGGGGTTGGTGGCCGACAGTCGGGGGGATTGACTGTCGGCATCGAGCCGGACGGCGAGGAGGTCGTTGGGGGGATCGCCTCGCCGGGAGGCCGGGCCGGTTGGGGTCGGCTTCGGCGAATTAAGCAAAAGCAGCGGCTGTGCCAATCCCGTCGATTTGCCATCAATCCCGAGTAACCCACTGGTAATTCAGCACTTCCGGCGGTTGCAGCACCTGCGAGGCGGTTTGTAAGGTTTGCAATTCTTGCCGGCGGTCGGTAACTTTTGCCGGTGAAACTTGCCAAAGGGTCACTCACCCGCGGTTCAGCCGGTTGATGAGCTGCCGCAGGCGGCCGTGGCTCTGCTTGTTGAACTTGAACTTCAGCCGGGTTAATTCCGCCAATGCCGGTTCGTTCTCCTCGGCCGGCAGCGCCCCGCTCAGCTCGAAACTGCCGCCCGTGATGATGTCGGCGAACTCGGCGTTGATCGCCGCCAGCAGTTCGTCACTCGGCCGGCTCTGGAGCCTCAGCACCAACTCCCCCTTCACGTACCGCATGCTGTGGTACACGCGGTAGAAGTCGCTCACCACCCGCACGGCGGCGGTCACGTCGTCGGTGATGGTGTACAGGAACAGGTCGGCCGGCGAGATGTACCCGCGGTCGAGCAGATCTTCCTGCACGAACGACTGCCACTTTTGCCAGTAGGTGCCGCCGGGTTCGTCCACCAGCACGATCGGGAACACGTGCGTCTTGCCGGTCTGGATGAGGGTGAGCGTCTCGAACAGTTCGTCGTGCGTGCCGAACCCGCCGGGGAACAGCACGACCGCGTCCGACTCCTTGATGAACGCCAGCTTGCGGGTGAAGAAGTACCGCATGTTCATCAGCTTCGGGTCGCCGGCGATGACCGTGTTCGCCCCCTGCTCGAACGGCAGCAGGATGTTCAGCCCGAAGCTCTTGTCGCGGCCGGCCCCGACGTGCCCGGCCTCCATGATGCCGCTCGCCGCCCCGGTGATGACCATCCACCCGGCCTCGGCCATCTGCTTGCCGAACTCGACCGCGGCGATGTACGCCGGGTGGGTCGGGCTGGTGCGGGCGGAACCGAACACGGTGGCCTTGCGGACGCCCCGGTGGGCGGCGAACACCCGGAAGCAGTGCCGCAGTTCCTTCAACGCCGACGCGAGCAGCTTCGCATCCCCGCGACTGGCACCGTCAGTCTGCAGTTTGTCGGCGACCTCCTTGATCTGCTTGACGAACTCGGCGATCCCGCCGGCCTGCACCCGGGCGTCGGGTTCCATGAACGATTCAAACGGGGTGTCGGCGACGGGCGCGTCGGGCGTGTTCATCTGGCGGCCTCCGAACCGGGTGGCGTATTGTAGCCGCAGAGCGAGGATCGGAAGACTCGGCTGAGCATTCCCAGGTGTTCCGCTCTCTGTACACCTCCCACGCTTCCGTCGGTGCGGTAGAATGGCCGCACCGCCCGCGGAGGTCGTTCGTTGAGCACCGCCCCCGACATCTTCGACCTCGTCCCGGCCGACCCGCACGCCGACCGCAGCCTGCCCACCGCCGCCCCCAAAATCGCCAACGTGAGCGGGCGGCTGGGCAACCCGGCATCCAACCAGTTGACCGCCGCCCTCGGCATGCCGTGGACCCGCCGGCTGGCGAAGGCCGCCCTGCTCATCCCGAAAATCCGCGACTTCGAGAGCCGGTTCCTCACCCTGAACGACGAGGACATGGCCACCTGCAGCCGGGCGCTCCGGGGTCGCGCCCGCGGCGGGGCCAACCTGGACAAGTTCATCCCCGAGGCGTTCGGGCTGGCGTGCGCCGCCATCCGACGTATCAAGGGGTACCAGCCGTTCGACGTGCAACTGGCCGCCGGCATCGTCATGCACTTCGGCGGGCTGGTGGAACTGGCGACGGGGGAAGGGAAGACGCTGAGCGCGATCGCCCCGGCGTTCCTGAACGCCCTCCCCGGCAAGGGTGTACACGTCACCACCGTGAACGACTACCTGGCCAAGCGGGACGCCGAGGAGATGGGGCCGGTGTACCGCCTGCTCGGGCTGACCGTCGGTTGCTTGCAACAGAAGATGGAAGACCACATCCGGCAGCAGGCGTACAAGGCGGACATCACCTACGGCACCGGCAGCGAGTTCGGGTTCGACTTCCTCCGCGACCGCATGAAGCTCCGCGGCGGGCAGTCGCAGGGGACGCCCTTCTGGGCCGGCTGGACGGGCGGGGGGAGCAAGCAGGACCCTCGCGTGCAGCGGACCGAAACGCCGCTCAACTACGCCATCGTGGACGAGGCCGACAGCATCTTCATCGACGAGGGCCGCACCCCGCTGGTCATCGCCAACCCCACCCGCCCTGCCACGGAAGAAGAGCAGGTGGTGTACAAGTGGGCCGACAAGGTGGTGAAAGACCTCCAGGTCGGCACGCACTTCCGCGTCGATCTGAAGAAGGACAAGGTGGAGCTGACCGACGAGGGTAAGCAACTGGTGCGGTACTCCAACCCGCCCAGCGGCAAGCACGCCCACGCCATGGACAAGCTGATCCAGCACATGGAGAAGGCGGTGATGGCCTACCACCGCTTCCGCCGGAACGAGCACTACTACATCTCGGACGAGCAGAAGGTGGTCATCATCGACGAGCGGACCGGGAGGGCCATGCCAGATCGCCACTGGCAGGACGGCCAGCACCAGGCGGTGGAAGCGAAAGAGGGCGTGCCGATTACTCTGCAGAGCGAGCACGCGGCGCAAGTGACCTACATGAACTTCTACCGCCTGTACAAGAAGCTCGGCGGCATGTCCGGGACGCTGCTCCCGAACTTCTGGGAGTTGAAGGCGGTGTACCGGCGGTGGACGACGAAGATCCCCACCAACCGACCGATCAAGCGGGTGCAGATGCCCGACGTGGTGTACCCGACCGAACAGACCAAATTCGTGGCGGTGGTTCAGCAGATCGCCGCGATGGTGGCCGCCGGTCGGCCGGTGCTGGTCGGTACGCGGACGGTGGACAAGTCCGAAGCCCTGTCGAAGTTGCTCACCGACGCCGGCATCGAACACCGGGTGCTGAACGCCCGCCAGGACAAGCAGGAGAACGAGATCGTCGCCCAAGCCGGGCAGGCCGGTCGGGTGACGGTGGCGACGAACATGGCCGGGCGGGGGACGGACATCAAACTCGGGCCGGGGGTGGCGGAGGCGGGCGGGCTGCACGTCATCGGCACCGAGCGTCACGATGCCGAGCGGGTGGACCGCCAACTCGCCGGCCGTGCCGGCCGCCAGGGCGACCCCGGCTCATGCCAGTTCTTCCTGTCGCTCGAAGACTTCCTGCTCGAAGGGTTGGGAAAACAGACACAGGAGGAGCTTGCAAAGATCGGCCGGGCCGGCGGGAACCGCAACTGGCAGAGCTACCTCCCGCTGTTCAAGGAAGCCCAGAAGCGGCAGGAGCGAAAGCACCGCCGCCAGCGGCTCGACCTGATGAACTACGACAAGCACCGCCAGGAGCAGTTGAGCGACCTGGGGGCGGACCCGTATGTGGATTAACGGTTAGCCGCGAGACAAAGGCGGAGGAGCGACGCCGTGGGTGGCAGCAAAAC
>CAYMHO010000152.1:5813-7566 GCA_964390195.1 uncultured Fimbriiglobus sp. | reverse complement strand
CTTGTCGCTTTTGTGCGACGGGGGGGGGCCCCTTTTTGTTTTTTACGGTTCCCCCGCCCCCCACCCCGGGGCGCGCTCGCCGTGGGCTCGCGGCTAACCGGAGAACTGCCCATGTCCCTGACCCACTTCGATTCGTCCGGCGCGTCTCGCATGGTCGATGTCGGCGGCAAGGCCGAGACGGCCCGCACGGCCGTCGCATCAGCCGTCGTCCGGATGCTGCCCGCCACGCTCGCCCTGATTCGCAACAAGGAGCTGGCGAAGGGTGATGTGATGGAGGTCGCCCGCATCGCCGGCATCATGGGGGCGAAGAAAACCGCCGACCTGATCCCACTGTGCCACCCCCTGCCCCTCACGTCGGTCGAAATCGCGTTCGAGTTCACATCCGACAGCACTTTGCGAATCAAAGCGACGGCGAAGGTTTTCGCCCGCACCGGTGTTGAAATGGAGGCCCTGACTGCGGTTAGCGTGGCGGCCCTGACGGTGTACGACATGGCGAAGGCGGTGGACCGGGGGATGACGATCGAGCAGATTCGGCTGGAAGAGAAGTCCGGCGGCAAGTCCGGCGACTTCCGTCACCCCGACCCCACTACCCCGCCCGCCGACCCCGCCGGGGCTTCATAAAACGATTCGATGCCTTCCCGCCCAGACTGCGGCGAGGGGTCGGATCATCCGGCCCCCGGTGCCGCCATGCCGACCGTCCTCACCCCCGTGGATACCGACACCCCCCCGAACGGCGTGCCGAAGGTGGCCGGGCGGTCGGCGTTCGCCCCCATCGCGTCCGACATCGCCGAGGCGGATCGGATCTTCGCCGAAGCGCTCGCCGGCTACCGCTCGCCCGTCGCCCCGCTCATCCAGCACCTGCGTCACTACCGCGGCAAGCGGTTGCGGCCGGCGCTGCTGCTGCTCACGGCGAAGGCGTGCGGCGGGGTGACACCGCACCACCACATCCTCGCCGCCGCGGTGGAGATGATCCACACCGCCACGCTGGTGCATGACGACGTTCTCGACGAAGCCACTACCCGCCGGCACATCCCCACGTTCAACGCCGAGTGGGGGAACAAGGTCAGCATCCTGCTCGGCGACATGCTGTTCACCCAGGCTTTCCACATCACCAGCCGGGTGGACCGGCGGGCGTGTGAGCTGATCGGCGAGGCGACCAACCGGGTGTGCGGCGGGGAACTGAAGCAGGTGTGCCACCGCGGCAACTGGCACCTGAGCGAGGCCGACTACTTCGACATCCTGGACGGGAAAACCGCGGCGCTGACGGCCGTGTGCGGGCGGCTGGGGGCGGTGTACGCCGGGGCGACGGAGGAAGTGGCGGAGAAGCTGGCGACCTACGGGCGGTGTGTCGGGCTGGCGTTCCAGATCGCCGACGACCTGCTGGATTTGACCGGCGACGAGGCGAAGGCGGGGAAGACGCTCGGCACCGACCTGGAAGAAGGGAAGCTGACTCTCCCGCTGATTCACGCCCTGCAAACGCTCCCGCAATCCGCCGCCGACGAGTTGCTGGAGCTGGTGAAATCGAACCGCCCCGACAAACGGCGGAAGGTGGCCGAGGTGTTGGTGCGGACCGGGTCGATCGCCTACGCCAAGCGGACGGCCGAAGAGTTCGGCCGTCAGGCGCGGGCGGCGCTCGCCGACCTGCCGCCGAGCGAGTGCAAGCACATCCTGGAGCAGTTGACCGATTGGAGCGTCAAGCGGGAGCGGTAGCAGGCGTCGTGGGGGGCCGGTGAACAATAACAGCTGTGGCGCC
>CAYMHO010000152.1:0-5803 GCA_964390195.1 uncultured Fimbriiglobus sp. | reverse complement strand
GGGGGGGTGTGTCGGGCGGGTGGTTCATTTTCCCCCTGTTGTGTGCGGCCCGCCCTTTTCCCACCCGCCCCCCACGACTTCTCTCCCACCGGCCCGCTCATGTCCTCTCCCCCCACGCCCCGCCCGTCGCACTTCCGGTACGTCATCCTCGGGTTGCTCTGCCTGCTGGCGATGATTACGTACATGGACCGGGCGGCGAACGGGTCCGCCCGCGACGCCATCATGGGCGACCTGAACGCGCAGGTGCCGAAAGAGAAGTGGCAGTACGCCAAAGAAGGCAAGTTCTCAGACGACGCACTCGGTGGGCTGATGGGCGGGGTCGCGATTCCCGCACAGCCGAGGGTGCAACCGTACGACAAGAACGACTTCTTCCTGGTCCTGATGGCGTTCCAGTTGGCCTACGCCATCTTCGAGGTGCCGAGTGGTTGGCTGGGCGACACTCGCGGGCCGCGGCAAACGCTCCTGCGGGTCGTCATCTGGTGGAGTGCGTTCGTCTTCCTCACCGGCTTCGTGGGGATGACCCTGCTACCGGAGGCCGTGGTCGGCGGCATCTTCGTCGGGTTCTACGCCCTGCTCGTCATTCAGTTCCTGTTCGGCGTGGGTGAAGCCGGAGCGTTCCCGAACATCTCGAAGGCCCTGTACAACTGGTTCCCGGCGAACGCCCGCGGGTTCGCCAAGAGCGCCATCTGGATGAGCGCCCGGCTGATGGGCGGCCTCACCCCGCTGGTCTGGGTGTTGCTGACCGAGTGGAAAGTCGGCGGAATGAACCTGGACTCGGGGCTGACGTGGCGGGGGGCCATGTGGCTGTTCGCCATCGTCGCGGCGGTGTGGGCGGCCATCTTCTACTTCACCTTCACCAACAACCCTGCCGACCACCGCGGGGTGAACGCCGAGGAACTGGCCCGCATCAACGCCGGCCGCGAGGGGGGCAACAAGGCGGTGCGGGTGCCGTGGGGGAAGCTGCTGCGGTCGAGGAACCTGTGGGCGGTGTGCGGCATGTACGTCGTCACCAACTTCTGCTGGTACTTCCTCATGTACAACCACCCGCGGAGCATGGGGGAGCAGTTCGGCCAGTGGAAAACGACCGGCGACGGGCGGGCGCTGCTGGCCGTGCTCAGCGGGTCGCCGCTGCTCATCGGCATGCTCGGCTGCTTCCTCGGCGGGGTGTGGTCCGACTGGCTCATCCGAAAGACGGGCAGCCGCAAGTGGGCACGCCGAATCCCCGGCATGGTCGGGTACGGCATGGCCGGGGTGTGCTACCTGGCCGCCCTCGGCGGCAAGATGATCGACCCGACCAACCTGTGGGCCTACGCCGTGCCCCTGATGCTGATGGGCTTCTTCAACGACCTGATCATGGCCCCGTCGTGGGCGGTGTGCCAGGACATCGGCCGGCAGTACGCGGCGACCGTCAGCGGGGCGATGAACATGGTCGGCAACCTCCTCGGCGCGGTGAGCGGCATCTTCGTCACCGGCATGATCGAGAAGGCCAACCAGGTGGACAAGCTGAACGAGGCGGGGGAGAAGGTGGGCACGATGCTGTCGATGACCGGCTACACCGTCCTGTTCGGGCTGTACGCGGCAGTGTACTTCGCCGGCGTCGCCCTGTGGCTGCTGATTGATGCGAACAAGCCTGTCGTGGAAGAGGAGTAGTGCTCTGCTCGCTCCGCGAACGGCTTCGGAATGGCCGCTCGCGGAGCGAGCGGCACACGCCCTGCAGCTCATCGCCCGCGGAACTGCACGCCCGAGTTGGTGCTCCCGCCTCTCCCACCTATGGTGAGCGGGTCGAACGTCTTGGCCGCCTGGCCCGCCAACTTCTCCCACTCCTTCAACTGCTCCTTGCTCAGCCCGACGGTCGCCTTGTCCCATGCCAACTTCCGCTGCGTCGAATCGAGGTGGTAGTACCGCACCCCGTCCGACCCGAGTGGCGGTCCGAACGGATCGGCAGTACCGGAGTGGTACGCCAACTCGAGCGCGTCCTTCGCCACCTTCTTCTGCTCGTCGGTCAGCTTCAGTACCTCAGCGACCTTCGCGTCCGTGAGAGCCTCCGCCCCGCGGATTTGGAGGTCCAACTGAGCGAGGCGGGTGAGCTGGGCGGCGGTCAGCACCTTCTCGGCCATCGCCCTCGTGTCGGCCGCCTCGGCGTCGCTGATCTGCTTCAACTTCGCCCGAACCAACTGGCGCTCGGCTTGCGGGTCCCGCTTCTGGCCGGGGGCGAGCGGGGGCAGCAGGGGCGCTCGGTTGGCCGCCTCCTCGAACTGGTCGTCGAAGTGGTCCGAGATGGCCACCCGCTGCTCGGCCGTGCAACCCAACTCCTTCAACACCTTCCGGTTGCGGAGAAACTGGAGCGTCGCGTCGGGCAACTCCGGCTTCGCCTCCTTCTTGGCCGGGGTGACCGGGGCGGCCGTCGCCCGCCCTTCCCCGCCAGCCGGTCCGCCCACCCACATCCCGAACACGCCCAGCCCGACGAGTACCGCCACCCCCACCGCCTTCAGCACGATCTTCATCGCCATCTCCCGTGAAACGTGTGAGACCAGTGCGGCCACTGTGGCCGGCACCGTGCGATGGGTCAGCCCGCACTCCGCGACCGTGGCCGCCAGCCGGGCGGTTGCCGCCGGCATGCCGGCCGTCGCCTCAGACGGCACCAGGAGCAACCCAAGTCCGGCGAGCGGGGCGGTGATGCCCCGCGCTCGCAGGCGGTCGGCGAGCAGTTTCCGCCCGCGGTGCAGCCGGGCGGACAAGGTGCCTTCCGCACACCCGAGTCGGGTGGCGGCATCCGCCCTGCTCTGCCCGTCCACGTCGCACGCCAGCAGGGCGAGCCGGTAGTGGTCCGGCAGGCGGTCGAGTTCCTCCAACACCACCGCCAACAGGTCGGGTTCGCCCGCCGCCGGCCGATCGACTTCGTGCCCCGTCACCGCCGCCCGCCGTTCCCGCTTCCGCCGCTGAATCGCCATGTGTCGCGCCCTTCGTGCCACCCGCTCGGCCACCCGGAACAGCCACCCGCCGAGTCCCGACCGCTCGCCCAAGCCTCGCCCGTATCGGGCCAGGATGACGAACGTGGACTGGAATGCGTCCTCCAAGTCGGCCCGGTCGGTCAGCACCCGCGCGCACGCCGCCCACACCGTCCGCTGGTGACGGGCGACGAGTGCGGCGAAGGCGGACTCGTCCCGATCGGCGTAGAACGCTCGGAGGAGGGAGGCGTCGGAGCGGTCGTCGGCCGCCGAACCGGCGACACGAAACAGCAGTCCGACGGCCGCGGTTCGGCTGGCCACTGGTGTCCTCGCGGTGAGCCGGGCTGGCCCATCGCAAAGTATCAGACCGCCGGCCACCCGGCGCGTACAAGAAATCGAGTCGGGTTTCCAGCGGAAAAGTGTCGTCCGTTCAGCCGGCGGCGGTCGCGTTCACCGGCAGGTCGATTTGGGTGTCGGCCATCGCCGCCGACGGCACGAAGTTGTTCAGCGTCACCACACCGTCGGTGAGCGTCAGGAAGTGGCACGGGGTCTCAGTCCAGCAGCCGCTGTTGAAGTACGGCACGGCGTCATCCGGGAATGCCACCGCCAGGTGAGTGTGCCCGCAGCACACCACGTCCGCCTCCAACTCCTTCGCCCGGTTCACCGCCCCGGCCCGGATCTTCTCGGTGCTCCGCAGGAACGTCTTGCTCCTCCGCTTGGCCATCTTGGCGAAGCGGTGCGAGCGGTCGATCCGTTGGATCAGCCGGTACAGGTTGTCGGCCAGGCGGGTGGCCATCGGGTAGCGGTCGATGAACTGGTCGAACTGGTGGCCGTGCAGGAACAGCACCCGGCGGTCGCCGGACGCCACCACGTACTCGTCCACCACCTCCAGCCCGAGCAGGTGCGAGACGATCTCCGCCGACCCGTCGTGGTTGCCGCACACCCACACCACCTCGATGTCGTCGGACAGCTTCCGCAGCAAACTCAGCACCTTCCAGTGAGACTTCTTCAGCCGGCGGAAGTCGATGCTGTCGAACACGTCGCCGTTCAAAATCAGCCGCCGGGTGCGGACGTGACGCGAGTGAACGGCTTCGAGGAAATCGACCAACGCCTTCGCCTGACACACCCCGCTGCCCAGGTGAAGATCGGAGATGACAACGGCGTCGGTCGTGGTCACGCGCGGCCCTCGGCGAGAATGACAAACAGGTTGAGCCTAACAAGATACTGGATCGGATGTACAGTCGGTGAGCGGGGTGTGAAGGTCCGGTGGTGGCGACAAATCCGCCACCACGCCGGCCGCACAACCGGCAATTCAGGCCGGCATTCACCCGCGGCTACAATCATCCTGTCAGTGTCGGCTCCGGCGGCGGTACATCCAAGACGTTCCCCCACCGCGGCGGATTTCACCCCCATGCGGATCGTCAGCATCACGGCCGGGGCGGGCGGCATGTTCTGCGGCAGTTGCCTCCGCGACAACGCCACCGCCAACGCCCTCATCGCCCTCGGTCACGACGCCCTGCTCGTGCCGACCTATACCCCTATCACCACCGACGAACAAGACGCGAGTACCAAGCGGGTGTTCCTCGGCGGGGTGAACGTCTACCTGCAGAACGCCGGCTGGCTGTTCCGTCACCTGCCGGGGGTGGTCGATCGCCTGCTGAACAGCAACCGCCTACTCCGCTGGGCGGGGACGTTCGTCGGCCGCACCGACTACTCGAAGATGGGCAGCCTCACCATCTCCATGCTCGAAGGCACCCACGGGCGGGCGAAGAAGGAGATCCTCAAATTGGTGGACTGGCTCGCGTCGGAAATCAAGCCTGACGCGGTGCTGATGACCAACGCTCTGCTCTCCGGGTGCGTGCCCGCCATCCGCGAACGCCTTGGGGTGCCGGTAGTTACGACGCTCCAGGGGGACGACGTGTTCCTGGACGCGTTGCCCGAGGCCGACCGCCGGCGGTGCCTCGATCTCATCCGCGAGAACGACCGCCACACCGCCGGGTACATGGCCACCAGCCACGACTACGCCGACTACATGAGCCGTTATCTGGGGCTGGATCGGACAAAAATCGGTGTGGTGTACCCCGGATTGACTCTGAGAGGCCACGGGGAGCCGACACCCCGCGACCCGGCCCGCCCGCCGACGTTGGGGTTCTTCGCCCGCTTCGCCCCGGAGAAAGGCTTCCACAACGCGGTCGAGGGGTATATCCGATTGAAGAAGCGGCCCGGCCTGGAAAAACTGCGGTTCGTGTTCGGCGGTTGGCTGGGCGAGAAGTATCAGGCGTACCTCACCAAACAGGTGAAGAAGTTGACCGACGCCGGCTACACCTCTCCCGCCGATTTCGAACACGTCCCGGCCCCCGATCTGGCGTCGAAAGTGCGGTTCTTCCAGAGCATCGACGTGCTGAGCGTGCCCGTGGCGTTCCGCGAGCCGAAAGGGCTGTACCTCCTCGAAGCGTGGGCGAACGGGGTGCCGGCGGTGCAACCGCGGAGCGGCACGTTCCCGGAGTTGATCGAGCCGACCGGCGGCGGGCTGCTGTACGATCCGGACAACCCCGGAGACATGGACGACCAACTGGCGAGCCTGCTGACCGACTTGCCGCGGGCGGCCGAACTCGGCAAGAAAGGCCACGCCGGCCTCCACCAGCGGTTCACCGCCCGCCACATGGCCGAGGCGACGGTAGAGTTGTTACAGAAGTACGCCGGGGCGAGGAACGGCAGCCCCGAAGGGGCGACGGGGAATAGCCAGGGGTGGAGCGAGCGGCAGCGAGCGGAACCCCTGGTGGGGAGTGCAACCACCCCACCCCTCCCCGCTGGGGAGGGGTCGCCGGTGTGAACGCAGTGAACCCGGCGGGGGT
>CAYMHO010000151.1:0-16183 GCA_964390195.1 uncultured Fimbriiglobus sp. | reverse complement strand
TCAGCCGCAGGTCGGTGCGGTCGTCCACGTCGAAGTACACGTGCATCGGGTCGGTCACGACCAGGGTGGCCAGGACGGTCTCGTCCGCCTTCACCAGCGCCCCGCGGTCGACCAGCCGGCGGCCGATGCGGCTGGCCTTCGGGGCGTTCACCCTGGTGTAGTCGAACAGCCGCTGCGCCTGGGCCTGTTGCGCCCGCGCCACCGCCGTCCCCTCCCGGGCCACCAGCACGCCCGCCTTCGCCTCCTCCCATTGCCCTTCCCGCTCCAGCCGCCGCTCGCGGCTCTCGGCGTCCAGGTTCCGCACCAGGTTGTACGCGTCCTCCGCCCGCTTCAGGGTGGCGGCCGCCAGCTTCTCGTTCGCCTCCGCCTGTTTCACCGCCGCCTTCGCCCGGTTCAAATCCGTCTCGTAGGTGCCCGGTTCGATCTCGAACAGCAACTGGTCGGCGGCCACCGTCGCCCCGTCGGCGAATGCGATCTTCTGTAAGTACCCCGTGACGCGGGCCTTGATGTCCACCGTGTCGGACGCTTTCGCCCGGCCGGTGAAGTCGAGGTAGTCCGTCACCGACTGCGTCCGCGGGGAGACCACCCGCACCACCGGCGGGCTGGGCGGTACCACCGGCGGGGGCGGGCGGGAACACGCCCCCAGCACCGCCAGCAGCACAACGGAGACAACGCCCAACAGCCGTTTCATAGCCCGACCCACGGGGGGAAGACAACCATTGTGATACCGCCGGCGGCGGGCGATCGAACAGGCGGGGCAGGAAAAACGGGGGAGGTGGCGGGGCGTGAGAAACTGGTGAGGACGCCGCACGGCCCGGATTCCGCCGCGAACCAGGCGTCTCCGACAGAACCGATTCAGTCGCCCCAGTTTGCCGGCCGATGGGAAATGGGACGTGCCGGCATCTCGGAAAGGGCAGACCATGCGGCGGCGTGTGTGGTGGATTGCGTCGGTCGGGCTGGCGGCGGGCATCGCCGTCGGGTGCAAGCACGCGCCGCCCCCGCGGGTGTTCTACCCGCCCCCGGTCGCGGAGAAGCCGCCGCGGGTGGAGGTGCCGTCCGCCCCGCTCTCGCCCCTCGAACCGGATCTGAACAAGCTCCCGCTGATCGACCCGGCGACCGCCGACGTGACCGGGTCCACCCGCCTGCCGGCCCTCGGGCTGACCGAAGCGACGTGCGCCAAGCTGGCCTTCGAACACGCCCCGCTGGCCAGTGCGGTCGAACGCGAGAACAGCGTGCCGGTGGTGGCCGACCCCGACCGCCCGCCACCGGAGGACTCGCTCAGCCGCGAACTCCGCCCGCTGGTGGTCGCCGAGTTGCGGAACAAGGCGGCCGGCGACGCGGTGGCGGCGTTCTACCAACTGGCCGATCTTGAAGGGCGGTCGGCGGTGGTGCGGGAGACGATCGAGGAGATCGACGTGCTGCGGAAGGCGGTGGAAGAGGCGATCAAACGCGGGGCGAAACCGCCGATCGACATGGAGGAGATCGCCCGCCAGCGGGCGACCTGGATCGGCCTGCTCGGGCAGGCGGAACTGGGGGCGAAGCTGCTGGATGCGGACCTGAAGCGGCGGATCGGGGCGTCCGGGAAGACGTCCGACCGGCTGATGCCGACGGGCGAGTTCGGGCTGCCGAAGGAGACGCTCGACGTGGAGGCGGCAGTGCTGGTCGCGCTGGAGAAGCGGCCGGAGTTGCAAGCCCTTCGCACGGCGTACCTGAAGCTGACGCCGGAGACGCTACCGGAAGTGCGGGAGTTCTTGCAGGCCGTGCCCTCGACCGGCGGGTTGCTCGGCAGCGGGGCGATGGGCGGGATGATGGGGAGTGCCGGCCCGAAGTTGCCGTTCATGCGGCGGATCGCCGAGCGGCGTCTGGCCGAACAGTTGGCCCCGGTGCAGGCGGCGGCCGACCATGAGGTGGCGGTGCGGAAGGCGCAACTGTTCACGCTGATCGACGAGCGCGAGCGGGCGGTCGCCGACGAGGTGCGGGCGCAGGCACTGGTACTGGCCGAACAGTCGCGGCAGGTGGGGCTGGTGCGGTGGCGGGTGGAGAAGCAGAAGGCGAAGGTGGCGGAGCTGCGGAAGGAGGAGAAGGGGGCGGCGGCGGTGGTGCCGGCGGAGCTGGAGTTGAACCGCGAGCGGGCGGAGCTGATCCAGGCGGTGATGCAGTGGCACCAGGCCCGCGCGAAGCTGACCGCCGCCCAGGGGCTGTACGCGAAGTAGAACCGCGACCGCCAGCCGGGGAGCGGGTGCCGGACGCTGCTCGGGAGCGACGGCGAGAGAACAAAGCACTTCCCCGGAGCGCGGGCGTCCCGCCCACTTTCGCTCAGCGGATCAAGAACCGTGGCGACCCGCCCAACTCCAACCGCCGAAGGTTCGGGGCGAAACAACGATAGCGGGCGGGACGCCCGCGCTCCGGGGTGCGTGGTCTGTCCCACCCAACCACTCCTTCGTGGTCGGAGAATTACACCTCTTCGGCCGGCGTCGTCACATCAACCCGTCGCCCGTCTCGATTGCCACCGTCATGAGCCGTTCCCGCCGCTGGATGACCCGGCTACTTGTGGTGTTGCTGCCGCTTCTGCTGGTGGTCAGCCTAGGCCTCTTCGTGTTCACCCGCTGTCACCCGCCCGCCCTGGTGCAGGTCGTGCTGAGAAACGTTCCGCCCGACACCGAGTCGGTTCATATGGCGGCAATGGCGGAGCCAGGGGCGGTCGAAATGGAGTGGCGACCGCCGGCGAGTTTCGATGTCCGCGACCACTACATGCCGAATTTCCAGATTCCCCGCGTGATCGAACAGTCGGCGACGGAGGGCTTTCGCTTCCGGGTCCTGTGGGTGGACGCTCCGAGATACGGCGTGGTGTTGTTGAACCAGCAGGGCGAGTGGCGGGTGACGTGGTTCCCGGCGGCCGAGGTGCCAATTCAAGGCCGGAACTGGTTCGGCGGCGAAGGTCGGGCCGAGTTCGACCTGAGCAAAGCGGAGATCGTCCCGCTCGACGCCGACACGGTGAAAGCGCTCGGCTTGCAGGACGTGAAGCCGTTCCCGAAGTAACCCGACCAGGAAAATCACTCCAACACTATTTCTTCCGGACGAATGGGATGGGGGTGTGGGTGTCCGCCGGAACAATAGACCGGCGGTCGGTTAGAACGCCCCCGTCAACCACAGCAACACGCCGAGCAGCACCAACCCCAGCGAAATGCTCCCGCCGATGAGCCACTTCTCGGCCGGCAGCAGCGGCTCGGCCTGCTGCTTCGCCATCTCTTCGGCGGTCGTCGCGTCGGTCGGTTTGTCGGCGGGCATGCTACTTCCCCTCCACGGCAGCGGTGGGCTCCTTCGGCTTCACCTCCGGCGGCTTGACGCCGTGGAAGAACAGCCACGACACCAGCAGCCCGAACCAGATGACGAACCCGAACAGGCTGACCGCGTACACCAAGGCCAGTTTGCCCAACCCCTCGGCCCACAGACGCCGCAGGTTCGCCCCCATCCCAATGGCGAAGAACGTCAGCACGAAGAACACCCGCCGTAACTGGTCCGCCTGCTCCATACCCCCTTTGATCGCCTCGGCCGGTCGCTTTGCTTGTTTCTCCTTCTCCTGGGCCACTTCCTTCAGCTCCGAAGAGATCTTCAGTTTGTCCAGCGCTCGTGTCTGCTCCGCGTACACGTTCAACCCGATCGTCAGCAGCACCGCGAACGTCAGCACGTAGCCGAACACGAACTTCGGGAAGCGTCCCCAGATGTCGCGGAACGGCACCCCTTGCCCCGGCTTGCGGTCGATGCCGTAGGCCCACACCACCGCCAGAACGATCGCCCACACGCCGATGAACAGGTCGATGAACACCTTCACCGTAGTGGTGGTCAGTTGCATCCAGCCCGGTTCGTACTCCACGCCGTCCGAAGCTTTCGCGTCGGCGTAGATCATGCTCTCGGTGATGGCCCCGCTGCTGATGGCGGCACCGTCGGTCTTCACCGCGAGGCCCATCCACGCGGCGGCGACCATCGGCTCGTCCTTCAAAAAGAGTCTCGCCCCGAGCGGCAGCAGCACCAGCTCGACCACGCTGAACAGCACCACCAGGCTGCTCACCATGACGGGCACGACCGGCCGGGCACGCACCGCCGCCCCCGTGGTGATGGCCGCCGAGACGCCGCAGATGGAAATGCCGCTGGCCAGCGGGGCGGCCCACTCGCGGCTGAACCCGAACACCTTGCGGGCGAGGAAGTACACCACCGCCCAGTAAATCAGGTACGCCTCGATGATCGCCGCCAGCCCGCGGAGCATGACCGTCGCCGCCCGGCCCGATTCCTCCGCGGCTTTCAGCCCGAGTGACGCCCCGACGATGACGATGGCGGTCTTGATGTACCACTCGGTGCGGGCCGACTCGCGGAGCCACTCGCCGGCTTTGGGGAAGAAGTTGCCGACGAGCAGTCCGGCCCCGAGGGCCAGCAGATAGCCGGCTTCGCCGGTGAGGCCGAGACCCCACGGGATGCCGAGCTTCGCCATCTTGTCCGGCGTGGCCGCGAGGTAGCCGTAGTGCCCCAGCACCCAGCAGCCGTAGCCGACGGCAAAGAGCACCGTGAACCCGATGGCGAACCGCTTCACCCCGTGCCCCATCACCCACGCGCCGAAGGTGAGGAACCCGAGCAGGGCGACGAACAGCAACAGAACGCTCAGCCAGCCAGGTACGAGGCCTTTCGTCACCGAACTGACGGCAGAAGTGACGTCAACCCACTCGGCGGCTTTGGGCACCCAGCCGAGGGCGTTCGACAGCCCGAGAGCGACGACGAGCAGGCCGGTGAGTACGGCCCAGGTGTCTTCGGAACGGAACCAGCGCATGAGAGGTCCGGAAAGTGCTCTGCTCGCTCCGCGAGCGGGTTCTGGATCGCATCAGTTCCGCTCGCGGAGCGAGCAGAGCACTTTCTACTCCGTCTTCGCGTCCACCGCCGGCGTCGGCAGCAGCCCCAGTTTGCTGTGGTCGATCTTGCCGGTCAACTCTTTGAACACGTGCTCGACGTTGTCCGCCCGGTCCTTCGCCGGCACGCCGGTCCACTTCTCGTACCAGTCCATGCTCAGTCCGGCGGTGATGTCCTTCAACTCCTTCTTGTCGTCGATGCCCTTCTTCACCGCCGCCCGCAGGTCCTCGAACCACCGCCGCTGTTTCGCCAGCACGTCCTTGCCCGCCACCGGCCCGTGACCGGGGCACACCAGCTTCACGTCGAACTTCTCGGCCTTCTCCAGCACCTTGACCCACGAGGCGGTGTCGGAGTGCCCGCAGAAGTTGAACGCCCCGTTCACGCACATGTCGCCGGTGCAGAGGATCTTGTGTTTCGGCAGGTACGCCACCGCATCGCCGGGGGTGTGTGCGTGGCCGAGGAAGTGGAACTCCACCCGTTGGGTGCCGTCGTCGAGTGCGAGGGTGTCGCCGAAGTCCTCGTCCACCATCTTCAGTTCGTTCGCCTTGATGTCCTTCCGGCCGTCGAGCTTGTCCTGCTCCTTTTTCCACTCGGCCGGGCCGTTCGCCTTCAGCAGGCGGGCACAATCCTTGCTGCCGATCACCTTCGCCCCGGCCTTCGCCCACACCGTGTTCCCCCAGGCGTGGTCGCCGTGGTGGTGCGTGTCGAACACGTACTTCACCGGCTTGTCGGTCGTCTTCTTGATCGCCGCCAGCACGTCGTCGGCCTCCTTCGGGAAGTTGGCGTCGATGACGACGACGTACTCCTTGAACACGACCCAGGTGTTGTTGCTCCCGCCGAACGGCACCTTCTTGTCGGTCGCGGAGATGGACGAGTAGCGGAAGAACACGCCGGGGGCGATCTCCTTCACGTCGTCGAACTTCATCGCCGGCAGCTCGACCTTCTCCGGCTCCTTCTCCTTCTTCTCCTGGGCGAACACCACCGCCAGGGCGACGACGGCGGACACGGCGACGGCGAACAGCGACACGCGCTTGAGCATCGGGGAGGCTCCGCGGGGAGGGAGAGGGAGAGTGTATCACGCGGCGGGGCGGCCAGCGACGGAACGGAAGGCGGCATCCAGGCGGACGTACTCGGCGTGCAGGGCGTCGCGGTCGGCATGCAGGCGGGCGTGGTCGGCGTGCAAGCGGGCGTACTCCGCGTGCAGGCGGACGTACTCGGCGTGCACGGTGCCGGCGTATCGGTGTGCTTCGGCCGCTTCGCTCTGCACCGCCGCCGCCCGCCGCTCCGCGTCCTCTACCCGTGCCCGCGATCGGTGTTCGGCCGTCGCGGCGGCCTCTCGGATGTGCTCGGCGGTCGCCCGCTTGCGATCCAGTTCGGCCCACCGCTCGCGGCCGAGGCGGGTGTGCGGCATCGCCAGTTCGACGGCATCGGCGGCCAGTCGGAACAGGCTTTCCCGATCGGCCGCGGTCGTCGGCACGGCCGACACTTCGCGGTAGATGCCGATCAACTGATCCAGCCAGTCGTCGAGGGCGGCGACCTGCCGAACGAAATCGGTGACGGCCGCGGCGTCGACGGGGTCGAACCGGCGAAGGGCGTCGGCCACCCGCTCGGCCGTCACCGGGGTGTCCACCAGCGCCCGCCGGCCGAAGTTCAACCGCCGCAGCGCTTCCCCCCGCTCGCGGGTGACCAGCCCGCCGAACCCGTAGAAGTCGGCCAGCACCACCGCCGCCCCGCACGCCATCGCCTCCAGGGCCGACCGCCCGCGGGCGAACACCACGTCGTACTCGGGCAACCGTGTTTCTGGATCGGACACGGTGTTCGGTCCGCCGATCCGATCCAGCGTGACCCCGACCTGTCGACACCCCTCTGCGATGGCCGGCAGCACGTCGCGGTCGGTGGCGGTGTTGCTGAACACGACCGCCCGCCGCGGAACAGGCGGCAGGGGTGAACGGCGGGTGAACCGATCCAGATCGACGGCGTTGCCCAGCACCCGCACCCGGTCGGGCGGCACACCGTCCCGGCAGATGAGCCGGTCGCGGCAGGTGTCATCGACGGCGAGGTACTGCCGCACGAGCGGGCAGCGCGGGGCGGCGTCGTGCCACGCCGACCAGTCGTGACAGACGAACACGGCCGGCGTGCCGGGGAAGCGGAGCAGCGCCTGCATCGTTTCCGCTGTGTGGTGACCGTGGATCACGTCGGGCGTCACGGCCACGCGGGCCAGGTCGTCCACCACCGACACCGTGCGGGCGAGCAGTACGTCGGCCAACTGGCCCATGTGCGGGGTGTACACCACCGGCGTGTGCCCGCGGGCCCTCAACCCGAGGGCCAGATCGCGGACGACGATCTCGGTGCCCGTCCGCCCGGTGAGGGTGAAGTTGGTGACAAGGACGGTCAGCGGTCGCACGACGGCCCCCCCCGGGCGTGTGCCCGCAGGGCCGTCACCAGCGGGTCGAGGTGCTCGCGGCGGATGACGGTCGAATACCTGCCGGCGGCCACCCGGTCGCGTCCGAACTCCTCGTACCGCGGGCGGCCGGCGGGCAGGCGGAACGGCTCGACCGCGTACAACCGCTCGTCGGCGAACGCCTCTTCCCCGAACCGGGCGACCGCCGCCGTCACCTCCTCGCTCATCTCGGCGTACCCGCGGGCGGCGGCCAGCTTGGCGACGAGGGCCTCGGTCGACAGGCGGAGGTGAACGGCCGGTTCAACCGGTAGGGTCAAGTCAGTCACCGGGAACGCGAGGCTGGACACCGGCCGCCTGCTCACTGACACCGCGGTGTCAGTGAGCAGGCGGCAGACGTCGTGGCCGGGGTTGTACCCCTCGGCGGCATCGGCCAGCACCAGATCGGAACCGACGTCGGCGATCACCCCGGCCAGCCGGTCGGCGAGGGTCAGGAAGAACGGCCAGTCTCGGGCGAGCAGCCTCTGATACAACTCGGCGTCCGGGATCGCCCCGAATACCGCCCCCACCATCCCGCCGGCGGCCGCCACCACCCGCCGGGACGACTCCGTCCGTGGCGGTCGTCCGCCGCCGGACCCGTCCGTCAGCACGCACACCACCGGCCGGGCGTCACCCAGCCACCCGTGCACCCGCAGTTCGTGGCCGGGGTGACAGACGATCAGCACGGGGGTGGGCATTCGCGGTCCGGGGCGGAGTGCCTATGTTCAATCGGAGGGGGACCGCCCCCGGCTTGAACGCGAGTGGGAGGGGCGACATGGGCGAGCGGGAAACACTGGCGGAGATCGCCGGGAAGCTGCACATCGGGGGGTACCACCGGCACGTGTTCCTGTGCATCGGCGAGGAGTGCTGCACGGCGGAGGAAGGGGCGGCCGCGTGGGAGGTGCTGAAGAAGGAGTTGAAGGACCGCAAACTGTCGCTCAGCACCGGGCCGAACGCCTGCTACCGTACGAAGGTGCAATGCCTGCGGGTGTGCAAGAACGGGCCGATCCTGGTGGTGTACCCGGAGGGGACGTACTACTTCGGCATGACGGCGGACAAGATCCCCGAGTTCGTGCAGAAGCACCTGGTGGACGGCCAGCCGATGGAAGATCGCGTCTTCGCCCGCAACCCGCTGCCGCTGGTGTAGTAGTCTGCTCGCTCCGCGAGCGGGCTCGGATTCCGCTCGCGGAGCGAGCAGACCACTGGCTTGTCGTTTTTACCCGGTGGTTCTCTGCCGGTTCTTGCAAAAGTTGCCGGTCCGCCGCGAAAGTTGATCTTGATTCGCCCGCTTTTCGGGCCGTTCGGTACATTTTTTCGTTTGGCACACCCGCTGCTTTTGTTCCTCTCGTGTCGCCGGCCCTTCCCCCAAGAGCCGACGACGCGGCGACCCGCGAGCCACCGGCCCCAGTCATCCCCCCGACTGTGGCCACCCCCCAGGCGAACGGGTCACCACACAGGCCGGCGGCGTTCCCCCAACGCCCCGGCCGCGGGGCGGCTTCCCCCAAGCGGCCCCGACCCTTCCCCCACCAGGTCAGTCCCCCCCCGTCGAGCACACCCTCCCCCGACACCCCGCCTCCCCCGGCGGGGTGTTCTCTTTTCCTGGCCGCGCTCGCCTTCGCCTCGCGGCTAACCGTGCGGCTTCTCCCCGCTCTCGTCCTTCTGCACCCGGAGGAGCGGCCGGGCGAGGGCGAGCAGAATCAGCAGGGTCATGCCGGCCGCCCCGAGGAACAGGTACACCGGCAGTCGCTTGTTGTCGTAGTCGGCGGTCGGGGGCTGCCCTTCCGGAATCAGTTCGTAGTGCGGTACGCCGTCCAGTTCGAACTTCGTCACGCTCACCCGGTCGCCGGTCTTCACCGCCTTGTTCACCTCGATGACCGTCTCCTTCCTCTCGCGGCCGACCACGTCGTCCACGATCTCTTGCAACGTCCGCGGCGACTCTGGTTCCGGTTTCACGTCCGGGGTCAGGTCCTTGCCGTCGGCGTCGGTCACGTGGAAGTACGCCGGCCGCCCGTGGTGGTACTCGACCGCCGCCAGTTCGCCCGCCCCCAGCGTCTGCCGGTCTTTCACCTCCGGCGCCAGCCCGCCCTTCTGGGCGACCGTCACCACCAGCCAGAAGAGGGCCGACGAGGTGATCGCCCCGACCACGTTGACGAAGTTGCTGGTGGCGATCATCTCCCCCTTGCTCGTCTTCGGCGCGCGGTGCTGCAGCAGGGTGAACAGGGGCACGATGTAGAAGCCGGTGAACACCCCGACGCCGATGATGCACCCGACCAGCAGGGGGGTGTTGGTCAGGTTCCACGCGGCCGTGCACAACAGCGCGATCATGCCGACCGCCCCGAGCAGCACCAGCCGCAGTTCCACCCGCCGCCCGCTCAGCAGCCCGGCCAGCGGGCTGCCCAGCCCGATGCCCAGGGCCACCGTGCCGACGATCACGCTGGTTTTCAACTCGTCCCACCGCGGGTTTTGCGATTCGCCCAGCATGTACACCGCCGCCCGCATGAACGCCACCACGAAGGTGAAGAAGGCGATGCCCAGAATCGCCACCCGCAGCGGCCTGGTGGAGAGCAGCGTCTTCAGGCTGTTGACGATCGGCCCGTACACGTTCAGCGGCAGCTTGCGGTGCGGGTTGGCGGCCGGCATCGGGCGGATCAGCAGGCTGGCCAGGGCACCCACCACCGCCAGCCCGAACAGCGCCCACCCGATGTAGTGCTCCTGCCCGAGGAACAGGTACGACAGCACCCCGCCGCACACGGTGCCCAGGATGACCGCCAGGAAGGAGAGCGACTCCAGCAGCCCGTTCCCGCGGCTGAGCAGGTGGGGCGGAAGGATCTCGGGCATAACCCCGTACTTGGCCGGGACGAAGAAGGCCGAGTGAACGCCCATCAGGAACACGCACCCGAGTACCAGCACCGGGCCGACGACGTCGCTGACAAACTTGCCGGTGTCGTCCGTCGGGGTCAGGCGGCCGAGGAAGAAGCCGACCAGTGCGACCGCCGTGATGACCACCTCGGCGACCTTCCAGATGACCAGCGCGTTCCGCTTCGGGTACTTGTCCGCCAGGTGGCCGGCGACGGTGCAGAAGATGGCCCACGGGGAGTAGAAGAGGATGGGCATCAGGCTGATGGCCGTCTTCTCGGTCATCAGCTGCTTGTTGATGGCGAAGAACATGGCCGCCGCGTGGATGGCCTGGTCGTTGAAGGCGGCGAAGAACTGGGCGACGAGCAGGCCGATGTACGTCCGCGACCCCAGCCCGCCGACGTGGGAGACGTGGGCGTGGGCGGCGGGCGGCGGGGCGGCGTCGTCGGCCATGGGGCGGCATCTCCGGGCGCGGGTCATGGAAGTGTAGGACGGCCACCGGCGGTCGCCCCCGCTACAATCTCGCCACCCTCAGTTCGACCACCCAGCCCCACGCCCGGAGTCGGCCGATGAGTTCCGCCGTGCCCCCGCAGCCGCCGCAGATCCCCGCACAGGTGCCGTTCAAGTCCGCCCAGTACGAGTTCACCGACGAGCACAACCGCACCCTGTCCGTGCTGTCCGATTCCATGCGGGCGTTCGCCACCCTGATGAAGATCCTGGGGGCGGTGTTCGGCCTGCTGCTGATCGTCGCCGTCGTCGTCGCGGTGGTGACGCGGGGGAAGCCGCCGGAGGGGCTGACCGAGGGGCCGATGCACACCGGCCCGTGGGGGTACGTGGTGATGCTCGTCCCGTTCGCCCTCCTGTTCCTCACCTTCGGCTTCTGGGCGAGCGGGTCGGCCGCCTCCTTCCGCAAGATCGCCGAGACGAAGAACGAGGACGTCTGGAACCTGATGAACGCCCTCAACTCGCTCGGCAAGATGTTCGCCCTGCTGCGGTTCCTGGTGATCGCCGCCCTCATCCTTCTGGTGGTCGGGGCGGCCGTCGTCGGCATCGGCAAGATGATCGACAAGCCGTAGTCGGTGGGAGTGTCGCCGTTCGCTCCGCGAGCGGACCCCAACCGCCTGTCCCCGCAACAGTGTTCCGGACCGCTCGCGGAGCGAGCGGCGACAATCGTCGCCCGCCGGAGGGTCGTCAGGGCGCGTCCGCGGGCGGTCTGGCTCGTCGGAGTGGTCGCCCTGTTGCCACCCGGGTGCGGCGACGGTGGCCCGCCGCTGGTGCCGGTGAGCGGGAGCGTGTCGGTCGGCGGCAAGCCGCTCGCCACTTGCCGCGTCAGCCTCATTTCCTCCTCCCCCGATTGCCTGGCGCACACGCCATCGGTTGGTTGCCCTGGGCTGAACACTCTCAGGCCTTCGGCCTGGGGCATCGGACTCGCACAGGTGGCATCCCACTTCTGAACATTCGTCGCCACCAGAGGAGGGACGGATGCGACTACGACGAGAACTCACGCCGCCCACGCTCGACGCGGCGCTTGTCGCTCACCTGACCACCCCCCGCGGCCCGCCTTGACGGGGCTGCTCCGGGCCAACGGGAGCATGACCTGGCCGAGTTCAACCTGCTTGCGGGCACGGCCATCCCGTTCGAGGAGTTCCAGGGGATCTACGGCGGCGAGGACCACGAGGACTATGTCCGCCGGGTGCTGTATCAGCGGCATCTCACCCCGGACCCGCCCCTGACATGTGAGGAGATGACCGAGATCGTGAGGCGGGTCATGGCGTGCGCGGATGGTCACGACTTCTACCTGGAATTGTTCCTGGTCAACTGCAAACACCCTTCGGGGACGGACCTCATCGCGTGGCCGGACCAGGTTGCCGAACTCCCGCAGGGACGCGAGCCGACGGCGGAGGAGATTGCGGAGTTGGCTTTGAGAGGCAGAGCCGAATGAGTTGTGACACCCCCGCCCGATCATCGAGAAGTTCGCCGAACGGGGTGTAACCCCTGAGCGGTTCGATTTCAGATCCACCTCAGGTGCCTCTCGGGGCCCTCGACATTCGCCCTTTCGTTACCACCACCCGGCGGGGCGTGCGGTATAATCCCCCGACCACCTTCCGCCGTTGTGCCGCATGAAGTTGCTCCGGTCGATTGACGTCCTCCTCCGACTGCCCGTCCGCTCGTGGGTCCAGGTCGGGTTCACCCTCGCCGTCCTGGCCGGCCTCGTCACGTTGGAGTTCGTCGGCCGGCGAGCCGTTTCCGACATCCAAGACAGCCTGTACGCTCTCGTGCTACTCGGGTTGGTCGGCGCGATCGCCGTGTGGCACCGCCGCCACCCGCTCGCGTGGGTGAACTGGCTCCTCCGCCGCGGGGCCAAACTGCTCAAGCAACTGAAGACCGTCCGCTCCGCCCACGGCATCGACTTCCGCGGCACCCCCGCACTCCCCCGGCGCATCCCGCTCAGCATCTGGGCCGCCGGCGTCGGGTTGCTGCTGGTCGCAATCGGCGGGGCGGTCGGGTGGGAGTACGCCCCCGGCGGGTGGCGGGCGGGCGGGCAGTACACCTCGTATGTCCTCTACCTGGCGGTGGTGACGGTGGTTTGGGTACTGCTCCTGGCTGCACTCATGGCGGGCCTGTTCCTGCCGATGCTCATCCTCGACCGCCGGCTGGCCGACTCCTTCGCCGACAACGACCGCCGGCTGGTGGTGTTCTTTACCTCGCTCGGCTACCTGTTCGTCGTCACCGCCGCGGCCGCGTTCGTGCCGGTGGTGGTCCCCCTCGCCGTTTGCCTGTTCGGCGTCGGGGTGGCCATCTGGTGGGGGGCGAAGCCGAACCTGAGCGACATCGCCATCCTGTGGCGGAACACCCGCACGCAGAAGGTCTTTTCCGTACCGATGCACCGGGTGGTGGCGGCGCTCTCGTCCGTGGTGGTGCTCGGGCTGGTGGCGGTGGTGGTGAACGCCCGCGGCGGACGGCTGTTCGGGTCGGTGGAGGCGAACGACCCGATGCCGCTGACGGCCAGCCTCGCCGGGCTGGTGGCGTGGACCCTGCCGGGGTTACTGGTGCTGTTGGTGAGCCGTGTGCGAGACAAACAGGCGGCTGACCCTGCGAACCGCGATCCGATGGCCGTTTACCTGCGGAACAAGCTCTCCCCCGAGGCCGGGCAGAAGGCGAAGGCGGTGCTGAAAGGCTGGGGGTGGACTGTCCGCGACGGCCTCGATCGACCCGACCCGGACGACGTTCACGTGCAGTTGGTTCACCCGGAGGTGTCCGAGGCGACCGAGTTCGACCCGGTCTGGCCGCTGAAGATCAGCCCCGCCGACCTGGACAACCCGCTGGTGAAGGAGCGGCTGGAACGCCGCGACGAGATCCACCTGCGGCGGCGGATGTTCAAGGGGCTGAGCAAGCTGCTGAAGAAGGGGTACGAGAGTCGCAAGGGGAAGGGCGGCGGGTTCTGGCTGGCCCCGCACTGGTGGTTCATCGACGGCCTCGGCCGCGAGGAAGGGGGCAAGTCGAAGCGGACCGAGGACGGCGAGGGCGAACTGCTCCGGCGGGTCGGCCCGCCGTTCGACAAGGCGTTCGGCAAGCGGCCCCGGCAGTACCTGCACAAGGTGCTGCGGGCGGTGCAGGTGGACGTCATTTACATCGAGGACGGTGTGCCCCTGAAGGCGGTGGTGAAGGTGCTGCGGCAACTGCTGGAGGTGTACGACGTGCACGCCGGGAAGAAACCGGTGGACGACCACACCTTCCGCGGCATCCCGAAGGTGCGGGTGATGGTGCACGAGTTCAGCCCGGTGAAACCGCCGACGGCGGTGACGTACAAGCAGCCGAAGTTCGATGATCTGAGCCGCGGGCGGGTGCTGCACCTGTTCAAGGATAAGGGCGACCACGAAGAGGTGAGCGACGTGCCGATGGACTTCGACTACGTGCCGTCGCCGATGCTGGTGGGGTAAGGCCAACCGCGACCATCCGGGCGAGAAAGCCACAACTCCGTTCCGACCGGCTGGGAACGACGTGCCAAAACCCACCGCGAGATCACTGGCCCCCATCTGCCTGCTCGCACTCCTCCCACTCACCGGGTTGCTTGTCATCGCGCTCGTGAGCGTCAGCCAGTGTCGTCGCGAGCAACCGATCCCCGTCACTCAAGACGAACCCGACGAAGTCCCCAATTCAACCGCACTGGCCGACGAGTTGTATGCCGGGATCGTGCTGGGGTCGGACGTCAACGAGTGTGCCTGTCTCGCAACAGGAAGCGGGATGGGCGTCTCGATTCCGGACGCATCCAACCCGCAGGAATTGCAGTTCGCAGCGGTGCCAATTTTCGACGACACACCGTGCTTCGTGAAGAAGTTCGCTTTTCGCCAGCGTGTCATCGTGGTCTGGTACGATCTCGACAGCAACATCATGCTGGCCAAACAGTTGATCGGCCTGGACAGGTGAACGGCGAGACATCCTCGTCACTTAAAGAACTCGACCGCGTTGCGGAACAGTTGCATCCCGTCGCCCTCCTTCTTCAGCCCCTCACGGGTCCACCGCGGGTGTTGCGTCGGCAGGGCGTGACGCTCCGGGTGAGGCATCAAGCCCATCACCCGGCCGGTCGCGTCGCACACGCCGGCGACGTCGTCCTGAGAGCCGTTCGGGTTGTGCGGGAAGCCGGCACTGGTGTTCCCGTCCGGGTCGGTGTACCGCAGCACCACCTGCCCGGCCTGCCCTAGCCCTTTCAGAATCCAGTCCTTCCGGCAGACGAAATTGCCCTCGCCGTGGGCCATCGGCACGAACAGCCGTTCGATGCCCTTCAGGAACGGCGTCTTGTCCGACTCCACCTTCATGTGAACCCAGCGGTCTTCGTACCGGCCGGACGTGTTGTGCGTGAGCGTGGCGAGCGGGCCTTCTTCGTCCGGTGGGACGAGCAGCCCGGCCTTCAGCAGGGTCTGGAAGCCGTTGCAGATGCCGAGGATCAGCTTCTCCTCGTCGCGGAACTCGCGGATCGCGTCGGCGAGGAAGTGCTCGAGCTGGCTGGCCATGATCTTCCCGGAGCCGACGTCGTCGCCGTAACTGAACCCACCGGGGCAGACGAGGATCTGGAAGTCGCGGAGGCGGGCCGGGTTCTCGCGGAGGGCCTGGATGTGGACCCGCTCGGCCCGCCCGCCGGCGGCGTTGAAGGCGAACTCGGCGTCGCGGTCGCAGTTGGTGCCCGGCCCGCGGAGGATCAGCACGTTCGGGGTGGGCATCGGGAAATGTCCGTGAGGGGGGTGGTTTTCGCTTGACCGGGTGTTCGGAGCGTGGTGAAGTTTTTGTACCGTCGCCCGGCCCCCCGAGCCAGACAAGGCGGCGTGAATCGACACGGATGATCGCCGCGTCAGAGCACTTCTCAGGGGGCGTAGGTACCCCTTCCCAAAAAAAACACGCAGGCGTGTTGACAGACCCCGGGTGACGGCTATCATTCCCCCTGTCGCCACACGAAAGAGTGGTGACGAGAAGCGAAGTGAGTGATCGCAAGTCGAACACGAGCTGAGCTTTGGGTCTTTGACAAGTGAGCAGCGTAAGAGCCTGACCGAGAGTGGGATATCGCCGTTCTGGTGGTACTCACTCTGGACTGATCGGCTCGACGCACCGCAACCGGCGACCACGCGAGTGGGAGTCGGGGAGGGGTGGCGAATCGATCGGTAAAGTCTTTTGAGTGATGATAATCACCGAACAGCGAGTCAAACTGCTCGAAGTTAACCCCTTCTACGGGAGGGGCACAATAAACTTTTGAAGGGTTTGATCCTGGCTCAGAACGAACGTTGGCGGCCTGGATTAGGCATGCAAGTTGAGCGTACCCAGCAATGGGGAGCAGCGTAAGGGGCAGTAAGGTATGGGTATCTACCCGGGGATCGGGCATAGCCTGTAGAGATACAGGGTAATTCCCGATGATGTCGCAAGACCAAAGCTCCGGCGTCCCTGGAGGAGCCCATGTGATATTAGCTAGTTGGTGGGGTAACGGCCCACCAAGGCGAAGATGTC
>CAYMHO010000150.1:0-16219 GCA_964390195.1 uncultured Fimbriiglobus sp. | reverse complement strand
GATCTGCGTCAGGGCGATGCCGACCAGGATGCTGGTGAAGATGACCGCCAGCATGTTGTCCTTCTCGACGAACACCTTCAGCGGGTTGCTCGGGATGATGGCGACGAACGTGTCCACCCCGAACGGCTTCTTCTTCCCCGCCTCCACCTTGTCCGCCGACTCTTTCCCGTACTTGGCACTCAGCCGGTCCTGCTGGGCCTTCGGCAGTTGGTTGCCGGGGCGGATGGTGTTCACCAGGAACAGCCCGATGGCGGCGGCGAAGAGGGTGGTGACGAGGAAGTAGCCGACCGTCTTCACCCCCACCCGCCCGAGGCTGCTCATCCCGCCGATGCGGGTGACGCCGATCACCACCGACGCGAACACGAGCGGGATGATGGGCAGGAAGAGCAGGTTCATGAACAGCTCGCCGGCCGGCCGGGTGACGTACTTCACCAGGCTTTGCACCCACTCGGCCGGTTCCGGTTCGGGCGGGACGGCGGCCGGGCCGACCAGCACCCCCAGGGCGGTGCGGTCGGTCGGCGGCACGGGATCGACCGGGGTGGTCAACGAGTTGGCGGCGGTCCCGAGTGCCGCGCCGAGCAGCAGGCCGAGCAGGATCCAGGTGTGCGGCAACTTGGCGGACGAACCGGCCATGAGGCACCGGGGCGAGGAGGGGCGGGGCGGAGAGGGGAAGTGTACAGAAAAGGCGAACCCGGCCCGCATGGGCCGCGGGTGCGAGCCAGGTGGCCCGCGCACCCGCGGCCCTTGCGGGCCGGGTTCGCCAACGTCACGGAACTCAACCCCGCCGCGGGAACAGGTCGGCGAACAGCCGGCGGACCAGTTGGCCGACGGTCATGCCGCGGGTGCGGGCGGCTTCTTCGAGGGCGAACACCTGCCACTCCGGCAGGAGCAGGGGCAGCTCGACGACGTCATCGGACGGGAACGGGACCGCCGGCACCGGGGTGTCGGTGCTCGTGCCAGAGGCGGCGGAGGTCGGGGGCCAACTGACGGCGGTGAGCATGTGGGTGGAACCGGCTCCGGGCGACCGTGCGAGGTTCGAGAGGATTGTATTGGCCGATAGCAACCGTGGTGCCGGGTGGTGGGAAAGTGGGCCGAATCGCCGCCCGTCCACGAATCCGCTGGGTGCCGCACGCCGGGCGGACGCTCGGACGCTCGGCGGTCGCTCAATCCGTTCGCACGCCCTGCCCGCCGATTGGGACGTTCAAGGCCGTTGAAACGGGATTTTTCGATACACTCCACCCGCTTTTCGGTCCAAAATACGGCCAGTCCGGTCGAACCGGCGGCCGGATCGGCTACCCTTCAGCGCACAACCCGGTCGGTCGGCACGGCCTGCCGATTCTCCCCCGCCTTCCCCGTCGCTGTCCCGGAGTGATTCCGCTATGGCCGTCCCCCCGCCGACTGGCCCGTTCCCGCCGAACGACGGCTCGAACATCTTCCGCCGGGGCGTGCCCAAGCCGACGGTCAAGCCGGTGCCGCCGGCCGACGACGACCCGACCCCGCCCGAGTCGGCCGAGGTGCTCGACCTGGACGACGAGGACGCGCTGTTCGGCTCCCCGACCCCGTCCGAACGGATCGACGAACTGGACGCCGCCCTGAGCGGGGTGATGCTCGACGAACGGCCGGACGAAGACCAGCCGGTGAGCGCCATCCTGCTGGACGACGGCCCCTCGACTGGGGACGAGCCGGTCAGCGCCGGGTTGCTCGACGACGCCCTGGCCGACTCGCGGCCGGTCCCGCCGTCGGCCGCCGACTCGTCCATCTTCACCGGCGGGCCGCTCCCGCCGACCGGCGTCGGGTCGGGCTGGCTCGACCCGTCGGCGTCCGGCGTCCGCGGCGGGGGCGAGCCGGCGTCCGGTGACATCTGGACCGGCGCCCTGCCGACCGACCTGCCCCCGCCGGCCGAGCCGCCGAGCACCTCCAAGTTCGCCGACGCGGCCGACCTGTTCGCCGAGCTGCGGGGCGACACCCCGGCGAGCGACAGCGTGTGGGTGGAGGCGGACGACGCTGCCGAGAACACCGGGCGGGTGAGCGAGAGCGAGGTGCGGCGGGCGCTCGACACCGCCCGCCCGCTCGACGACTCGTCCGACCTGCACATGACCCCCACGTCGATGGCCGACATCGACCTGGGGGACGAGGCGGATGCCGAGCTGATCGGCGGGAAGGGGGACGCCATCGAGTTCGACGACCGCCTGTCCGACCCGGAGGTCGGCGGGTCGAGCATCTTCGACCCGATGGACGGGTCGCAGACGGAGGTGATGAGCGCGGCCGACGACATCGACTTCAACATCCCGGTGCCGACCGACCCGAGTCACGCCTCGTCCATGAGCGGGCGGCTGCCCGGCGTCCCGGACGGCGACCCGGAGGCGGTGGCCGCCGACCTGTTCGGCTCCGACTCGGTGATGGGTACCGACGACGTCATCGAGGCGGAGGCGGTGGACGTGACCGACGACCGCACCCCGGCCCTGGCCGCCGCCGTCGCCGCCGGCGCGCTCGGCGGGGTGGCCGCCGCCCCGTCGGCCAAGAAGACGTCGGCCCCCGTTAAGGACAAGCCGCGGGCGTCGGCCAAGGTGCCCCCGCCGCCGAAGCGGACCGACCCGGAGGACGACGAGGACGACAAACCCGCCCGGAAAGCGGTGACCAAGAAGGGCGGCATCGGCGGGGCGCTCGCCGGCCTGGCCACCGGGCTGGCGCTCGGCGTCGGCGGGTTCGCCATCGTCTACCTGACCGGCCTGATCCCGAACGAGAAGAAGCAGGCCGTGGTCAGCGCGCCGCCGGCCGCCGACCCGCAGCAGGCCGCCAAGGTGGAGCAACTGACCACCGACCTGGCCGCCGCGAACGAGAAGGTGGCGCAGGCGAACACCGACCTGAAGCGGGAGCGGGCCGATCAGGCCAAGTGGCGGACGGCCGCGGACAAGGCGAACGACGACCTGCGGACCGCCCAGGACGACCTGACCGCCGCCAAGAAGGACGTGGCCGACGCCAAGAAGGCGTTGACCGACGCGACCAAGGCGGCGGAAACCGCCCGGAAGCAGGTGACGGACAAGGCGAGGGAGCTTGATGACAAAGTGGCTGAGCTGAAGACGGCTCAGAAGGACGTCACCGACGCCAAGAAGGAGTTGGTGATGGCGCGGCAGGACGCCACCGACGCCAAGGCAGCCCTCGACGGGGCCAAGAAGGTAGCGACCGACGCGATGAAACTGGCCACCGACGCCGAGGCCAAACGGCTGGACGCCGAGAAGAACCTGAAGGCGGCCGACGACAGCGTCGCCCTGGTGGTGAAGGAGTTGAAGGCGAACAAGCTGCTCGACGACAAGGACGACGCCACCAAACTGCCCGAGGGGCTGCGGAAGCTGGCCGCCATGTCCGCCAGCGGGGACGCCAAGAAAGCCGCTGAGGCGCTGACCGCCGCCCTGAAGGAGCGGGACGCCGCGAAGGCCGCGCTCGTCAAGGCCGAGGCCGACGCCAAGACGGCCGTGGACGACGCCACGAAAGACCTGAAGAAGCAAGCCGCCGACGCCACCGCCGCCGCCAAGAAGGCCCAGGACGACCTGACCGCCGCCAAGGCGACCGCGAAGGCCGACGCCGAGGCGGCGATGAAGGCGAAGGTGGACGAGGCGAACGCCAAGGCGGTCGCCGCCGAGAAGGCCCTCGACACGAAGGTGAAGGCGCTGGAGGTCGAGTACGCGGCGAAGCTGGCCGACGCCCGCACCGGGGCGGTGAAGCTGGTGCCGGCGGAGATGGAGGCGAGCGAGAAGGCCAACCGCAGCTACGCCGACGGGCTGACGGCCTACCGCTCCGGGCGGTACCCGGCCGCCGAGACGGCCTTCGCCGCCGCCACCCAGAGCAACCCGGCCGACGCCCGCTACTGGTATTACCTGGGGTTGGCCCGCACCCAGGCCGGCACCACCGGGGCGGACGAGGCGTTCAAGAAGGGCGCCCAGATGGAGGCGATCAACAAGCCGGCCGTGCGGGAGATCGACGCCGCCCTCGAGAAGCTCAGCTTCGCCGACAAGCAGCGGGTGAACAAGTACCGGTAGGAGACTGGGTGAGTGTCGCCGCACCCAGACGAGCAGGAGGGCGGGGGAAGAATGATTGGGGAAAGGGAATCCCCCTCTCCCCCCTTGTGTTGGGGAGACTTCTTCAACAAAACTGTCTCCCCCGGTTTGTTGAAGAAGTGACCCGATGGGGCGGGGGTGAGGGAGTCTTTCCCGTTTCAGTAAATCCTCTTTCTCCGCCCTGACTTCGTTCCGAGGGCGGGGAAGAATGATGCTGGATGCTGTCACCCCCTTCAACCCCCCTATGTTCGGGGGGTTGCTGACATCATTAACCCCCGAACGGAGATGATGTCAGCAACGACCCGAAGGGGCAGGCGGGAGCTGGTGTTTCCAGAATCCTTCTTTCCCGCCCAACTCAGAACCGGGCGAATGAGCGACGGCAACGGATTTCCGACCCCTCTCCCGGTCGGTCTCGCGTCGCTCGACCGCCCACCCTCTCCCTCAAGGGGAGAGGGTTTCTTCGGCCACCGTCTCCGAAAGATCGCACAGGTCGGCGAGGCGGTGAGCACACCCTCTCCCCCTGAGGGAGAGGGTCGCCGCCGGAACGCAGTTCCGCGGCGGGGAGAGGGGTCCGAGCACGCTCGACTGTCTCCGGTCCGTCCCCCAACGCACTCCTCCCGCCCTGCCTTCCTGTTGGTCAGTGCGGCGTGCTTCCGGAAGCTTGCGATAATCGTCTACGGGGTGCTCAAGAACCGCACTCGTTCGACACGAACTGGGCGTCACGAATCGTCCCTCGACAACTCGCGACCGAGTACAGCGTCTGGTGCGTTACCCAGGAACCGGCACGACCCGATCCGGGGGGCCGAAGTCCGGCGATCGCTGGCCAAGAGCCACGAGGCCCTCGCCGGTGTCGCCCAGCACCCAAAGCCGGGGGGCCACCCCGCGCTTGTCGAGGCGATCCCACTCGTGCCGCTCGATGGGCCGCCGCATCTCCCGCTCCAGCCAGTCGGCGGCCGCAGCCGCCAGCTCGGTCACCGGCAAGCCGGACAACACCGACACACCCGACCGGACCGGGTTCAAATCGGTAGCGAACTGGTGCGTTTCGTCCGGCCCGAACCGCACCTCGCGTCCGTCGTAGTCCACGCGGAGGGTGCGGAGCAAAAGGTTGTACCCCGGCGTGTGGTCGCTTGAGCAGACAGCCAACACCACCCGATCACCCCACACCCATGCGTTGGGGTACCACCCGCCAGCTTCGGACCGCCGGTGCATGGCTTCGATGAACGCACGCTCCGCCTCGGTGTTGCATTCGTCGAGGTGGAACCGCGGGGCAACGACCGGAACCACTCGAAGCCCTCCGTGACCGGACCCAGGATGAAGTTGCGATCGCGCGGCCGACACGGGCGACCACCCCTCTCCCCGCCGTGTCGCTCCGCTCCCCGGCGACCCTCTCCCTCAGGGGGAGAGGGTGTGTCCACCACCCCGCCACCGTTGACATTCTCTCGGAAGCGGTGGCCTGGGGAAACCTCTCCCCCTGAGGGAGAGGGTGGATCGTCGAGCGACGCGAGACGAGCCGGGAGAGGGGTCGGCAGCGGTCGCCATTCGGATACTGGAAAAATCCCCGCCCACCCCCCACATCGGGCCGTTTCTTCCAACAAAACGCCGGACCGCACACCGCCCGCGGAGCGTGCGGCGACTTTGCTCACCCGAACAGCGCCCGGATCGGCTTGCCGCCGTCGGTGATCGGCACCGGGCGGGAGCCGTCGTACAGTTCCTTCGCCGGGTCGATGCCGAGGGCGTGGTGAATCGTCGCGTGGAAGTCGGGGATCGACACCGGGTTCTCCACGATCGACTTGCCGTCGTCGCTCGTCACGCCGAACGCCCCGCAGTGCTTCAGCCCGCCGCCGGCCAGTACCAGGCTGAACGCCGACCCCTGGTGCCCCCGCCCGCCCCGGCCGTCGAACTCCGGCGGGCGGCCGAACTCGGTGCCGACCACGATCAGCGTCTTGTCCAGCCGCTTGCGGGCTTCCAGGTCGGCGATCAGCCCGGCGAGAGCGGTGTCCAGTTCCTGAATCAGCTTGTGCTGGTTGTCGATCCCCTCGTTGTGGACGTCCCAGCCGGTGCCGTTCAGGAAGTTCAGGTTGTGCGACACCTCGACGAACCGCACCCCGGCTTCGGTCAGCCGGCGGGCGAGCAGGCACCGCTGGCCGAACTCCCCGCCGTAGCTGTCCCGCACCTTCGCCGGCTCGGTGGTCAGGTCGAAGTGGGTCATGAACTTCGGCCCAGCCAGCCGCAACGCCTCGGCCTGGGCTTCGTCGTACTCGGCGAGGTTCGAGCCGGTCGGGGCGGGCGATTGACCGTCCTCCCGCAGTTTCTGGCGGGCGTCGGCCCGCTTCTCGTCCACGTGGCTCGGGCGGGTGAACCCGGCGGGGCCGGCCTTCGTGTCGGTGAGATAGACGAACCCGTGCTTCGCACCGAGGAACCCGGCCCCGCGGCTGACGTTCGGGTAGCCGATCAGGATGTACGCCGGCACGGTGCCGTTCGCCGCACCTTTCTGGTGGGCGACGATCGACCCGACCGACGGGTACGTCACGTTCCCGCTCACCATCCGCCCGGTGTGGACGAGGTTGGTGGCGAAGGCGTGCTCGTCGATCACCTTGTGGTTGACGGTGCGAACAGCCGTGACGCGGTCCATGAGCGGGGCGAGCTTGGGCAGGTGCTCGCACACCTTCACCCCTTTCACGGCGGTGTCGATGCTCGGGTAGAGCGAGCCGGACTGCTTCGGGTTGCCCTTGTTCTTGCCGACGGCTTTCGGGTCGAAGGTGTCGAGCTGGCCCATGCCGCCGCCGAGCCAGACGAAGATGCAGCACTCCGCCTTGCCCGCGGCGAGCGCGTCTGCGGAACGCAGTGCGGGGGCGACGACGGCGGTGGCGGCGGACGCGGCCAGGAACTCGCGGCGGTTCATTGGGAGGAGTCTCAAGTGTTCTGCTCGCTCCGCGAGCGGGTGCATACGGACCGCTCGCGGAGCGAGCAGAGCACATTACGGTGTGAACACGAACTCGGTGGACGTGACGAGCACCCACAGCACGTCTTCCAATCGGCCCCGCCAGTCGGCGTCCAGCCGCTCGGTCGGCGGGTCGCCGGCACGGGCGTCGGCTTCCTCCTGCTGCCGCAGGGTGGTGGCCTTCGGGTCCAGGTGGTTCGACCAACTCACGTACGGCCTCGACGTTCGCTTCGCGGGCTTCGTCGCCTTCGCCTCCTTCACCCGGGTGGCGTACCCGCCGCTCAAGTATTCCACATACTTCTTCCGTTCGGCGGCGGTCGGCTTGCGGGTGAGCAGTTTCAGGTAGAGTTCATCGACGAGCGATTCAACCGGCTGGTCCTTCAACGCCAACTGCGTGACGCCGTGGTCGTCGCTCAGGCGGGTGAGCCACACCCCCACCGTGCCGTTGTGCAGGATGGCCGGTTGCAGCACGTTCGGCGACACGTCTCGCACGCTCGTCGGGTCCTGCCGGGTGGCCCGCCAGCCGAACGCCTGGAGCACGTCCGCCACCGCTTGAATGCGGGGCAACGCCAGACTCGGCCGGTCTCGCTCGTTGGAAGTGGAAGTCAGCATCCACGACCGCCGCGGCTTGCCGAGCGAAATCGAGTTGCCCAGGTCGCGGGCGCCGTCCACGTCCAGGCTGACTTCTTCGACTCGGAACGGCTTGCCGGTGGCGACGAACAGCGAATCGACCACTTGCTCGGCGGACAGCCGACGGCGGGCCGGGGCGGTGTAGAGCACCGGCGTTTCTTTCAGTGCGGCGTCGGCGGACCGCTGGTAGGCGTGGCTGTTCAGGATGAGCCGCGTGACGTGCCGGGTGTCGTACCCGCTTCGCACCAACTCGCGGGCCAGCCAGCGGAGCAGTTCCGGGTGCGTCGGAGTGCCGCGCTCCCAGTCGTCCACCGGGTCCACCAGCCCGCGGCCCATCAGCCGTGCCCACAGGCGGTTGGCCATCACTTGGGCGAACCGCTCGTTCTGCGGGGCGGTGAGCAGTGCGGCCAGGCGGTCCCGTGAGTCCTCGGGGTTCTGCGCGAGCTTCTTGCCCACCTCCGGCGGCACCAGTTTGGCGAACGGCCACTCGGGTGGCACCTCCGTGCCGGGCTTCAGCGTCACCTGGATGAGCGGTGTCCGCCCGCCGTCGTGGATCTTGTCGAGCGGCACGCTGCTGGTGGCCGGCACCTTCAGCGGCTTGGTTTCGAGCATCGCCGCCAGTTGGAAGAGTTCCTGCTGGGTGCTCGCATGGGCCGGGGCGTCGTGGCAGCGGGCGCACTTCATCTCGATGCCGAGGAACCCGGCGGAGATGACCGTGCCCTTCGCGGCCATCGGCACGTCGTTTTGCGAAGCGACGCCAAACCCGGCAGGCCCGCCGAAGCGACTACTGCCCTTCATCCGCACCAACTCGGTCACGAACAAATCCAGCGGCTTGTTGTCGAGCAAGGATTCGTGCAGCCACCAGCGGAACGGGCCGGTGTTGTTCAGCGTCGGGTTCAGGATGTTCGGGTTCTCGGCCAGCACGTCCAGCCAGTAGCCCATGCCGTGGTCGGCGGCCCGCGGGTCGGCGAGCAACTTGTCGATCAGCTTCGCCCGCTTGGTGGGTGATGTGTCGGCGACGAACGCGGCGATCTCGTCGGGCGTCGGCACCACGCCGACGGTGTCGAGGGTGACACGCCGCAGGAACGTCAGGTCGTCGGCCAGCGGGGTGAGAGTCAGGTGCGAGGCGTCCAGGTCGGGCCAGTTCGCCCCTTCGCCGATCCACGTTTCGAGCAGCTTGATTTCATCCGCGGTCAGTCTGTCGCCCTTCGGCGGCATCACCTCTTTGGCGTCCGCCGACTTCAGCCGTGCGAGCAGCGACGACTCACCCGGCTTGCCGGGTGATACGGCGGCGCCGTCCGACTTGCCGCCTTTCACCGCCGCCGCCAAGCTGTCGAGCCGCAGCCCGCCCTTCGGCTTGTCGCCGGTGTGGCACCCGGCGCACTTCGCTTCGAGCAGCGGCCGCACCTGCCGGAAGTAATCGACCCTCCCCTTCTTCGCCTTCTCGGTCTGCCCCTTCACCGTCTCGATGCGGGCGGCCAGAAAGTGGTCGATGCTGTTGTTCGTCGGGTACCCCTTCGGCAGTTCGGGCACCTTCACCTCGGCCGTCGACTTCAGCCACTCGTTGGCGGCGGTGCGGCGGGTCTGCCAGTACGCGTCCTGTTGCTTCCGCAATGCGGCCCGGCTCACCGCGTTCACCGTTTCGTAGTGGGCCGTCCGTTCGGCCTCGAAGGTCGCCCAGCCGGTGTCGGTGTACGGGATGACGCGGTCGTCCGGCGTCAACAGCCGCCAGCTTTCGGTGCCTGCTTCCGAGATCGCCACCACCGTTTCGCCCAACTCCGCCCGCCGTCGCAGTTTCCCCTGGAAGCTGCCGACGACCGACTCCATGACGACGAGGTGCTCCCCGCCGGTGCTCTCGAACGTGCCCCAGCTCTCGCGGTCGCCGGGCGGGGCGAAGCGGAAGTCCGGGCCGAGGTTCAGGTAGCTCTCCGGCTTGCGAATGTCGCCGTGCCCGCTGCCGTCACCCGTTTGGAATGGGGTCGTCAGCAGTAGTTTGTCGTCGAAGTACAACCGGCTCGCCCCGCGGCCGCGGAGCAGCAGGCGGTGCTTCCCCTTCGGCAGCGTCACCACCGCCGCGGCCCGCAACAGGTACGGGTTGCCGCGGTCGCCCCGCACACCGGTGTCGATGTACTTGTGCGGCACGGTGAAGAAGCCGAACGCCACTTCGGGGTACGTCTCCGTCGCCGCCGGCGACACGTCCGGCCAGGCGTTGCGGGCGGGTAGGCCGTCGTCGCACAGTTGCACCGTCACCCGCCCGCGGGGGAGGTCCGCCTTCTTCACCACCGGCGGGGGCGGCACGAACTGGTAGCGGTTCTTCAACTCCTCGTCCGGCAGCGCCACCCGCCACACGGTCAACTCGTCGAGCAGCCCGAGGAACTTGTTGGCCGCCCCGCCGCCGTTGCCGGTGCCGATGCTGATGTCGTCGGCGTCGGAGGTCGGCGGCCGCTCGGTCGCCCCGCCCATGTCCCAGGCACCGCCGACCGCCTCACCGTCGATGTAACCGCGGATGCTCTTCGGCTTGCCGAACGTGTACGCCACTGCGACGTGGTGCCAGCCGCTCGTGGTGAACCCGCGGTCGGACGTCCAGCGGTGCCAGTCGCTCGGCTTGTCTTTCGTCGCCTCGCTGCCGAACAGGAAGCTGACCCGCGTGCCGTCCTTGTCCCCCTTCAGCCGCAGGGCGTAGTTCTGGTTCTTCTCGGCGAACTCCTTGTTCCCGTTCCGCCCCTTCCCGATCAGGTACGCGTACGCCCCGTCTTTCAACTCGGTCACCTTCACCCACGCCTCGAGGGTGATCGAATCGCCGTTGGTGAACCGCAGGTTCGCCTTGGGCACGAGGGCTTCGCTGACGCCGAGCGTCGGACCCTTGGAGGTGAACGCGAACGCTTCGTTGTCGGCCGGGAAGCCGGGATACACCGGCGGGCGTGGGCCGGGTTCGCGGAACTTCGCCCCCGCCTTCAGCACGTCGGTGTCGTCGTAATGCCAGACCAGCAACGGCTCGGGTTTCGACGCGGCGTCGTTCTGGGCGACGGCCGGCGGGCACAGGAACGCTGCCAACACGACGGGCAGGCAAATGCGAAGGCGCATGAGGAATGGCCGCCGGGAGAAGGCGTCGGGCGAGTCAGGACGAGTGTCCGTCCGCCCGTGGCGGGTGTCAACCGCCAAATCCGGCGGTTCCCCCGTCCCGGTCGTGGCTCGGAGGAAGTTGCGGGACCTCACCCGTTGAGCGGATTGCGGGCGTTGCCGAAGACGGGGAAAGTCGAGGCGATGGTGTGGGAGGGAATGGAGAAAGACACGCTGGCGTTATGGATCGGCGGGCGGAAGTGGACGCGGAAGATGAACGCGAGGCAGGTCGTGGTCCGCTCGCCCCGCGAGCGGGTCAAGCCGCCGCCCGCGGTCGGGCCTTCACGATGTACCACGCCAGCACCGCCATCAGGACCGCGGTCAGCCCGACCACCACCACCAGCACCGTCCTGGCGACCGGGTTGCCCCACCCGTTCTTCCCCTTGTGGACCACCTCCCCGGTGGTGGCGTCGAAGGTGATCTTGTTCGAGTCCTGGGTGAACAGGTGGAACCGGCTGGTGTTCGGGTCGAGGGCGGCGCCGGCCGGCCACAGGACGTGTTCGGGCGAGTGCGGCAGTTCGTCCTTGTTGTCCACCAGGTCCTTCAGCAGGTGGGTCCGCGGCAGGCGGTCGACGAACAGGAAGGTGGCCGCGGGGGCGGTCATCTGCTCCTCGACGGTCGCGTCGGGCAACCGCTTCCCGGCCGGGTACGCCTTCGTCTTCCACCACCCCCCGTCGATCCGGCCGACCGCCCGGCCGTCCGGCGTCAGGAACACGTTCTCGTCCGGCGTGTACTGGTCGAAAGGGGTGACGTACTCGGGGTGGGCCAACCCGCCGACGACGGCCGCCACCCGCGGGTCCGGGGCAAGCAGGGTGGGGTTGTCGCCGGCGGCGTAGATGCCGGGCGCCGGGTACTTGGCCCGCACCCCGGCGGCGTACGCGCGGGTGTCGGCGTCCTTCAACCCGGCCTCGTACTCGGGCGACCCGTGGGCGACGAACACGCGGGTGCCGTCGGCGGAGGGTTTGGCGTAGCTGACCGGCTCGGGCAGCTTGGGGGCGTCCGCCCCGCCGGGGCGTTTGAGCACCCAGGCCAACACCACCAGTGCGATGGTCATCAGGACGGCGGTCACACCCAGTCCGACGTAGAAGCGGGTCATGCCGGTATGGTAGGGGGAAAAACGACTCGGCGGTCGGGGTCCGGGGTCCCCCACCCCCCCGGGAGGTCGACCCCCGTCGAAGTTACTTAGTTTACCTATTCGGGGCGGGCATCGTCGGCTCGTCCTTCTTCGGCTGGGTCATCGGCATGGTCACCACGCCGCCGCCGACGGTGCCGACGGTCGGCACGCAGCCGGTCACCACCACGCCGCCGTGGCACCCGCCGGTCACCACGCCGCCGTGGCACCCGCCGACCACCGCGCCGCCGTGGCAGCTGGCGGTGACAGTCGTGCCGTGGCAGCTGCCGGTGCACCCGCGCCCGCCGAACAGCTTGCCGCGGAGGCCGAGGAACCCGCTCCCGCCGGTGCAGCTGGTGCCGCCGTGGCAGCTACCAACCACGGTGCCGGTGCAGCCGGCGCCGAACCCGCTGCCGGTGCAGCCGGCCGGGGCGGTGGCCACGACCGCCGCCCCGTGGCAGCCGCCGTCGCACCCGCGGTTCCGGCCACCAAAGGCCACCGCGTCGCCGCCCGAAGTCGCCGCCATCATCATAACCATCGTGTACATCGTCGCCGTCCTCCCGTTCCGTGTTGTGGGACCCGGTTGAAACGAAAAAAGCGGACCGTCGGCCGAGGCTCGACAGAGACCGTGATCGGCGGTCCGTCACCGGCTGGGTGGTAGTGGTGTGGGACTCTAGGAAAGCTAGCCGTTTCAGGCGATCTAGCTGTGGGGATACTAGATGTAGGCTCCAACACCGTCAATAGTAATCTAGGTGGTCTGAGCGATTTCGCCAGTTTGCCTAAAGTCTTCCGTCGAAACTGCCTCCGAGCGGCGTCAGGTTAGGATGGTCGCGCGGGTCGTGACCCCGCCCGTCCACACCCCTCGCAATTCTGGATGTGCGTGTCCAACATTTCCCCCGAGGATTCGTTCACTCCGGTAGCGGGTCGGCCGATGCATACAGTAGCCGCACCCCGCGCCGCACCAGGGAGGGATCACGTTGAACGTGCCGTCGTCCGCGCCGCCGCCCGTCGAGGCGGTGCCCCCACTGCCCGCAAAACTGGGCTGGGCGGTCCTGCTCGCCGGGGGCGGGTTGTGCCTGCTGGCCGCCCTCATCGGGGTGGTCATCGACCTGTCCGCCCTGGCCAACCCGCCGGCCGAAACCGAGGCCTACCCGCTCCGCGGGGACGGGTCCACCGTCGCCGACCGGCTGAAGTGGGCGAGCGGGCAGGTGCCCGGCCAGGCGGGGTCGCCGGGTGAACTCCGCCAACTGCACTCCGAGATCGGCACGACCACCCCGTTCCGCACCCCGCGGATCGGCATGGTCGGCCTCGGGGTGCTGGCCGCGGCCGCCGGCCTGTGGGTGCGGCGGGGGCACTGGTCGGCGTGGCTGGTGCTGTCGGCCGCCTGCGGCCTGGGGGCGTTCGGCCTGCCGATGCACTGGGACTCGCTGCGGATGCTGCTCGGGGTGATGGCGGCGGGGGCGGCCGTCGCCGCCCTGCTGGCCGCACTGCCGCCGGTGTGGCGGTACTCGCTGCTCGTGCCGGCGGTGCTGTTCCACTTCGGCGGCACCCTGACCGCCACCACCTGGCCGGACACCCTCGGCCGCACCCCGTGGCTGACCAACCAGTCGGCCCTGCGGGTGTACCTGCCGTATTTCCGGTTCATGTACCTGAGCAACGCGTACCACTTCTACTCCCCGGACCCCGGCCCGGCGAGCAAGTTCTGCGTGCTCATCGAGTACGAGGTGTACCGCACGGTGAAGGACCCGCGGACCGGCCAGCCGGTGCCCGACGTGGACGAGACGGGCCAGCCGATCCCGGTGACCGACCCGAAGACGAACAAGCCGCGGGCGGTGGCCGAGTGGGTGGAACTGCCCAAGCGGCGGGTCAACTACCGCGACCCGCTCGGGCTGACCTACTACCGCCGCCTGTCACTCACCGAGTTGGCGTCGTACAGCTCGCCCGGCACCATGCTGCCGCCGAGTTGGGAGAAGGCGGCCATCATGCAGCGGCGGACGCAGAACGAGCGGGACCTGACCGGCCGGCAGGTGTCGGTGCCGGGGGCGACCAGCTTCAACGAGGTGGACATGACCCAGTACCGCCAGCCGCACACCCCCACCCGGCGGGCGGTGCTGCCGTCCTACGCCCGGCACATCGCGCACGAGTACACCGGCGTGCGGACGGAGGCGGGGGCCGGGCGGGCGGAGGAGGTGTACTGGTACAAGGTGACGGGGATGAAGATGTTCCGGGTGGAGCACCGCATCATCGAGTCGCGGGAGTTCCTGGACTACGACAACCCGGAGTACGCCCGCATGAAGCAGCGGAACCCGGCCGTCGAGCCTCCGGGGCCGGCGCGGTCGGAAGGCCGCAGCCCGTACCACCCGGCCATCTACTACCCGTACTACCTGGGTGAGTACGGGGCCGACGGCACCCTGCGGGACCCGAACGACCCGCTTCTGTACTGGCTCACCCCGGTGCAGTACACCCCCAACCGGCCGACCGACGAGCCGGACTACAAGGACTGGATGTCCGAGTACGCCCGCCACAAGTTCAACTGGGAGGGCAAGGAGTGACCACCCCCGCCCGCGCCACCGCCGCCGCCATCTGGCGGAAGTTCCTCGGCTTCTGGTTCAACCCCCAGGACCCGACGACGATGGCGTTCATCCGCATCGTCGCCGGCAGCTTGGCCCTGTACGTACACGTGGTGTACACGGTCGACCTGAACGCCTTCTTCGGCAAGAACGCGTGGTACGACCTGCGGACCGCCAATCGCGGGCGGTGGGAGGAGCCGACCCGCCTGCCCACCACGGACTGGGAGCACACCGAGTTGGCCAAGTCGGCCGCCTTCCCGGACACCGAGGGGGCGCGGAAGACGGTGTTCGAGTGGGTGCGGGGGCTGCCGGCCGACCGGGCCGAACTGGCCAAGAAGTTGCGGCTGATCGACGAGAGCGGCATCCTCCAGGCGGACAAGGGGGGCGGCCCGAAGTACCCGTACAACCCGCGGTACCCGCTCCCCCTGGCGTGGTACGCCCTGGAGTACGCCCACCACCTGAGTTCGGACCCGGTCGTCCGCACCACCTCCCTCGCCCCGCTCAAGCGGGACCCGGCCAAGGGGAAGGCCGACCTGCTCCCGGAGCAGTTTCAGCAACTCTCGCCGGAGGCGGTCGCCGCCCTGGCCGACGACCTGGACGCGTTCGCCTCCACCCTGCCGGCGGAGGACCCGCCCACCCTCAGCCGCGACCGCCGGACGGTGGTCACCTACCTGCAGTTCCTCGGCCCGACCCTGCGGGACAACCTGCTCGAGTTCCTGCGGGACACGGCCGCCGACAAGGTGCCGGCGTTCGAGCGGGAGCGGCGGATCAACTTCCTGGACCGGTGGGGGGCGGAGGAGCGGTACCTGGACCGCTCGGGCAACCCCATCTTCTCCATCTACTTCCACGTGACCGAGCCGGCGGAGGTGATCGCCGTCCACGTGGGGGTGCTGGTCGTCCTGCTCATGTTCACCCTCGGCCTGTTCACCCGCATCACCTCGGTGCTGACGTGGCTGGCGGCGGTGTCCTACCTGCACCGCGACCCGCAGGTGCTGTTCGGGCAGGACACGATGATGAACATCCTGCTCATCTACCTGATGATCGCCAACTGCGGGGCGGCCCTGTCGCTGGACCGCCTGATCGCCCGCTACCGGGCCACCCGCGCGAGCATCGCCCGGTGCGGCGGCATCGACGCCACCTGCGCGGCCTTCCTGGCCGCCCCGCCGCCGTCGGCCGCCACCGGGTTCGCCCAGCGATTGCTACAGGTGCACTTCTGCTTCATCTACATGGCCGCCGGGCTGAGCAAGCTGAAGGGGGCGACGTGGTGGAGTGCCGACGCCACCTGGCTGACGATGGTCAACCCGGAGTTCACCATGATCCACTTCGAGTGGTACGAGAACCTGATGCGGTGGGTGTTCTCCTCCCGCCCGGTGTACTCCACCCTCGCCGCCGTCTTCGTGCTGTACACCCTGTTCATCGAACTCGGCCTGCCGTACCTGGTGTGGCTCCGCCGCTTCCGTCCGGTGTTCGTCGTCGGCGGCTACCTGTTGCACTTCACCATCGGGGTGTTCATGGGGTTGCTGGTGTTCAGCCTGTTCATGATGGCCATGCTCACCTCGTACCTGCCCGGCGTGGCCGTCCGCGAGGTGCTGTTCGGCAACGGCAACGGGGGTGGCAAGCCGCCGCCGGAGAAGAAGAAGGTGGCGGTCAACCCGGCCGACCGGAAATCGGTGCACGCAGCCGCGTGGGCGGTGGCGTTCGACACGAAGGGGCTGGTCGAGGTGGTGAAGGGGTAAAGCGGTCTCGGTGAACCGGCGGGGGGGGGGGGGGCGCCGGGGGGGGGCCGGCGCCG
>CAYMHO010000149.1:0-16328 GCA_964390195.1 uncultured Fimbriiglobus sp. | reverse complement strand
GTGGCCGGGTCGTAGGCGTTCATGAACGCGCACGGGCCGTAGTCGATCGTCTCGCCGGCGATCGACACGTTGTCGGTGTTCATCACCCCGTGGATGAACCCGACGTGCATCCACCGGGCGACGAGCGCCGCCTGCCGCTCCGCCACCGCCCGGAAGAAGGCGAGGTATTTGTTCGGTAACTCGCCGAGCGCGGGGTAGTGCCGGGCGATCGCGTAGTCGGCGAGCGTTCGGAGCAGCGTTTCGTCCTGTCTGGCCGCGGCGTACTGGAAGGTGCCCACCCGCAAGTGGCTGGCGGCGATGCGGGTGAGCACGGCCCCGCGTTGCACCTGCGAGCGGTACACCTGCTCCCCCGTCAGCACCACCGCCAGGCTGCGGGTGGTGGGAATCCCCAGCGCCGCCATCGCCTCGCTGATGACGTACTCGCGGAGCATCGGGCCGAGGGCGGCACGGCCGTCCCCGCGGCGGGAGAAGGGGGTCGGGCCGGGGCCTTTGAACTGCACATCGACGAACTGACCCGACGGGGTGCGGTGTTCGCCGAGCAGGACGGCCCGCCCGTCGCCGAGCATGGTGAACCCGCCGAACTGGTGGCCGGCGTAGGCCTGGGCGATCGGCTGTGACCCCGGCGGGAGTTCCTGCCCGGCGAACACGGCGGCCGCCGTTTCGGGAGAGTAGGCGTGCAGGTTCAGCCCGAGTTGGTCGGCGAGCGTGTGGTTCAGGACGACCACCTTCGGCGCCCGCACGGCCATCGGCTTGGCCGGGGCGTGCAGGTCGGCCGGCAGGCGGGCGTAGGAGTTGTCGAACGTCCAGCCGACGGGGTCGGGGGTCATGGGGTGTCCTGTGGGGCGATGCATTGTAGCCGCGACCCGAAGGGGAGCGCGTCGGGGTGAGACGCGCTCCCCGGCGGGGCGCGGCGACATTTGGGTCGCCACCGCCACCAGTTCGGCGAGCGAGTTCGCCCCCATCCGCCGCATCAGCCGGGATCGCCGGTCTTCCACCGCCCGCACGCTCAGCCCGAGGCTGTCGGCGATCTCCCGGTTCGTCCGTCCGGCGACCACCTGATCCATCACCTCACGCTCCTTCGGGGTGAGGGCGGCCAGTTTCGCCCGCACGTCGTCCGCCTTGCCGCGGCTGGCCCGCTCGGTCGCGTCCCGCTCGATCGCCTTCCGCACCTGAGCCAGCAGCTCGTCCAGACTGAACGGCTTCTCCAGCAGGGTGACCGCCCCGAGGGTCATCGCCTCGACGGCGATCCGCACGTCGGCGTGCCCGGAGATCATGACCACCGGCAGGGTGACGCCGTCGTCGGCAAGCCTGCGTTGCAGTTCCAGTCCGGTCATGCCCGGCATCTTCACGTCCAGCACCAGGCAGCCGGACTGGTCCGGGGTGTAAACGGCGAGGAAGTTGGCCGCCGAGTGGAACGATCGCACAGGGTAGCCGAGCAGCCCGCCGGCCGAGGCCACCGCCTTCCGCACCGCGTCGTCATCGTCCACCACGAACACCGTCGGCGAACTCATTGTTGCTCCTGTCGGCGGCGGGGCAGGGTGAAGGCGAACTCGGCCCCGTCGGCCGTCGGTTCCGCCCACAGCCGCCCGCCGTGCGCTTCCACGATGTTCCGGCTGATGGCCAGCCCGAGGCCCAGCCCGCCCGCCTTGGTGGTATAGAACGGCTCGAACAGGCGGGCCGGGTCGAACCCGCCGGGGCCGGTGTCCGTCACCCGCACGGTGATGAAGTCGGCGTCGGCCGTCGTCCGCACCGTCACCACCCGCTTCCCGTCCGGCTGGCCGGCGACCGCGTCCAGGGCATTTTGAATCAGGTTCACCAGCACCTGCTCCACCTGCACCCGGTCGGCCTGCACCACCGCGGTCGGCCCGCCCGCCACCACCCGCACCGTCGCCCCGGCTCGCCCCGTCTGCCAGCCGAGCAGGGCGACCGCCGCCGCGACCGTCTCGTCCGTCAGCACCGGGTCGGTGCCCGGCGGGCTGCGGCGGGCCAGTCGTTTCACCCCGCGGACGATCTCCCCCGCCCGGGCGGATTGAGTCGCAATTTCCCGCAGGGCGTCGGCCACCTCCACCCGCAGCGGCTCGCCCGGCACAGCCAGCCGGCCGGCGACCTCGGCGTGCAGGCCGATGGCGGCGAGCGGCTGGTTCAGCTCGTGGGCCAGCCCGGCGGCCACCTGCCCGAGCAGTCCGAGCCTCCCGACGTGGGCCAGGTCGGCTTGGTGCGCCCGCAGCTGCTCCTCCGCCAGTGCCCGCGCCTCAGACGCCCGCCGGCGGAGCAGGCCGATGGTCAGGATCATGCCGACGGCGAAGATGGCCAGCCCGCGGTTGACCAGCACCTTCCACTCTTCCGTCGTCCCGCGATCGGGGAGGATGCCCATCTTCGCCAGGGTGAGCGCCCCGCACAACCCCGCTACCGCCGGCCCCACCCACCGCCGCCGGTCGGCCAACGCCACCAGAACGGCGAACGTGTACGGCACCGCCGCCGCCACCCCCAGGGGGAGCGACAGATCGACGGCGAACACGACGGCCACGAGGGCGAGCGAGAGCAGCCACGGCGGGATCTGGACAGGCATCTTCAAAGACCTCACCCCCCAACCCCCTCTCCCAGGGGAGAGGGGGTGTTCAACTTGTGCAGGCGAACGGCGGTTCGCAATCGCACCTTCCACATTCCCGCGTTGAACACCCCTCTCCCCTGGGAGAGGGGCCGGGGGTGAGGTCTCCTCGAATGCGTCGTGTCCGGGCACATATCGTGAGCAGTTGCCACCGTCACGGGCATAGTCGGCACGTGGGTGCGATGTCCAGTCGGTGAAAATATTCCCGCGACGGACAGGTGAAAACCCGTGGGAAACCACGCTTGTGGGCGGGTGCAGCCGGACGCCGAACGTGGTTCGGCACACGTCCTGCTATGCCCGTGCCCCCAAGCCGCTCGGAGGTGACGACCGTGACACACGTCGTGCCGGGGACGGTTTATCTCGTCGGGGCCGGGCCGGGTGCGGCCGACCTCATCACCGTCCGCGGGCTGCGGGTGCTGCGGTCCGCCGACGCGGTGCTGACCGACGCCTTGCTTTCGCCTGAAATACTGGGCGAAATCCGGCCCGACGCCGAGCGGCTGCACGTCGGCAAGCGGGGCTACTGCGTCGGCAGCACGAACCAAGAAACCATCAACGACGCCCTGGTGCGGCTGGCCCGCGAGGGCAAGTCGGTCTGCCGGCTGAAGTGCGGCGACCCGTGCGTGTTCGGCCGCGGCGGGGAAGAGGCCGAGGCGCTAGCCGCCGCCGGAGTGCCCTTTGAAATCGTCCCCGGCGTGACCGCGGCGGTCGGTGCCCTGGCCGCGGCGAAGATTCCGCTGACGCATCGCGATGTCGGCCCGGCCGTCGTTCTGGCGACCGGGCACAGTGACCCCGATTCCGAAGACTGCACCCACGACTGGAACGCGCTCGCCCGCCTTCCTGTGGTGGTGTTTTACATGGCGGTGCGGCACATCGCCGCCATCGCCAGGCGGCTGGGCGATGCCGGGCTCTCCCCCGGCACGCCCGCCGCCGTCATCCGGTCCGGCTCCTTGCCGGAACAACAGGTGGTGGTGGGCGAGTTGGCGACGATTGCGGAGTTGTCGGCGGACGTGACCGGCCCGGCGGTGTTCGTGGTCGGCGAGGTGGTGCGGTGGCGGGAGCGGTTGTTGCAGGTTAGCCGCGAGGCGCAGACGAGCGCGGGTTGAACCCCATTCACCGGAGCGACCCATGATCCGCGCGATGCACCCGATCAAGCCGAAGCTCGTGGTCATCGGCAACGGCATGGCCGGGGCACGACTCCTCGAAGACCTGCTCGCCGCTGATCCCGACCGCTTCGACGTCACCGTGTTCGGCGACGAACCCTACGGCAACTACAACCGCATCCTGCTGTCGAACGTGCTGAACGGCACGCATGACGCGAAGGAGATCTTCCTCAACCCGCTGGCGTGGTACGCCGAGAACGGCATCACCCTGCACGCCGGCCAGCGGGTCACCCGCATCGACCGCGAGGCCAAGACCGTGTGGGCGGGCGACTTCGGCGTCGAGTACGACTACCTCGTCATCGCCACCGGCAGCAAGCCGTTCGTCCCGCCGATTCCCGGCACCACCCTGCACGGCGTGTTCGTCTTCCGCACCCTCGACGACTGCCGGCACATCGCCGACTACGCGAAGGGGTGCAAGAACGCGGTGGTGATCGGCGGCGGGCTGCTCGGGCTGGAAGCCGCGAAAGGGCTGATGACGCACAACGTGGCGGTGACGGTCGTCGAGATGGCCCCGTGGCTGATGAGCGTGCAACTGGACGAGGCCGGCGGGAAGGTGCTCGGCGACACGATTACGAACCTGGGCATCACGGCGAAGACCGGGGCGAGCACGAAGGAACTGACCGGGCACACGAGCGTGACCGGGGTGAAGTTCGGCGACGGCACGGAAATCCCCGCTGACATGGTGGTCATCTCGGCGGGCATCCGGCCGAACGTCGATCTGGCGAAAGAGTGTGGCATCGCCTGCGAGCGGGCGATCGTGGTCGACGACCAGATGCGGACGAACGACCCGGCTGTCTTCAGTGTCGGCGAGTGCGTGCAGCACCGCGGCATGATTTACGGCCTCGTCGCCCCGTTGTGGGAGCAGACGAAGGTGCTGGCGAAGGTACTGTCCGGGGTCGATACCGCCGCGACGTACACCGGCTCGAAGATCGCCACCAAGCTGAAGGTGATGGGCGTCGAACTGGCGAGCATGGGCCGCATTTCCGATGTGAAGCCGACCGACGAGGTGGTGCAGTTCAGCGAGCCGGCCCGCAACGTGTACTGGAAGGCGATCGTCCGCGACGGCAAGCTGAGCGCCGCCTGCTTGCTCGGCGACCTCGGCCCGGCGGATGATTTGATGCGGATGTTCCAGGCCGACGCCCCCGTCCCACAACGCCGGCTCGAACTCTTCTTCTCCGCCAACTCCGCCGGCAAGGAGACGTCGCTCGCCGATCTACCAGACTCGCACCAGGTGTGCGACTGCAACGGGGTGTGCAAGGGCACGATTGTGGCAGCCATCAAGGCCGGCAAATGCACCGTGCCGGCGGTGGGCAAGGCGACCCGCGCGGGCACCGGCTGCGGCAGTTGCAAGAAGCTGGTGAAGGGGTTAATCGAAGCGGTGGCCGGCGGGGTGAAGGCCGACCCGAGCGAGGGGTGGTACGTCGCGGCGGTACCGCTCGACAAGCCGACGCTGGTGCTGGAAGTGAAGAAACGAGGGCTGAAGAGTGTTTCCGCCGTGCTGCGGGAGCTGGGCACCGGCGAGGACGAGAAGAGCAAGAACGGGCTGGCGTCCATGCTGAAAGGGCTGTGGGGCAAGGAGTACATCGACGAGCGGGACGCCCGGTTCATCAACGACCGCGTCCACGCCAACATCCAGAACGACGGCACGTTCAGCGTCATCCCGCGGATGTACGGCGGGGTGACGACCGCAGATGACCTGATCAAGATCGGCGAGGTGGCGAAGAAGTACGCCGTGCGGATGGTGAAGGTCACAGGTGGGCAGCGGATCGACCTGCTGGGCATCACGAAGGATGATCTGCCAAAAGTATGGGCCGACCTGGGGATGCCGAGCGGGTACGCGTACACGAAAGCCCTCCGCACGGTGAAGACGTGCGTCGGCAGCGAGTTCTGCCGGTACGGCACCAACGACAGCACGGCCCTCGGCGTCGCGCTGGAGAAGCGGTATCAGGGGTTCGAGTTCCCGGCGAAGGTGAAGCTCGGCGTGAGCGGGTGCCCGCGGAACTGTGCCGAGAGCACGGTGAAGGACGTGGGCATCGTGGCAACGGAAGGCGGCGAGTGGGAGATCAGCGTCGGCGGAGCTGCGGGGGCCCACGTTCGCAAGTCGGACGTGCTCTGCCGGGTGAAGACGCAGGACGAAGCGATGCGGGTCATCGGCCGCTTCCTCATCTACTACCGCGACAACGCCAAGTGGCTGGAACGCACCTACGACTTCGCTCCCCGCATCGGCCTCGACAAGCTGAAAGACATCTTGGTGAACGACTCGCTCGGCATCGGCGCGGAGCTGGACGCCGAGGTGGAGAAGACCGCCGCGGCGTATGTGGACCCGTGGCTGGAGCGCGACAAGCCCGTGTTCGCCGGCCAGTTCGAGAGCGAACGAAGAGTGCCGTTACCCGTGCTCGCATAGTCGTCGCCCGCTCCGCGGGCGAACACCTGGACCGCCCGCGGAGCGGGCGGCGACATTGGAGGCTGCGCCATGAGTGTTGCCCTCGCGTCCGCGGTGCGGTTCGTGCCGATCTGCGACCTCACCGAACTGCCCATCGGGTTGGGCCGGCCGTTCCGCATCGGCGACCACGCCGTCGCCGTCTTCCGCTCGCGGGCCGGGAAGGTGTTCGCGGTGGCCAACCGCTGCCCGCACAAGGGCGGCCCGCTCGCCGACGGCATGCTCGCCGGCGAACAGGTGGTCTGCCCGTACCACGCGTTCCGGTATCAGGCCGACAGCGGCGAGTGCGACCAGGCGAACGCGTGCGCCGTGACGACGTACCCGGTGGAGGTGATGGGGGACACGGTGAGCGTGGGGGTGCCGGCGTGAGTGCCGCCCTGCCACTCCCGACCACCCGCACGCACTGCCCGTACTGCGCGTTCCAGTGCGGCACCGTGCTGGGCGGTGACAGCCCGCTGTCAGTGACGGTGGCGGGCGACGACGCCTTCCCGGTGAACGCCGGCAAGCTGTGTGTGAAAGGGTGGACGGCGGGCGAGTTGCTGAACAGCAAGGAGCGACTGCTCACGCCACTGGTGCGGAGCGGCGGCACGCTCAAGCCGGCGAGTTGGGCGGCGGCGATCGACCTGATCGCGGAGAAATTTCAGAACATCCAGCGGGGGTACGGCCTCGACGCGGTCGGGCTGTTCGGCTCCGGGGCGCTGACCAACGAGAAGGCGTACCTGCTCGGCAAGTTCGCGCGGGTGGCCCTCCGCACCCCGCACGTCGATTACAACGGCCGGTACTGCATGTCGAGCGCCGCCGGGGCCGGGAACAAGGCGTTCGGCATCGACCGCGGGCTGCCCTTCCCGGTCAGTGACATCGCGTTGTCACGCACGCTCCTGGTGGTCGGGTCGAACCCGTTCGACACCCTCCCGCCGATCGCCCAGTGGTTCGAGAAGCAGAAGGCGAACGGCGGCAAGTTGATCGTGATCGACCCCCGCCGCACGCCCACCGCCCGTGCCGCCGACCTGCACCTGTTCAACACACCGGGGTCGGATCTGGCCCTGGCGAACAGCCTTCTTCATGTCGCGGTCGAAGAGCGGCTGATCGACGCGGCGTTCATCCAGGCCCGCACCACCGGGTTCGATGCCGTTCGTCGCACGGTGCTGAACTACCACCCGGCCGACACCGAGCGGCTCACCGGGGTACCGGAATCGCAGGTTCGGCAGGCGGTGCGGGTGCTGGCCGACGGGCCGAGCATGATCCTGTCGGGCCGCGGGCCGGAGCAGCAGAGCAAGGGCGTCGATACGGTGCTGGCGTTCATCAACCTGGCACTCGCGCTGGGGCAGGTCGGCGCAGTCGGCGGCGGGTACGGCTGCCTGACGGGGCAGGGCAACGGCCAGGGCGGGCGGGAACACGGGCAGAAGGCCGACCAGCTTCCCGGCTATCGGCTGATCGAGAACGAGAGTCACCGCCAATCGGTGGCGATGGTGTGGGGCGTTGACCCCGCCAGCCTGCCGCGGAAGGGACGGAGTGCGTTCGAACTGCTCGACTCGTGCGGGCAACCGGGCGGCATCCGCGGGCTGCTGGTGATGGGGTCGAACGTGGCGGTGGCCTCGCCCGACGCCGGGCGGGTGATCGACCGGCTGAAATCACTGGATTTTCTGGCCGTGTGCGACCCGTTCCTGAACGAGACGGCCGAACTGGCTCACGTGGTGTTGCCGGTCACGCAATGGGCGGAAGAAGACGGCACCATGACGAACTTGGAAGGCCGTGTCATCCGCCGCCGTCGAGCCTTCGCTCCACCGTCGGGAGTGCTGTCGGACATCGACGTGATGCGGGAGTTGGCCGAGCGGTTGGGATGCGGCGGGAAATTCACGTTTACCAACACCGAAGCCGTGTTCGACGAGTTCCGCCGGGCGACGAGCGGCGGCACGGCCGACTACGCCGGCATCAGCTACGCCCGCATCGACGCCGAGGACGGCGTGTTCTGGCCGTGCCCGAGCGTGGACCACCCCGGCACCCCGCGGCTGTTCGCCGAGCGGTTCCATCACCCCGACGGGCGGGCGAAGTTTCACACCGTCGAACACCGTGCGGCGGGCGAAGAACCCGACAGCGACTACCCGCTGTACTTCACCACCGGCCGCTACCAGGAGCACTACAACTCCGGCGCCCAGACGCGGCGGGTGGGCAAACTGAGCGGCGCGAAGCCGGTGCCACGGGTACAGCTTCACCCTGAACTAGCCGCCCGGTTCGGCATCGCAGACGACTCGCGGGTGACGGTGCAGAGCCGCCGGGCGAGCGTCGAGTTCGCCGTGGACATCGGCACCGGCATCCGTCCGGACACGCTCTTCGCCCCGTTCCACTGGGGCGGACAGGCGGCGGCGAATTTGTTGACCCAGGCGACGCTCGACCCGACCAGTCGCATGCCCGAGTTCAAGCTGGCGGCGGTGCGGATCGCGGCGGTACGAACGGAGGGGGCATGACCCGCGAGCAGCTAGCGATCGTCGGCAACGGCATGGCCGCCGGGCGGTTGGTGGACGACCTCGCCCGCCGCGGCGGGCTGGACCGCTACGCCGTCAGCGTGTTCGGCGACGAGCCGCACGGGTGCTACAACCGCATCCTGCTGAACCGCGTGCTGCTCGGCGGGGCGGTGGACGACATCACGCTGAAAACGGCCGAGTGGTACGCCGAAAAGGGCATCACGTTTCACCGCGGGGCCACTGTCAGCCAGTTGTCACCGGCCGCCCGGCGGCTGTGGACGGCCGACGGCCGCGAACACTACTTCGACAAGCTGGTGTTCGCCACCGGCAGCGAGGCCCGCGTGCCGCGGGTGGACGGCCTGCGGAAACGCGACGGCACGTTCAAAGACGGCGTGGCCGTGTACCGCACGGTGGCCGACGTGGAGCGGATGCGGGGGTGGGCGAAGCGGGGCCGGCCGGCGGTGGTGGTCGGCGGCGGGCTACTCGGGCTGGAGGCGGCGAAGGGGCTGGCCGACCTGGGCATGCACGTCACGCTGCTGCACCTGTTCGACACGCTGATGAACCGGCAGGTGGACCGCACCGGCGGGCAGATGTTGCAAAAGGCCGTGGAAAACCTGGGCATCGCGGTGCGCACGTCGGCGACGACGCGGGCGGTGACGGGCGACAAGCGGGCGGCCGGCGTGGCCCTCGCGGCGGGCGACGTGCTGCCGGCCGATCTGGTGGTGTTCGCCAGCGGGGTGCAGCCGCGGGTCGACCTGGCGAAGGATTCGGACATCCCCACCAACGCCGGGATCCTCGTGAACGACCGGATGGAGACGGGCGTTCACGGTCTGTTCGCGGTCGGCGAGTGCGTCGAACACAACTCCCAGACTTACGGCACCGTGCAGCCGGCGTACGAGCAGTGCGCGGTGCTGGCCGACGTGCTGTGCGGCAGCCCCACCGCGCGGTACCGCGGGTCGAAGGTTCACACCCGGCTCAAGGTGGTCGGCCTGGAGGTGGCCAGCCTGGGCGACATCGACGGCAAGGACACCGACGAGGTGCTACAAGTCATCGAGGAGCGGCGGGGCGTGTACCGCAAGCTGGTCGTCCGCGACGGGAAGCTGGCCGGGGCGGTGCTGGTCGGAGATGCGTCGGCCGCGCCGGGGCTGATTCAACGGTTCGAACGCGGCGACCCGCTGCCGGCGAACCGGCTGGATCTGCTCGCCTCGCAAGACCGCAGCCCCGAACCAGCCGGCATGGTGTGCCAGTGCCACCAGGTGAGCGAACAACAGGTGTCGGCCGCCGTGCGGAACGGCGGTCGCACACTCCAAGACATCGCCGCGAAGACGGGGGCCGGCACCGGGTGCGGGTCCTGCCGCGGCAAGCTGGCGTCTCTCCTACTCAAGGCCGCCCCTCCCACGGCCGCCGATTCATCCCGTCAACCGGCCGCACTGTAGCCGGGGTCTGTGACCCCGGTCGGACCGGCCTCACAGAGGCCGGCTGCAGCAAGCCGAGGACTCAACCGTTGGAGGTGGTATGAGCGAGGGCATCGACTCCGATCCGGCCGGCCCGCGGCGGCGGGTGCTGTGGCTGTCCACCGCGGCGTTCACCCTTCTGTTCGCCGTCTGGCTGATGTTCGGCATGCTGGCGGTGAAGTTCAAGAACGAGCTGTCGCTCACCGACGGCCACCTGTACAACCTGACCCTCACCGCCATCTTGGCCGGGTCGCTGCTGCGGTTCAACTTCGGCGTGTGGGCGGACAAATTCGGCGGGCGGAAGGTGATGACCCTGCTGCTGCTGCTGCCCGTCGTGCCCACCGTGCTGGTCGGGTTCGCCACGGAATACTGGCAACTGCTGGTGCTGGCCGGGCTGTTCGGCTTGGCCGGCAACTCGTTCAGCGTGGGCATCGCGTGGTGCGCGGCGTGGTACCCGAAGGAGAAGCAGGGGCTGGCGCTGGGCGTGTTCGGCGCGGGCAACGTGGGCGCGAGCGCCACCAAGCTGTTCGGCCCGGCGCTCATCGCCCTCATCCCCGCGGCCGGCTTCTTCGGCGGGGCCGTGCCCGGCGGGTGGCGGTTCATCCCGCTCGTGTACGCCGTGCTGCTGGTGGTGATGGCGGCGGCGGTGTGGCTGCTAGCCCCGAGTCCGGACCGCACGCCGGCGAAGGCGAAAGCGTTCGCCGAGGTCATCAAGCCGGTCGGCAAGTTGCGGGTGTGGGAGTACAGCCTGCACTACGTCGTCGTGTTCGGCGCGTACGTCGCCCTGTCCGGGCTGCTGCCGAACTACTACGTGGCGAACTACGGCGGGGAGTTGGCCGGGCGGCTCGGGTTCACCCCGCAACTGGCCGCCGACTTCGACACCATCGGCAAGCTGAAGGGCGAAGAGTTCACCGCGTACATGAAAGCGAACCCCGAGGTGAAGGCGGATTACGACAAGCTGGTCGGGTGGGTGGGCGTGCTGGCGGCGGTCTGCTTCGTGTTCCCCGCGTCGCTGCTGCGGCCGCTCGGCGGGCACCTGTCCGACAGGTACGGCGCCCGCATCGTCATGGCGGCGGTGTTCTGGGGGATGCTGGTCGCCGGCGCGGTGCTCACGTTCTTCCCCGGCGTCGGCGTGTGGGGGTTCACCGCCGCCCTGTTCGTGCTGGGGGTGGGCATGGGCGTCGGCAAGGCGAGCGTGTACAAGATGATCCCGGACGCCTTCCCGAAGGATGTGGGGGCCGTCGGCGGGCTGGTCGGGCTGCTCGGGGCGCTCGGCGGGGTGCTGGTGCCGCTGCTGGCGGGGCCGCTGCAAACCGCCACCGGAAGCCCGCAGATGCTGTTCGGCGCGCTGCTCGGCCTGACGGTCCTGAGCACCGGCTGGTTCTACGTCGCCGGCTGGCTGGCCAAGCCGGTGCGGGTGCCCGAGCCGGCGACGGTGGGGACCGCGTGAGCTGGCCGGTTCGTGTCCGGAAAGTCGGGTCGGGCTGCATCAGGAAGGTGTACCACCTGCCGCATCGGCAGAACGACATCATCCTTCCTGACGCAAAGGCCCACCCGATGTTCGCCTCGTTCCCCCGTCTCGTCCTCGAACAGCTCGACGGCCGCGACCTGATGTCCGTCACTTTCGCCGGGGCGACCGGGGTGTTCGCCGCCGGCTTCCGACCGGAAGCGGCCGGCACGCACGCCCTCTATCAGGACATCACCATTCCCGTCAACCAGTCGGCGGGCGGCCGGCCGGGAACGCTGGTGGGCATCGCCGGCCAGACCGACCAACCGAGGGACATCGTCATCGACGGCGACGTGAACGCCGGGGCGGCTCATGTCAAGAAGGCGGTCCTCTTCGTCCGGAAGTCCGGGGGTGGCCCGGAAGACACCTACTGAATGACATCCCCCGACACCCGCAGTCTCGCCTCCGACCCCGGGACGAAACCCTGGGGTCGTGGCGTTCCCTGGAGACAGGGCCGATTGTTCGGATTGTGCCGGCGGTGCAGACGTGGTTTCCCTCAGATTCGACTGCACCGGGCGGATCATTCCGACCGGCGAACCGCCACAACCGATCCCGGAGTTACGTTCGGCCCCGTCCGTTCGGGCCGGCTCTTGGGAGAAATCGTCATGTCAGCGGTCCTGCGCAAACTCCTGGCGGGCGTCGCGGTCGCCGGCGGCGGGGTGGCGTTCGGGCAAACCCCGCCCGCCCCGCCGGTTCACCACCTGCCCCCGGTGCCGACCCCGACCCGCGACCAGGTGCTGGCCATCCCGGTGCGTCCGGCCCCGGACACCGTCGCCCTCCCCGCCCAAACGCCCGCGGCGGTCCCGTCGGCCCCCCCGCCGGCCTACGCGCCCGCCGCGACCCCGGCGCCTGCGCCGGCCGGCGACTGCGGCACCTGCACCGCCTGCGGGCCGGACTGGAAGGCGATCCCCCGCGTGCGGACGTTCCCGCGGCCGGGCAACTTCCCCGTGCTGCCGACCGGCCCCGGCTACTACTCGGTGCTCGACCTGTTCCGCGGGACCGAACTGAAAGCCCCGCCGAAGTACCCGTACCCGCGGTTCGGCCTCATCCAGCCGTCGTTCTTCGACGCCGACAACTTCTCCTACCTGGACGACCCGAAGAACACCGAGTGCGACCTGTTCGACCCGCTCAAGCGGATCCGGGTGGGCGACAACCTGCTGTTCACCACCGGCGGGGACGTGCGGAGCCGGTACCAGAACGAGTACAACTCGCGGCTCGGGCCGAACAACAACGACTACCACCTGACCCGCCTGCGGGTGTACGGCGACCTGTGGTTCCGGGATGACTTCCGCCTGTACGCCGAGGGCATCGGGGCGTTCACCACCGGCCAGGAGTTACGGCCGCTGGCGATCGACGACACCGGGTTCGACCTGCTGAACGTGTTCGCCGACGTGAAACTGCTGGAACTGGGCGACGCCCCGGTGTACGCGCGGGTGGGCCGACAAGAGCTGCTGTTCGGCTCGCAGCGGCTGGTCTCCCCGCTCGACTGGGCGAACACCCGGCGGACGTTCCAGGGGGCGAGGCTGTTCCGCACGTCCGAGAAGACGGACGTGGACCTGTTCTGGGTGCAGCCGGTGGTGCCCAACCCGACCGCCCTGGACGTGGTGGACAACAACCAGAACTTCGCCGGGGCGTGGGTGACGCACCGCCCGGACAAGCAGCACGCCATCGACGCGTACTACCTGATGCTGGACAACACCAACCGGGTGCGGCAGCAGAACCTGACCCGCGCGCCGTTCACCCGGCACACGTTCGGCGGGCGGCTGACGGGTCAGGGGGTGGGGTGCAACGAGAACGTGCTGTACGACTTCGAGGGGGCGATGCAGCTCGGCACCCAGGACCGACGGAACGTGGTGGCCGGCATGGCCACCGCCGGCCTCGGCTACCACCTGAAGGGGATGCCCTGGAACCCGACGATCTGGGGGTACTACGACTACGCCAGCGGCGGGGTGGGCGACAACATCAACACCTTCAACCAGCTCTTTCCGTTCGGCCACTACTACCTGGGGTGGATCGACCAGGTGGGCCGGCAGAACATCCACGACGTGAACGCGCACCTCTACCTGTACCCGGCCAAGTGGCTGACCGTGTGGGTGCAGGGGCACAGCTTCTACCTGGCGAACCGCCGCGACGCCCTGTACAACGCGGCCGGGAACGCCATCCGCCGGGACGCCACCGGGCGGGCCGGGTCGGAAGTCGGTCAGGAGGTGGACGTGGTGCTCAACTTCCACCTGAGCAAGCACGCCGACGTGCTCGTCGGGTACTCGCACCTGTGGGCCGGCGACTTCCTGAAGAACACCCGCGGGAACACGAACACCGCCGACATGGGCCAGTTCTTCATCCAGACGAGCTACCGGTGGTAGGGTGTCTCCGCCCTGAAAGGGCGGATTCCATCAGCCCACGTCGGAGCGAGCGGAGCGAGCGAAGGCCTGGGTGAACCGGACGAAATGGATGCCGCCCTGAAAGGGCGGGTTCATCTGAACCCGCCCTTTCAGGGCGGGGAAATGGTTGTCCCTCACCCAGGGCTGCGCTCGCCTTCGGCTCGCTTGCCCTGGGCTGGTAGAACCCGGCCCTTCAGGCCGGAAGACATCTACCCGAGCAGCCCGACCACCAGCGACAACACCCCTTCGATCAAGAACCCGGCCCACTCGAACACCACCTGAAGGCCGAGGGCGATCCCGTCGGCCACGTTCGCGGCGGTGCTGTTGCGGCGGTCGTCGTGCGGGGTCATGGCGTCGGCCCTCGGGTTCGCTGCCGGTACTTCGCCGCTCCCCGCCCGGCATTTGCCCGAATTTATCGCCGAGAGTAGCAGGCACACTCCGTGTGCCGGTCCGATACGGCACACGGAGTGTGCCTGCTACTTTCTGGGCATCACCTGCACCTCGATCCGCGACGGGTGCTTCGCACCCCGGTGCACCTGCTGCGTTGCTTTCTGGAAGTCGGCGTCCGTCGCCTCGAAGATGTTCGGCACGTACTTCTGCGGGTTGCGGTCGTACAGCGGGAACCAGGTGCTGCTCACCTGCACCATGATGCGGTGCCCCTTGCGGAAGCAGTGGTGGCTCCAGTTCAGATCGATGGTGTACGCCTCCACCTTCCCCGCGGTGATCGCCGCCGGCTTGTCGAACCCGTTGCGGAACCGCCCCCGCAGCGGCTCCCCGCACACCAACTGCTGGAACCCCGCCATGGTCGGCTCGTCCGGGTACTCCTCCGGGTAGACGTCGATCAGCCGCACGACCCAATCCGCATCGGTGCCGGTCGTCGCCGCGAACAGCTTCGCCGTGATGCCCCCGGCCAGCACCACGTCCTCGGTCAGCGGGTCGGTTTCGAAGCTGAGCACGTCCGGCCGGTGGTGGGTGAACCGCTGGTCCTCGGTCATCCACTCCTTCCACTCCTTGCCGGGGTAGGTGGGCGTGACCGGCCGCGGGCGGTACGGCACCGGCTTGGCGGGGTCGCTGATGTACTCGTCGTGCCCGTCGGCCGTCGGCGGGGCGAACGCCAGCTTCCCGTCCGGGTGGAAGTAGAGCGCCTTCGCCTCGGCCTCCTTCGGCGGCCACGCCGTGTGTTTCACCCACTTGTTCGTGCCCGTCTGGAACATCAACGCCTCGGGCCGCTCCTTCGGCCCCTTGTCCTTCAGGTGGTACGCGAAGAACGGCGCCTGCACCTCCGCCCGGAAGTGCTTGCCGGTGGCCGCGTCGAACGTCAGCCTGCCGAGCTTGTCGCCCGGCCCGACCGCCCACCCGCCGTGGTTCCACGGGCCGACCACCAGGAAGTTCTGCCCGTTCTTGTCCTGCTTCTCCAGGTGCTCGTAGATCTTCAGCGGGCCGCGAAAGTCCTCCTGGTCGTACCACCCGGCCACGTTCAGCGTCGGTACCGTCACCTTCGTCAGCCGCGGCTCGAGCGACTGCGTCTTCCAGTGGTCGTCGTAGTTCGGGTGCGCCACGAAGTCGTTCCACGTCGGCATCCGCTCGCCGAAGTGCTTGGCCTTCACGTTCGAGAGGCCGCCGAGCTTCAGGTACCAGTCGAACGTGTCCTTGCGGTCGAACCGGAACTCCCCGTTCCACTTGTTCGTCTCCATCATGGCCACGTACTCGAACCCGTAGCTCAGGCGGAAGGCGCCGTTGTGGTGGAAGTCGTCGCCCAGGTACATGTCGGACGGCGACGCCTGCGGGGACACCGCCTTGAGTGCCGGGTGCGGGTCGAGCATGGCGGCGGCGGTCAGCCAGCCGTCGTAGCTGATGCCGAGCATGCCCACCCGCCCGTTGTTCCCGTCCACCTCCTTCAGCAGCCAGTCGATCGTGTCCGACGTGTCCGACGCCTCATCGACCGCCTTCTCGTCCTTCGGGTCGCGGGCCGGGCGGGTCATCACGAACTTGCCTTCCGACCGGTGCCGCCCGCGGATGTCCTGGAAGGCGAAGATGTACCCGTCGTCCGCCAGGTCCTTCACGTAGTTCTGGAACACCCACTCGCCCTTCCCCTCGATGCCGTAGGGGGTGCGGATGAGGACGACCGGAAGCGGGTCGGACTTCGCCTTCGGGACGTACACGACGGTGTGCAGTTTCACCCCGTCCCGCATCGGCACCGCGGCGGAGGTACGGGTGAACCGCGGGTCGGGCTTCACGTCCTGGGCGAGCGCGACCGCCGGCAGGAGGAGGAGCAGGGCGAGGGGGCGCATGAGTTGGGACCTCACCCCCCGGCCC
>CAYMHO010000148.1:0-16371 GCA_964390195.1 uncultured Fimbriiglobus sp. | reverse complement strand
CGCGTCCACGGCGAACGGATCTCGCACTTGGTCTTGCAGTCGCACCCCATGTCCGAGTCGTCGATCGGCAGCACGCCCTCCTTCTTCGCGTCCGTCCAGTGCCACGCCGTGCCCCAGCGTTCCGTTTTCACCAACTCGATGGGAGCCTTCGAGAACGGCGCGTCCGTCGCTCGCTTCCGCTGCGGGGTGTCCTTGTAGAACCCGGTACACGTGCTCGGGGCGTGGATGACGAACATGCCGTGCTTGCGGGCCGCTTTCAGCATGTCGTTCATCGGCCCGGCCAGCTCGCCCACGCGGGCCTCGGCCGACTTGCACCAGTGGTGGTCCCACATGTCGCACACGATCACCGCCGTCCTCTTCGGATCCCACCACACGGCCTTTTCGGTCGGTGCGACGGCCGGTTCGCCGGGGGCGGCGGCGCGGCTCCGCATGGTGAACTTCAGCTCCGGGTCGGCGGCGACGGCGGGCATGGCGACCCCGAGTAGGGCGAGGGCGGCGAGTTGACGGACCACGGGACGGACTCCGGGAGGGTGCGGTGAGGGTACGCCGGGTGGTGCCGGCGAGCAAGCGTCCGCTATGGTATCCGGTGGCATATCGCCCCCGCAGCGAGCCTGTCATGTCGTACACCCTGTCGCCCGCCACCGAGCGGCGGATCGCCCCGCGGTTCCAGCCGACCCTCGGCACCGTCTGCCGCCTCCGCGACCGCGAGCAGGTAGGGCTGGTGTGGAACATCTCCCGCACCGGCATCAGCATGATGATGGCCGACCCGCCGCCCGCCGGATCGGTGGTGCAGGCCGAGTTGACCTCCGAGGGCAGCCGCGAGGGGCTGCCGCTGGTGCTGCACGTCGTCCACGTGAAGGAGGCCGACACCGGCGACTTCCTGCTCGGCGCGCGCTTCGAGACGCCGCTCGAATGGGAACAGATGCGGCCGTTCCTGGCACCAGGCACGACCGAAGGGTGACAGCCCGAGTTGCGAACTTATGTCCAGTAATCGGACACGGGATGGGGCGGCGGGTTGAACATCTTGATCATCTTGACCACCTTGCACGGCCCCCCTCGCCCGATTCCCCGACACCCGCCCCGCCCGTGACCGGATACGGATTTGACACGGACGGAATCGCCCGGCCGAATGCGATTGCCGCATTCCGCTCACTCGGGTTACGATCAGTTCACCCGCCGTTGACCGGATCCGCGAGCGACCCATGCCGAAGCCCGTCCGCCTCCTCCCGCTCGTTTTTCTGTTCGCCACTGCCCCACTGCACGCCCAGGCCCCGACCGGGTGCGCCGCGGCGGTGGACAACTTCTTCGTGGATGAGGTGTGGGCGAAGGTGGGCAGCCAGAAGTGCCTGACGTGCCACAAGAAGGGCGGCGACGGGGCGGACAGCCAGTTCAAACTGATCGACCCGAAGAAGGTGGAAGGCCCGGCACGAGACGCGGCGATGCGGCAAAACGCGGCGGCGTTCGCGGCGATGGCGGCGACGAAGGAGAAGGACAAATCGCGGATTCTGCAAAAGGTGGTCGGCGCCCTCGACCACGGCGGGAAGGACGTGCTGAAGGCCGATTCGACCGAGTACCGCGTGCTGGCCGAACTGGTTCGGCGTGTGGAAGGCAACAGCGGCAAGGTGGTGCTGCCGGCCGCCGACCCGAACGCCCCGCCGTTCTTCAAAGACGTGACGATGCTCGACGACCGGCGGTTGCTGCGGCGGGCCACGCTGTCACTCGCCGGGCGGCTGCCGACGGATGCCGAACTGGCGGCGGTGGCGAAGGACGGGCGGAAAGCGATGCCCGCGATTTTGGACGCGGTGATGAAGGAGGAGGCGTTTTACACCCGCCTGCGGGAGGGGTTCAACGACGTCTTCCTCACGCTCGGGTTGGACGGGGCGACCGAAGCGACGGTGCTGAGCTACGACCACTTCAACCAGACGCGGCTGTGGTACCAGAAGCACGACCTGAGCCACATCAAGGACGAGAAGGAGCGGAAGCAGGCCGGGTACAAGCTGGCCAACGACTACCGTAAGGCGCTGCTCGGCGAATCGATGAAGCTGATCGAACACGTCGTCCGCAACGACAAGCCGTTCACCGAGATCGTCACGGCCGACTACATCATGGTGTCGCCGTACACCGCCCGCGGGTACGGCATCTTCGAGGAGTTGAAGGACAAGTTCAAGAACCCGGACGACCCGTTCGAGTACTTGCCGGTGAAGCTGAAGGCACTCGTCAGCCGCGACAAGAACAGCAAGGAGTCGAACATGGACTCGGCGACGGGGTTCTACCCGCACGCCGGGCTGCTCAGCAGTTTCCAGTACCTCACCCGCTACCCGACCACCGAGACGAACCGCAACCGCCTGCGGGCGCGGATGTACTACCAGCACTTTCTCGGGGTGGACGTGCTGGAACTGGCGGCGAGGGTGAGCGATGCCGCCGCCACCACCGCCAAGCACAAGATCCCGACCATGCAGGCGGCCGAGTGCGTGGTGTGCCACAAGACGCTCGACCCCGTCGCCGGGCTGTTCCAGGACTACTGGAAGTTCGCCGACGTCGGGGTGTACGGCAAGCGGAAGGGCGGGTGGTTCACCGACATGTTCGGGGCGGGGTTCGAGGGCGAGGACCTGCCGAAGGGCGACCGATGGCGGGCACTGCAATGGCTGGGAGAGCGGACGGCGAAAGACCCGCGGTTCGCCACCACGATGGTCGAACACGTTTACTACATCCTGACGGGCCGCAAGGTGCTGCTCCCGCCGAAGGGGTTGGACGACCCGCTGTATGCGGCACGAGCACGGGCGTACACGGAACAGCGGAAGCAGGTGGAGGCCATCGCGGCGAATTTCGTGCAGAGCAAGTTCAACCTGAAGGTGGTGTTCACCGAGTGGGTGCTGAGCGACTTCTACCGCGCCGACGGCCCGACGACGGCGCTGAAGGACGCCTGCCTCAAGGCCGAACTCGACGACATCGGGCTGGTGCGGATGCTCTCGCCGGAGCAGTTAGAGCGGAAGGTCGAAGCGGTGTTCGGCGAGAAGTGGAACAAGCTGAACGGCGACTTGGCGATGCTGTACGGCGGGATCGACTCCAAAGAGGTGACGGAGCGAGCGAGCGATCCGAGCGGGGCGATGGGAGCCATTCAACGGCTCATGTCGAACGACGTGGCGTGCAAGGAGGTGGCCAAAGACTTCCGCCGCCCGGCCGCCGAGCGGAAACTGTTCCCGACCATCGAGCCGAGCGTGCTGCCGGGCAAGAGCGACGACGACGACAAGAAACTGCGGGAGGCGATCGCTCACCTGCACGCGAAGATTCTGGGCCGAAACGACGACGCCAACTCGGCCGAGGTGAAGCGGACGTTCAAGCTGTTCGCGGCGGTGGTGAAGGACGCGGCCGACAACAAGGCGAGCAAAGAGGAGACGTATTTTTGCCGACCCGGCAACAAGGACGCCCCCGGTGCGAAGGTGGACGACCCGACGTACACCATCCGCGCCTGGCGTGCGGTGGTGACGTACCTCCTGCGGCGAAACGAGTTCCTGTACGAGTGACCAACGAGCCGCGACCGCGAGGGAGCGGGATCACTATGCGACGTGACTTCCTCAAGCTGTGCGGGCTGGCCGGGCTTGGTCTCGCTCTTCCGCTGCGGCACCCCGAGACGCGGGCCGCCGACAAGAAGGACGAGCCGTACCCCGGGCCGTACTACGTCGTATTCAACGCCTCCGGCGGGTGGGACACGACCTACCTCATGGACCCGAAAGGGGTGAACGAGATCAACCGGCTGTACAAGGCCGGCGACATCCTGACGGAAGGCGATCACAAGTACGCCCCGAACAAGAAGCACGCCGCCGGCGGGATGTGCAACGAGGACTTCTACAAGGAGTTCGGCGGGGAGTTGCTGGCGTTCAACGGCCTGGACTACTCGGTGAACAACCACTCGCCGGGTGCGCGGTACATGGCCACCGGCAAACTCGACAGCCTGAGCTACCCCACGTTCGCCGCGTTGGTCGCCGCCTGCCGCGGGCCGGAGTGCCCGCTCGCGTACCTGACGTTCGGTAACTACTCGGCGACCGGTGGCGTCGTGGCGATGAGCCGCGTGCCGTACATCCAGTCGTTGCGGAAGATCGCGCTGGCCGACAACGTGGAGGGCAACGCGAAGGCCGCGTACCACGACAAGTTCGCCCTCGACCGGATTGAAGAGGCGTTGCGTGAAGAGCACGAGGCAGTAGCCGCGAAGCCGCAACTGCCGCGGGCCGAACGCGGCGAGAACATGCTGTACGCGGCACAAAGCAACTCGAAGGCGCTCCAGCGGGTGGTGCCACACATCCCGGACAAGCTGCCGAAGGAGCGGCTGGCCCAGCAGGCCGAGATCGCGCTGGCGTCGTTCAAGGCCGGTGTGTGTGTGTCGGCGAACCTGGACATCGGCCAGTTCGACAGCCACGCCAACAACGACACCGACCAGATGAAGCTGATCCCCGAGTTCCTGGCGGGCATCGCACACCTGCTACGACGGGCGGGCGAGTTGAAGATCCGCGAGCAACTGGTGGTGGTCGTTCAATCCGAGATGGGCCGCACGCCGAACTACAACCAGGGGAACGGCAAGGACCACTGGTCGATCGGGTCGGCTCTGTTCCTCGGCAAGGGCATCAAGGGGAACCGCGTCCTCGGGGCGACCGACGACAAGCAGTTCGCCGTGCCGTTCGACCCGGCCACGCTGAAGGCCGACAAGGAGAAGGGCACCAAGATTCGCCCGGAACACATTCACGAGGCCTTACGGGAACTAGCCGGCATCGCCGACCACCCGACGAGCAAGAAGTTCCCGCTGGGCGTGGCCGAGCGGGAGAAGCTGGTCAAGTTCTGGGGGTGAAGGTGTCTTCAGCCCGAAGGGCTGGGAGTCCTCAGCCCAGGGCAACGCCCTGGGTGTGAATAGTAGATCGAACCCAGCCTGAAGGGCTGGGAGAAGGTCGCAGCCTTTCAGGCTGCGGGCGGTTTACGATTCGTACCCAGGGCGTCGCTCGCTCCGCTCGCTCGCCCAGGGCTTGAGGACTCCCAGCCCTTCGGGCTGATGTCAGGTCACTTCGCCTTCTCTTTCATGAACTTGAGCAGCAGCGGGAACGCCGGCTCGGCCATGCCGCCGTGGTCGTACCCCTGAAGTTCCAGCAGTTCCACGTCCTTGTGCCCGACCTCCTTCATAATCCGCCAGAAGTAGGCCGTCTCCTCGTACCGCCCCCGCAACTCCTTATTGCGGTCGCCGGAGATGATGAGCAGCGGGGGCGAGTCCTTGCGGACGTGGTACAGCGGGGCCAGTTCGTCAATGATCGGCCGCGTGTCCGGGATGCCCCGCTCCTCGCGGATGGTGAAGTGGGTGAGCGCCTGCCCGCTAAACGGCACAAGGCCGGCGATGTCGTCGGCGTCGATGTCGTGGGCCTTCAGCCACTTCTTGTCCAGGCCGATCATGCTGGTCAGGTAGCCACCGGCCGAGTGCCCCGACACGAACACCTTCTTCTTCGCCCCGCCGTACTTCTCCATGTTCCCGAACGCCCACGCCACCGCCGCCGCCGCGTCCTCGATGTACTCGGGGGCCTTCGCCTTCGGGCTGAGGCGGTAGTTCGCCGCGATCACGATCACCCCCTTCCCCTGAAGCGCTTTCGGGATCGCCTTCTCGCCACCCTTCAGCCCGCCACCGTGGAACCACACCACCGCCGGCACGTCCTTCCCGCCCTCCGGGAAGTACACGTCCAGCTTGCACCGCTCCTTCATGGCGTCCGTCAGTTTGTCGCCGGTGCGGTAGGGGACGTCCTTCTCGGTCTTGTACTTCCCCTCCGCCGGCTTGTCCTGGGCGACGAGCGGCCCGCACAGTAGGAGCAGGGCGAACGACCAGAGTGAACGAACCGACATGGAGAAGCCCTCGGAGGTGTCACCCGCCGGCGAACGGTTCGAGCGCGGCGCGGAAGACTTCGACCGAATCGAACCGGTCGGCGGGGTCGCGGCTCATCGCCCGGTGAATGACGAGTGCCAGTGCCCGCGGCAGGTGCGGGCGGCGCTCCAGGATCGGCAGCGGGTCGTCGTGCAGCATGCGTTCGATGGCGATACCGGCCGGTCCGGCCGGGTCGAAGGGGTACTCGCCGGTCAGCAGGTGGTACAGGGTCGCGGCCATCGAATACTGGTCGGCGGCAGGCTCCGCCGTACGGGGGTTGGCGATCCGCTCCGGGGGGAGGAAGAGCGGCAAGCCGCCCGCCGTCGATCCGCCCAGTTGTGCGGCGTGGTACGCGAGCGCCAGCCCGAAGTCGGTGACCTTCACCCCCTGCCGCTTGGTCCGCACCTCCAACAGCAGGTTGGACGGCTTCAGGTCGCCGTGGACGAACCCGCGGGGGTGGGCGTGGGTCAGGCCCGACAGCGCGTGCCGTACCGCCCGCACGGCGTTGGCCACCGACATCGCCCCCCACCGCCGGACCACCCGCCGCAGGTCCATCCCGTGCACGTACTCGGCGACCACGAACGCCCCGCCGCTCATCACCCCACTGTCGCGGTAGCGGACGACGTTCGGGTGCCGCAGTTCCCGCAGGGGGGCCAATTCTTCGAGGAACCGGGCGAGTTGCGAAGGGGCGGCCGAATCCGGGATGCGGACAGCCTTGACGGCGAACCGCCTCGCCCCGGTCCCCCGTACCGCCACGTACGTCACCCCCAGGTTGCCGCGGCCGATCTCTCGCACCAGCCGGTAGCCGGGCACCCGCTGAACCAGATCGGTGGCCGACTGCTCGCACCCGCCGCACAACACCCCGCCGGCGAGCGGGGCGGCCTTCCGGCAGGCGGCACACGGGTCAGACCCGGGGGCAGTCTCGGCCGGCAGTGACGCGGCGACGGGCGGCAGGTTCAATGTGGCGAACACGTCGCCCTCGGACGGCCCGGACGCGTCCGGCTCCTGCTCCGCGCCGTGCAACTCCAGCCGAATCTGAGTCGCCCCCACGGTGAGTACGTCCCCGCCCTTCAGCTCGCCGGACGACACGGTCACCCCGTTCACCTTCGTACCGTTCCGCGAGTGCAGGTCGAACACCCGGCAGTGGGGCGGGTCGTACTCGAGCAGCGCGTGCGTGTGCGACACCCGCAGGTCGGCCGACTCTCCGGACGGCAACACCAGCCCGCACCGGGCCGAACGGCCGACGAGCACCGCCCCCGGCCCGGTCAACTCGTGGGTCGTGCCGGCCGCAGCCCCGTTCAGCACTCGCAGGGTCAGCCCCATCCCGTCTCGCCCCTCCGTTCCGCCGGTCGTGACACAGTAGTTGTAGCCGAAACGGGCGAGCGTCGGAACACGGCTCGCCCGTTCACCGCGATTCGACCGGCCGCGGGCGGATGAGCAGGACGAATACGACCGACACGACGGCGGCGGCGGCGAGCAGGCTGAAGATCAGGTTGGACGGCACCTGCCGGTCGCGGAGGGCGCCGAACCCCCAGTCGGCCAGCCCGCCGCAACCGATGCTCACCAGATTCATGACGCCGTAACCGGTCGCCCTCAACTCCGGCTTGGTGATCTGCGCCAGGATGGGCATGTTGTTCCCGTCGAACAGCCCCCAGCCGAGGCCGAAGAGGGTGAGGAAGGTGACGGCCACCCCAATGGTGGGGGCGTTGCCGACGCCGTAGATGGCCGGGACGATCAGGCCCATACCGATGGCGCTGACGTAGATCCGCCCTCGGGCGGTCCGCCGCACCCACCCGTCGGCCGCCCACCCGCCGGCGAACGCCCCGACGATGGCGGCCAACTGGTACGGCACGATCGCCGCCACCCCGGCCCACCCCTGCAACAGGGTGAACTGCTCCTTCAGGATGGCCGGCATCCAGTCCCGCACCACCCACCCGGCCATCGCGGGCAGGGTGAAGTACAGCACCAGCAGGATGAACGACACGCTCGTGAACAGTTCGATCAGGTCGCGGAAGAGGTCGCCGCGGCCGGCGGTGTTCCCCCGCGGCGGGTCCTTCAGCAGCAGAACCGCCGGCACCGCGTACAGCATGCCCACCACCCCGCAGGCGGTGAACGCGAACCGCCAGCCGACGGCCACCGCGAACCCGTGGGCGGTGCCGTTCTGGGCGACCGCCGTCACCTGCACCGCCTGGGTGTCGGCCACGAACCCGCCGAACGCGCCGGCGATCACCCCCAGGTAGATGCCCGTCTGGTGCAACCCGACCGCCCGCGAGCGGGTGGGGCCGGCGTGGTAGTCGGCGATGAGGGCGAGGGCGGCCGGGATGTAGAACGCCTCGCTGATGCCCATCAGTGACCGCGCCCACAACAGCTCGTGGTACGTCGTCACCTGCCCGGTCCACCACGTGACGGCCGACCACACGAACAGGCTGCCGCAGACGGTGAACCGCCGGCTCAGGCGGTCGGCGATCAGCCCGCCGACCGGGCTGAGGAAGGCGTACACCCACTTGAACTGGCCGAGCATGAACCCCCAGTTCTCGTTCGTCCCGATGGTCGGGATGTCGGCCATCACCGACCCCTTCATGGTCGCCAGCATCTGCCGGTCGAGGTAGTTGAGCAGGGCGATGGGGACCAGGACGGCGACGACGAGCCAGGCCGAGCGGGCGGGGGGGGGCGACATCGGCCGGGGACTCCGGGGAGGGGAGCGGCGGTCCGGTTGGTGTAGCGGGACACCCGCCCCGTGGGCCGCGATTCTCCCCGCCGCCCTCACCCCGCCCCCGTCGGCGGGCTACACTTTCGGCATGAACCCCATCGTCTTCGCCCTCCGCCGGCCGTACACGGTGATGGTCGGGGTGGTCGCGGTCGTCATCGCCGCCCTGCTCGCCGTGTCGCGGTCGAAGGTGGACGTCTTCCCCCCGCTCAACACCCCCGTCATCTACGTCTGCCAGCCGTACGGCGGCATGAACCCGCAGCAGATGGAGGGGCTGCTCACCACCTACTACGAGTACCACTTCCTGTACGTGAACGGGATCGAGCACGTCGAGAGCAAGAACATCCAGGGGATGGCCATCCTCAAGCTGCACTTCCACCCCGGCACGGACATGGGCGAGGCGATGGCCGAGACGGTGGCGGCGGTCAACCGCTCGCGGTTCATGATGCCGCCCGGCACGGTGCCACCCTTCGTGACGCGACTGGACACCGGCAGCGCGTCCATCGGGTATCTGGTGCTGAACAGCGAGACGCTGAGCATCAAGGAGATTCAAGACATCGCCACCATGCGGGTGCGGCCGATGTTCTCGGCCGTGCCGGGCGTCAGCACCCCGCCGGCGTTCGGCGGCAACCAGCGGGCGGTCGTCGTCACCGTCGATCCGGACAAGCTGGCGAGTCAGAAGCTGAGTTTGGATCAGATCACGAAAGCGGTGGGCGACGGGAACGTGGTGGCCCCGAGCGGCAACCTGCGGCTCGACGATCGCAACTGGCTGGTGAACACGAACGCGATGGTCGGGCAGAACGCGGCGACGGAGCTGGGCCGCATCCCGGTCAAGCAGGGCGACCCGCCGGTGTTCCTCAAGGACATCGCCACCATCACCGACGGGGCCGACATCACCGCCGGGTACGCGCACGTGAACGGCCGGCGGTCGGTGTACATGTTGGTGATGAAGCGGTCGGACGCCAGCACCATCAGCGTGGTGGACGAGCTGAACAAGGCGCTGCCGAAGATGCGGGACGCCGCCCCGGAGGTGGACATCCAGTTCGCCTTCGACCAGTCGCCGATCGTGAAGGAGGCCATGTGGGGGGTCGGCATCGAGGGCGCCACCGGCGCCATCCTGACCGGGCTGATGGTGCTGCTGTTCCTGCGGGACTGGCGGAGCGTCATCGTCGTCGTGCTGAACATCCCGCTCGCCCTGCTGGCGGCCCTGTTCGGCCTGTGGGTGTGCGGGCAAACGATCAACCTGATGACCCTCTCCGGGCTGGCACTCTCGGTCGGCATTCTGGTGGATGAGGCCACCGTCGAAGTCGAGAACATCCACACCCAGATGGGGAAAACCGATTCGCTCGCACGGGCCGTGCGGGCCGGCAACATGGAGACGGCCGTTCCCCGCTTGCTCGCCATGCTGTGCGTGCTGTCGGTGTTCGTGCCGTCGTTCTTCATGACCGGCGCCGCCCGCGAGTTGTTCGTTCCGCTGTCGCTCGCCGTCGGGTTCGCCATGATCGCCAGCTACCTGCTGAGCAGCACGTTCGTGCCGGTCCTGTGCGTGTGGCTGCTGCGGCCGCTCAAACACCACGCCGAGGGGCCGAACGCCGTCCAGCGGGCGTACGAGCGGCTGGTCGCCCGCACCATCGCCCTGCGGTGGGTGCTGGTACCGGTGTTCCTGCTGGCGGCCGTCGGCGGGGCCGTGCTGCTGTTCACCCAACTCGGCACGTCCATCTTCCCGCCGGCGGACAAAGGCGTCTTCCTGCTGCGGATGAAAGCGCCGACGGGCACCCGCATCGAGCGGACGGAGTTGCTCGCCCAGAAGGCGTTGGCGATCATCGAGCGGGAGGCGGGCGGCCCGCACGGGGTGAAGATGAGCGTCGGGTACGTCGGCTCGTTCCCCACCAACTACCCCATCCAGGCCGTGCACCAGTGGACGAGTGGGCCTGAGGAGGTGCAACTGAAGGTCGCACTTTCGCACGCCGCCGGGCTGAAGACCGAGGCCTTCAAGGCGAAACTGCGTGAGGTGCTGGACGCCGAGTTGGAGCGGTGGCTGATCGACACCTGGGCGGCCGAGGCCGACCCGCCGGACGACAAGGTGTCGGCGGAGGAGTTGGCGAGGCGGCGGGCCGAGCGGGAGAGGCGGGCGGACGGGCTGCGGCTGTCGTTCGAGCCGGGCGACCTGGTGAACGAGACGATGAGTTTCGGCAGCACCACCCCGGTGGAGGTGCAGGTGAGCGGGAACAACATGACCGCCACGCTCCAGCAAGCCAACCTGCTGCTGCCGAAGTTGAAGGCCATCCCGCAACTCCGCGACGTGCAGTTCACGCAGACGCAGGACTACCCGACGGTGAACGTGGCCATCGACCGCGAGCGGGCCGCCCGCAGCGGGCTGACCGCCCGCAACGTGAGCGACGCCCTGATCCCGGCGACCGCCAGCAGCCGGTACATGTCGCCCATCTATTGGATGGACCCGAAGAGCGGGCAGGGGTACATCGTGCAGGTGCAACTGCCCCCACCGGACATGAGCCTGGACAAGCTGAAACAACTGCCCGTGCACGGGGTGACGGTCGGCATGCCCATCTCGACGGCCGTCGCCAGCGGGGCAACGGTTCTACTGGCCGACGTCGCCGACGTGACCACAGGCACCACCCCCGGCGAGGTGGACCGCTATAACATGCGGCGCTTCGTCAGCATCACGGCCAACGTGGCGAGTGCCGACCTGGGCGGGGTGCGGCGGGCCGTGCTGAAAGCGGTGGGCGAAGCAGGGGTGGATTACACCAACGTCCACTACGACGCCGAGGAGAAGAAGTTGCTCGCCGGGCCTGCCGAGGGACGTGAGAAAGCGCTGGAGAAGTTGAAGGCCCAGCGGGAGGCCGACCTGAAGGCGAAGAAGTTGCCCGGCGGGGTGAACGTGGACGTCCGCGGGCAACTGGAGTCGCTCGACCAGGTGCAGCGAAACCTGAGTGTGGGGTTGGGGGTAGCGGTGTTGGCCATCCTGCTCATGCTCACGGCGTACTTCCAGTCGCTCCGGCTTGCTCTCGTGTCGGTGGCCGGGGTGCCGGCCACCCTCTGCGGGGTCGGGCTGATGCTCTGGCTGACCGGCACCACGCTGAACCTGCAGTCGTTCATGGGCGGCATCATGGCGGTCGGGGTGTCGGTGGCGAACGCCATCTTGCTGGTCACGTTCGCCGAACGGGCGAGGGCGGCTCACGGGAACGCGAACCGGGCGGCCCTCGACGGCGGGGCCGGGCGGGTGCGGCCGATCCTGATGACCAGCCTGGCGATGATCGCCGGCATGGTGCCGATGGCGGTCGGGTTCGGCGACGGCGGCGACCAGACGGCCCCGCTCGGCCGGGCGGTCATCGGCGGGTTGTTAGCCTCGACGCTGTCCACCCTGTTCGTGCTGCCGGCGGTGTTCGCCCTGGTGCAGCGGCGGACCAGCCTGTCGGCCGCCTCCCTCGACCCGGACGACCCGAACAGCACCCGGTACGATGTGGGCGTGGTGAAGCTGTTCCCCGAGTGACCGATCCGGGGGGGCTCATTTGACTGCGTTCTTGACCAGCTTCCCGTCCTTCATGATGACCAAGAGCTTCTTCTCCGGATCCTGAAACACCTTCAGGTCGCTCAGCGGGTCGCCGTCGATGAGCAGCAGGTCGGCAAGCGCCTTCTCCTCGACCACCCCGAGTTTGCCGGGGTACGGGTTCCGCTCGCCGGACATGGCCAGCAGCGCCGCGTTCTCCGAGGTGGCCATCCGCAACACCTCGTGCGGTTCGAACCAGCGACTCATCTTGGCCAACTGCTTGCCCTGCTTGGCCGAGTGGTCGGCGTCGAACAGGGCGTCGGTGCCGAAGGCGATCTTCAGCTTGTACTTGCGGGCCAGGCGGATGGAGATGTCCGTTCCCTCCGTCATCTGGAGCTGTTTCTTCCGGTTCACCGGGTCCTTCTGCGGGATGGCGTCCTCGTCGTCCAGGAACGGTTGGGTGGACAGCCACACCCCCTTCTCGGCCATCAGTTTGACCGTCGCCTCGTCCATCAGTTGGCCGTGCTCGACGCACTTCACCCCCGCCTCCACCGCCCGCCGGACGGCTTTCGGGGTGTACGCGTGGACGGTCACGTAGGTGCCCCAGTCGTCGGCCGCCTTCACCGCCGCCTTCAGCTCGTCCTCGCCGAACTGGGTGACGTCGAGCGGGTCGTAGTTGGACGACACCCCGCCGCCGGCGGCCAGTTTGATCTGGGTCACCCCCAGCAGCAGTTGCTCGCGGGTGGCCTTGGTCACCGCCGCCGGCCCGTCGGCCAAGATGCCGGCCCCCAGTTCCTCCGCACGGCTCAACCCCCGCTTCGGCACGTCGTAGGGCGAGCGGAAGTCGCCGTGCCCGGAGGTCTGGGAGATCATCGCCCCGGACGGGTAAACGCGGGGGCCGAGGATCAGCCCCTCGTCGATCGCCCGCTTCAGCCCGAACACCGGCCCGGCCAGATCCCGCACACTGGTGAACCCCCGCCGGAGCGTCCGCTCGGCCTCCTTGCCGGCGTGCAGGTGGATGTACCCGGCGTCGGCGGTCAGCAGGGTGGTGTTGGGGATGGCGGCCATCCCCAGATGGACGTGGGCGTCGATCAAGCCGGGCATCAGCGTCCGCCCGCCACCGTCGATCACAGTGGCCTTGTCCGGAGCCGTGACGGCTGGTCCGATCTTCTCGATCTTGTTGCCGACGACCAGCACCGAGGTCGGGCCGGTCAGTTTGTCGGACTTGCCGTCGAACACCATCACGTTCTTGAACAGCACACCCGGCTCGGCGGCGGTGGCAACCGCCGGGGCGAGCACACAGGCGACGGCGAGGGCCATCGGGGGGAGGAATCGCGGCACGGTGGCTTCAGATTCGTGGGGACGGGGCGAGCAGATTCGGGCGAGGTTGAAGCCGCACGCAAGGAGTTATTGCAAAGACGAATGTTCAATTATAGGTGGCACGAGAATCCGATTTCCAGCGAATTCCGCGTGTCGTGTTGGGCACCGCCGATGGTCCGAACAGTCGTCGCCGGACTTCGAGGGACTCCCGGAAGTTCGAGTCCGTCTCACCCCACTACGCCGACGCGGAGGTGTTCGCGTCGCCGTTCTGACTCCGCAGGTGGTGCGTAGGCGTGTCATCCGCCTAAACTGGCCACACCCACTTCTGGAGCCACCCGTGCGCCACCCCCTCCCGGTGTTCGTCGCTGCACTCTTCATCGGTCTGATCGCCACCCCCGCCCGACCGTGCTCCCGCGTACTGTGGAACGACAACGGGCGGAACGTGCTGGTCGGTCGCAACATGGACTGGTTCGAAGACCTGAAGAGCAACATGTGGGTGCTCCCACGCGGGATGAAGCGGGACGGGCTGGCCGCCAAGAACCCGCTCACCTGGACGAGCAAATACGGCAGTGTGGTCATTACCGCTTACGACTCCGCGACCGCCGACGGGATCAACGAAAAGGGGCTGGCGGTTCACCTGCTGTACCTGCCGGAGACGAAGACCGGGCCGCGGGATGATAAGTTGCCGGGCATGACCATCAGCATGTGGCCGCAGTACTATCTGGACAACTTCGCCACCGTGAAAGAGGCGGTGGACGCGTTCCAGTCGCAGCCGTACCAGTTGCGGATGGCGGTCGAACCGACCAGCAAGAAGGCCGGCACCATCCACATCGCCCTCGACGACCCGACCGGGGATTCGGCCGTCCTGGAGTGCATCGACGGGCAGATCAAGATCTACCACAACCGCGATTACACGGTGATGACCAACCAGCCGACGTTCGACAAGCAGTTGGAGAACCTGAAGCAATACCGCGGGTTCGGCGGGGAGAAGAAACTGCCCGGCACGCACGAACCGGCCGACCGGTTCGTGCGGGGGGCGTATTACGTGAAGAACCTGCCCAAGCCGAAGTCCGACCGGGAGGCGGTGGCGGCCATCATGAGTGTGATGCGGAACGTGTCCGCTCCGTTCGGCATCGCCGACCCGGAGCGGCCGAACGTGTCATCCACCATCTGGCGGACGGTCACCGACTTGTCGAACGGGGTGCTTTACTACGACAGTGCGTTCAGCCCGCAGGTGTTTTGGGTGGACACCAAGAAGGTGAAGTTCGACGCCGGCGAGCCGGTGCGGAAGCTGACGGTGGTGGACAATTTCGACCTGTTGGGCGATGCGTCCGGCAAGTTCGAGAAGGCGGAGATGTTCAAGTTCCTGCCGCCGACCGAGTGACAGCCGTCACGGGAAGTCGGCCGGCTGTTTCTTCTGCACGAAATTGAAGGCCCGGTACGTCTTCATCCGGAACTTGCCGTCCGGGTCCTTCACGAACGTCGCCTCGAAGTGCCGCACGAGCGGCTCGCCGCGGTCCGTCTCGGCCTTCCCCTCGAACCGGATGACGACCTCGGAATCCGTCACCCGCGGCGGGTCGGTCAGGGCGAAGTCCCAGGCGACGGCCCGCAGGTTGAGCACCTTCCCCTGCTCGAAGTAGCCCTTCAGGTCGGCCTTCTTCATCTGGCCCTTCTGGAACGACTCAGACACCCCGTCGGCGAACTTGGCCCAGTCCTTGGCCGTCACCGCCGCCGCCATCTCGTTCACCCGGCGGACCGATTCCTCTCGCGGGCTTTCCAGGCACAACCCGCAGACGAACCAGGCGAGCATGAGCAGGAAGACCGCCCCGCCGACCCCGGCCATCACCCGTCCGGCCGCACGCCAGCTCTTCTCGTCGCGCAGCACGCGGGCGAACACCACCCCGAGCAGGGCGACGACGAGGCCGGTGACGGCCAGGCCGACGAGCGGGACGAGCGGCGGGTCGGAGAGGAGGGTGGGCATGGGCGAACCTCACCAGCCGCGGCCGCGAGGGAGCGGGTTTGGAGTAACCCGCTCCCTCGCGGTCGCGGCTCGTTCGATCACTTCCGTAGTTCCGCGCCGTACACCGCCGCCGCGCCCAACTCCTCCTCGATGCGGAGCAACTGGTTGTACTTGGCGATGCGGTCGGTTCGGCTGGCACTGCCGGTCTTGATCTGCCCGCAGTTGGTGGCGACCGCGAGGTCGGCGATGGTGGTGTCTTCGGTCTCGCCGCTGCGGTGGCTGAGGATGGCGGTGAACTTGTTCCGCTTGGCCATCTCCACCGCTTCGAGCGTTTCGGTGAGTGTGCCGATCTGGTTCACCTTCACCAGGATGCTGTTCCCGCACCCCTCGGCGATGCCCCGCTTCAGGCGGGTGGTGTTGGTGACGAACAGGTCGTCGCCCACCAGTTGCACCTTGCCGCCGAGTTTGGTGGTCAGCTTCTTCCACCCGGCCCAGTCGTCCTCGCTCAGCCCGTCCTCGATGCTCACGATGGGGTATTTGGCACACAGCCCCACCCACAGGTCGATCATCTCGTCGGAGGAGATCACCTTGTCCGGGGCGCTCTTGTAGAAGCAGTACCCCTCCTTCCCCTTGTGCTTGGCCTCCTCGAACAGTTCGGTACACGCCGGGTCGAGGGCGAACGCCACCTGCTCGCCCACCTTGTACCCGGCCTTCTCGATGGCCTGCGAGATGGTGGCGAGTGCTTCGTCCGGGCTGGCGACGTTCGGGGCGAACCCGCCCTCGTCCCCCACCGCCGTGTTCAGCCCCTTGTCGTGCAGCACCTTCTTGAGCGAGTGGAAGCACTCCGCCCCCATCCGCAGCGCCTCTCGGAACGAGTTCGCCCCGACCGGCACGATCATGAACTCCTGGAAGTCCACCGTGCTGTCGGCGTGCTTGCCGCCGTTGAGCACGTTCATCAGGGGCACGGGCAGGGTGACGGCGTTCGC
>CAYMHO010000147.1:0-16525 GCA_964390195.1 uncultured Fimbriiglobus sp. | reverse complement strand
TGTGGGGGGGGGTGTGGTGGGGGGGCCTGGGGTTGTTCACTCTCCCCTCGGGCCCCCACCCGCCACTCGGCTCGCCGTCATTTCCGCTGCCCGCGAATCAGTACGAATGCCAGCCCGGCCACCGCCGCACCTCCGGCCGACACCACCGCCAGCCCGATCCCGACCACCCACACCCAGTCGCCCGGCGACGGTGTCCCACACTTCAGCCCGTTCCCGCAGTCCGACAACCCGGCCCCGTTCTGCCGGCCGCTCACCGTCCCGTCGCGGAAGCCGACGTCCGCCGACTGCGTCCCTTTCTCGCCGTGAACTTTCACCGTCACCCGCCCGTCGGCGTCCCGGAAGCCGTCGATGTTCACCACCGGCCCGCCGTCGCAGTCGTCGTCGGTCAGCCGCCCGCAGTCGAACAGCTCGCCCGCGGTGAACGTGCGGTGGAGTTGCCCGTTCTTGTACACCCACACCGCCGGCTCGTTCCCCACCCCGGCCCGCTTCGGCGGGGCCTTGTAGTCCGGCAGCGACAGCTTCCGCCACGTCTTCCCGCCGGCGTCGGTGTCGGCCACCCGCAAGGCGAACACGCCGTCCTCTGATACGGTCACGTTCTCCTTGTGGTCGGCCCGCCAGTCGCACGCCCACACCGGACGGGTCGGGTCGTCGGCCGTGTACAACCCGGACTGCGTGTACCGCTTCCGCGCCTCATTCCGCTCGTTCCCGGCGTCGGCCGGGAGGAGCATCACCAGGACGAACTTGCCGTTCGGGGTGGGTTTGACGTAGCTGGACAGCGGTACCGGCGAGTACGCGAACCCGGCCGACCCGCACGCCAGCAGCACGAGGGGTGAAACCGCCGAGCGCATGGCGACCCTCCGGAAATGACCCCGCCCTCGTCGGGTTTGACGAGGGCGGGGTTGCGAGCGTTTGCACGCGCCGTCAGTTCTTGTTCACCGCCCCGAGCAGGAACTCGACTGCCTTGCGGTGCCCCTCCGGCACTTTGTCGAGCGAGGCCACGTCGGCGATCACCTTGCCGTCGTCGGTGATCTTGACGGCCGTCGGCACCTTCTTCCCGCCGCGGAACCGCCCGCGGACGTCGTAGCTCAGCCCCTCCCCGCTGGCGAACACCCGGAACCCGTCCTGATCGGCCTGGGCGGACATGACGTTGAAGTTGGTGGTGCCCTGCGAGGTCGGCGTGTTCTCCAGATTGCCCTGCGGTTTCGCCTCGTTCTCCAACTTGCCGACGCGGGCGGCCGGGTCGAGCGGGCCGAGCGGCAGTTCCGCCTTCGCCCCGTCGCGGAACACCACAAGCGTCAGCGGATCACCCTTCGGCAACTCTTGCACCAGTTTGCGAAGGGCGGCGAGGTCGGCCGGTACCGGCTTGCCGCCGATGTCGGCGAGGACGTCGTCTTTCTTCACCCCGGCTCTGGCGGCGGGGCTGTTCGCCTCCACCGCCGTCACCACCAGCCCGACGTTCTTGCCCAACCCCAGGTCGGCCGCTTTCTTGGCGGGGAGCGGGTCGGCGGAGACGCCGAGGCGGACGTCAGCCGGCTTGGCCGGCTCAGCTTTCGGCGGGTCGGCGGCGAAGGCGACGGACGCGACGGCGAACGCCAGCAGACCACAGGCGCGAGCGGACGGGGACATGTTCGACCTCCCGACGGGAAAGCGGAGATGGGTACACGTCGGACGGACACGGTTCGCGGGAGTTCCCGGATTCGCAGAAAAAATTAGGTGACTGGTTCGGGGGGTGAACGCAACTCGCCGCGAGCCGTGCGAGCGTGCCCGGTGGGCGCTCGCACGGCTCGCGGCGGAGGCAACAGCCGGACCAGCTCAAGCGGTTTCGAGGACCATCTGCATGCGACCGGCGTTGACCAGCTCGCCCGACTTCTCCAACCGGTTGGCCTCCTCCCGCACCCCCTCGAACCCCTCGCGGAGGGTGGTCAGGATCTTCACCGCGTTCCGCACGTTGGCCAGCCGCGGGGTGCGGAGTTCGTTCGCCACGAACTCGTACAGCCGCAGCATGTTCGTCCCCATCTGCTCGTCCACCTCGATCCGCACGCCGGCCGCCAGTTCGGAGACGATCAGTTGCGCCTTGGCCATGTACGGGGTGGCGACCGGCACGTCCCCGTTGGTCAGGGCCATCTCCGCCTTGGCCAGGCGGGCGAGGGCGCCGTCGTACAGGGCGAGCAGCAAGTCGATGCGGGTCAGGCCGGAGCACGGGTCGGCCGGGCGGGCGTATTTGGCGTAGGCGTTCATGCAAGCGGGTCCGGGGTGGGTTACTTCGCGTAACTGAGGACCGACAGGGAGGCCAGTTGGGTGCCGAGGTTCTTCAACTTGCTTACCGCCGATTCCATGGCGGTGAACTGGGCGAGCAGGGACTGCTTCTTGTCCTCCATCAGCTGGTTCTGGCGGGTGATCTGCTCGGTGAAGCCTGTGGCGGTGTCGGCGAACTGCTTATCGATGGTTTTGAACCGCCCGTTCACCGGATCCATGTATTTGCTGAGCACGGCCCCCAGTTTGCTCGCCACCCCCTGTGTCACCCCCAGGTCGGCGGTGGCCGGGCCGGAGGACGTCACCAGCACCTGCAGGCCGTCGGTGTTGGCGTTGCCCGAGCTGCCGCTCAGCAGTTGGCCGCTGCCGGTGGCCGCTTCCGTCTTGCCGCCCACCGTGAAGCTGCCGGCCACGTCGGTGCCGCTCGCCCTCTCCCCGCCGGCGAACCCGAGCGCGGACAGGGCGGTCCCGCCGGCCGCCACCTCGACCGACGACGACGACCCGTACTTGGATGAGGTGATCCGCAGTTGCCCGCTCGACAGGTCGACGCTCACCTGGTTCCCCTGAACCGGCGGGTCGGAGTTGATCAGCGCCTGGACGGCGGCCGCCAGCGACGCCGGGGTGTAGGTGCCGGCGGCGAGCGACAGGGTGCTCGAGCTGATGCCGTTCACGACCACCTTGAACGTGTTGTTCGTCCCGTCGATGGTGACGCTCGGGGCCGGCGGCGAGCCGGCGGTGACCGCCCCGCGGGTGGCCGGGGCGGTCACGTTCACCTTGTACGGCTGGCCGGCCGGCGTCGGTTTCGTCTTGTCGGACCCGAGGACGAAGCTCACCCCGCTGTCGGTGGACGTGCCGGTGAGGGCGAACACCCGCTTCACGTCGGCCGCCGACACCCCCGGCTCTTGCCCGCTCAGGGCGCGGTCCAGTTTGCCCTGGTCGATCTGCAGCCGCCCCTTGTCGTTCAGGGTGATGCCGACCGCCGACAGGCGGTTGGCGGTGGACCCCAGGCCGGGGACGGCGGAGGTGAGGACGGAAGTCAGGTCGTTGGCCAGTTCGGTGGCGTCCCGGTTGCCGAGCAGGGTGCCGGTCCGCCCGGTGGCCGCGTCGTAGTTGTCCCGCTCGTCGATGAAATCGACGACCGCGTTGAACGAGGACACGAAGTCCTGCACCGCCTTGCTCGCGCCGGTGGTGTCGGCCGCCACCACCACGCTCAGCTGCTTGGCCGGGTCGGCCTTGCTGGCGGTGACGGTGACACCCGGGATCAGGCCGGTGAACTGGTTGGTGGTGCTGCGGACGGCGATCGCCCCGGGCCCGCTGCCGAGCTGAATGCTGGCGTCGGCCGCCGCCTGTACGGTGGTGGCCGTCGGGTTGATGTCCGCCCCGGTGCCGGCGGTCAGGTTGTTCGTCACTTGGATGGCGTTGGCCGCCCCGGTCTTCGTGGAGGTGAGCACCAGCCGGTAGGGGGTGGCCGAGCCGTCGTTCAGGATGGTCGCCCGCAGGTCGCCGCCGGAGTTGTTGATGGCGTCGGCCAACCCCTGCACGGTGTTGTTCGTCGGCCCGACGGTGACGGTCTTCTCGGCACCCGACCCGACGCGGAAGGCGAACGTGCCCTCTTTGATGCGGGCGCCGGGGTCGGCGAACCCGTCGGACGCCACGCTGTTCGCCTGGGCGAGGGCGGTGACGGCGAACGCGTACGTGCCGGGCACGGCGGTGGAGCCGGCGGTCGCCTGCACCGCGTCCTTGTCGGACGTGGTGGCGGTGCGAGAGTCGAACGCCCCGGCGACGGACCGCCCCAGCCGGCTCGCTTGCCCCTGGAAGTCGAGCACCTTCGCCTGCAGGCTGGCGAAGGTGGTCTGCTGCAGGGCGACGTTGTCCTTGCGGGCGGTCAGTTGGGCCACCCGCTTCTGGCCGATCGCCGTCAGCCCGTCGATGATCTTTTGCGAGTCGATCCCGGACGCCAGCCCGGTGAAGTTCAGGCCGCTGCTGCTGATGGAGGACACGGTAAACCCCCCGCGGGGGACATCGGTGGTGTGGGTACGCGAAAACGGGCGCGGAACGGGAGTCCGTTCCGCGCCCTGGGAGGGTTATCGAAGGTGCCGGCCGGGAGTTGCCCGGCCGGTGCCGCCGGGCCGGCGGCCCCGACTCGGTTACCGCAGCAGCCCGGCCACCAGCTGGGTGAGCTGGTTGGCGTTCCCGAGAACGGTGCTGCCGGCCTGCATCTGGGTCTGGTACTTGGTGAAGTTGGCGATCTCGCTGGCGAAGTCGGTGTCGCGGATGACGCTCTCGGCGGCGGTGGTGTTCTCCAGGGTGTTCCGCAGGTTGTTGGCGGTGCTCTCCAGGGTGTTGGACTGGAACGCGCCCAGCCGGCCGCGGAGCTCGGTCACGTCCGAGATGGCCTTGTCGATGGTCTTCAGCGCCTCGCTCCCGTTGGCGGTGGTGATGGCCGACAGGCTGCCGAACAGGTTGCTCCCGCCGACGCCCAGGCTGCTGGTGCTCAGCTTGTCGAACGACACCTTCACCTGGTCGCCCGAGTTCGCCCCCACCTGGAAGGTGAGCGAGTTGTTCTGCACGTTCACGCTGCCCTGGGCACCCGTGACGGTCGCGAACGCGGTGGCGCTGGCGGCGGCCAGCGACACGCTCACCCCTTTCGCCGCCCCGCTGGTGGCCGTCAGCACGTTCCCCTTGCCGGTGGCCGCGACGCCGTTGATGGTGCCGGCGATGTCCTGGCCGACGTCGGTCAGGGCGGTGACGCCGATGCCCGAGCTGGTGACGGCCGCCGCCCGGTCGGAGATGGCGGTGATGCTGGCCGACGACCCGTAGTTGGCGCTCAGCAGGCGGGTGGCACCGCCGGTGCCGTTGGCGTCGGCGATCACCCCGGTCTGGTTGCTGTACTCGTTGATCTTGTCGATCGTCTGCTGCTTGGACATGCCGGCAGTCAGCTTGATGGCGGTGCCGTTGATGTTCAGGTTCTCGTCGTTCGCCAGGGTGGTCTGCACCGTGCTCGCCTCCACGTTCGCCTTCTCGCCGACGGTGGTCACGGCCACCGCGTAAGAGCCGGCCACCGTGTCCGTCGTCGCCTTCAGGTAGGTGGTGTTCGCGTTGGTGGTGGTGCCGCTCACCCCGGCCGACCCGTCGAACAGGTTCTTGGTGCCGAACTTGGTGCTGCTGGCGATGCGGTCGATGGTGCCCAGGATGTTCGTCATCTCGGCCTGGTTGGCCGCCTGGGCGTTGCTGTCGTTCACCCCGCTGTTGGCCGAGTCCACCGCCAGGCTCCGCACCTTGTTCAGCAGCTTGTTCATCTCGTCCAGCGCGCCTTCGCCCGTCTGCACCAGGCTGACCGCCTTGTTCGTGTTGTCGATGGCCGTCCGCAGGCCGGAGATCTGCGCCCGCTGCGTCTCGCTGATCACCAGGGCGGCCGGGCCGTCCGCCCCGCGGTTGACCTTCAACCCGGTGCTCAGCTTCTCCAGCGAGCTGGACAGAGCGTTGTTCGTCCGGGTCATGCTGTTCTGGGCGTTCAGCGAGGCGACGTTGTTGGTAATCGTCAGGGCCATAGTCGTAGCTCCGTGTTCGGAGGTAGGTGGGTAGGGGCCGGCGGGCCGCCGGCCGCTGACTCGCTTATCGACCACCCGCCACCGAATTTGCCGACAACCGATTTCGCCCCCGAACGGTTCCGGCGGGGGGCGGAAAATGCACCCGACACCTCACCCCCTACTCCCCCACCACGCCCCGCAAGTCCGCCCGTTTGCCCTCGTACGTCTCGTCGTAGGTCATCACCGTCGGGTCCGGTTCCCGGCCGGCGGCCGCACACGCCTGCTCGTAGATCGCCGGCCACCAGTTGGCGTGCTCGGTCAGCCCCTTCTCCTTCACCGTCGTCCAGTTGCTCAGGATCTTCGACCACGCCTTATCGCCGTAGTCGAGCGCCTCCTGCAAGCTGCCGAACTGCTTGACGTACCACTCGCGGCCGATCTGGCTGTGCAGCACCTCGTCGGCCCAGTCGAAGTCCTGAATCGTCGCGGCGATCGGGATGCCGCTCTCGCCGGCCACCTCGAACTCGTACCGCTTGCCCGTCTTCGGCATCAGCCCCTGCTCGATGAAGAACAACACCCCGTGCCGCTCCAACGGGGTACATTCCGTGTTCAGCCGGTAGCTCCAGTTCCAGGTGATGCGGGCCTTCGTCCAGTCCACACCGAGGGCGACGAACCCGACCTCGCCCATCATGGCGTGCCGGGCCTCGTCCCACAGCTGCCGGCTCATGGCCAGGTAGTACCCCCACGGCTTGCCCTTCGTCTGGGTGATGATGCTGGCCATCATCTCCGGCACGTCGATCTCCCGCAGCCGCTTGAACAGCATCATCAGCACCTTGTCGCGGGCCGGCTTCGCCTCGTCGTACAGGAACGCCTCGGCGTTCACCCCCTGGTTCCACAGGTCGGCGAAGCGTTCGTCCCGCTGCGGAACGGGGTCGTAGGTGTAGGGCGTGGCAGAGTAGCGACGAGTTAGGTCCGGCTGTGCCGGACTGTGGTTGGCGTCCGACTCTGACGAACCTTCGGTATCCGCTCTTCCCTTCCCCCAACCGATCATCGCGATGAGATCGCCCGTCCACTCTTGCAGTTGCTGGTCTCTCGCCGAGTTTGCAACTACTAGCGCTCTCATAGCGGAGCGATACCACTCCATCATGTCGTACAGTTCGATCCGGGCGAAACGCAGAACACGCTTTGATGGAGCGTCAGTGAGCGGGTGCGTTTCACTTTCGTATCGGTCGATCGCACCCCACAATACGCACACGGCCGTAGAAAGGCCGTACACCAACTCCTCCGTTGCAGGGGCGCACAAGATCTCGTCGAAGAACACCTCCAGCGCCGGGTGCGGCACATCCTCCAACCCGAGCGGCGGTTCCCGCATCTCGCTGATGCGTTGCCGCAGCGCCGCGACGTGTTCGGCACACAGGTAGGCGTGGTGGGCGAAGGCCGTTTTCAGCTCGTAGATCGGCTCGGCGGTCAGGCGGGCGGTGAGGATCTGGTGCAGCCGCTTGAAGCAGTAGTGGAACCGCTTCAACCGCCGCACGCACTCGTCCAGCGGCAGGCCGGGTTTGGTGGCTTCCTCGATGCTGCACAGTCCGGCCAGCGGGGGGAGGTTCTTGTACGGGGTGTAGTTCGGGAGCATGGCGGAACCCGTGTCGGGGGGCGTGTCGTTCAACTCGTCTCAAGAGCGACGCCGGGGGCGTGGAGACCGCCAATCGGCGTAGTTGCCATAAACTTCTGCCGGCGCTGCTGTTGCAGTTTTCGATGCTGGCGGAATGAGGTCGGAGGGCGTGTGTGTGCAAAGTGGTGAGACTGAGACTCACCCGATTCCCGACCCTCCACGCACCGCTCTCGTCACCATACACCGCCGGCGGGGTGCCGCACACGGCCGGTCCCCGATACCCTGATCGCACACTCTTCAGGTGACACAGCCATGTCGCAGCGCGTGTTGGTGACGGGTTCGGCCGGGCGGATCGGGCGGGCAGTGGTGGCGGAACTGACCGCCCGCGGGCACACGGTGATTGGGTTCGACCTGATGCCGACACCGGGGGTATTGAAGGAGAACAGCTTCGTCGGCTCGCTGACCGATGCCGAGGTGTTGGCCAAAGCAATCACCAGCGCCGATTGCGTCATTCACCTCGCCGCAGCGCCGGACGACTCGCACTTCCCGCCAGCCGACACGGACAACTTCGAGAGCGAACTGCTGCCGAGCAACGTGCTGGGCAGCTATCGGGTGATGGAAGCCGCCCGGCGTGCTGGCATTCGGAAAGTCATCCTCGCCAGCACGGGGCAGGTGATCGACGGCCACCTGGAAGACCGCAACATTCCCGTCACCGTGACGGCCGCCTACCGCCCGCGGTATCTGTACGCCTGCACCAAAGTGTTTCTGGAGATGCTGGGCCGGGTGTACGCCGAGCAGCACGGGTTGAAGGTGATCGCGGTGCGGCTGGGCTGGTGCCCACGACCGGGGCAGGCGGCGCTCATTGCCGCCGACCCCGAAGCCCAAGACGTGTTCCTGAGTCCGGGCGACGCCGGGCGGTTCTTCGCGGCGGCGGTGGAAACGGACGTGAATAAGCTGCCCCCGTGGGCGGCGGTGTACGTCACGAGCAAGCCCCGCGGCCCGCTGCTGTACGACCTCGCCCCAACGGAGAAGCTGGTGGGGTGGACCCCCACCGAGCAGTGGCCGACCGGGGCGGAATAGACTGTGGTTTTGTTGTAGCCGGGGTCTGTGACCCCGGTCCGACCGGCCTCACAGAGGCCGGCTACAGGCAGGAGGCGATCAACGCCCTCCGGCTCACTTCCCCTTCACCCACCGGGCGGTGGCTTCGGCGACACGCTTGCCCAGCAGCCCGGCGGTCTTCTTGTCCCCCTCGTTCACCGGGGCGTCGCCCGGGAAGGTCTGGGCCATCGCCCCGCTGTAGCTGCTCAGCCGGTTCACGTTTTCCGGCGCCGGCCCCTCCACCAGCAGCCCCGGCCCGATCCAGAGCATGCTGTGCTGCATGGCGTTGATCACCAGCCCTTGCAGGGTGTTCAGCTTGTCCCCGCTCAGCCCCTGACTGTGTGTGAACCCGGCGGCCAGTTTGTCCTTCCACCCCTGCTGGAACCAGATGCCCCCGCAGGCGTCGATGAACGCCTTCATCTGGGCCGAGTACCCGCCCATGTACGTCGGGGTGCCGAAGACGATGGCGTCGGCGGCGGAGATGTCTTTCAGCGCGGCGTCGTTCTTCCACCGCCCGTTCTGGATGTCGGCGTCCTGCAGGCGGTGCAGCACGACGGTGGTGCCGGACACCCCGCGTGCCCCCTCGGCCACCGCCTCGGCGAGCGTGTGCGTGTGCCCCTGGGCGGAGTAGTAGACGATGGCGACGGTCGGCATGGGAAGCTCCGGGCGAGGACGGCGACAGCCGAAGTGTAGGCGGCGGGCGGTGCCACCGCCCACCGGCTGGCGGAGGGGTGGCAGTCACTTCGCCGACGGGAACCACTTCTCGTCGGCCACGGTGGCGTCCACCGGGTCGCCTTGCAGCGCCCGCAAGAACATCACCAGCGCCGCCTTCTCCTCCGGCTTCAGCTTCAGTTGGAACGGGATGACCGGGTTGCCGGCGCGGTCGAGCATCGCCCCCGTCGGCAGTGGCGGGTTCTTCCCCTCCGCTCTCGCCTTACGGTAGGTCGCCTCGGCGTCGGCGTCCCGCATCTTCGGCGACAGGAACTCGTTCACGTTCCCCCCGCGGTCGTAGAAGTCGATCACCCCTTCGAGCGTCGTCTCGCTGCCGTCGTGCAGGTACGGGGCGGTGTCGAGCAGCCCCCGCAGGCCGGGCGTCTTGTGGCCGCCGACCATGCCCGCGTCCTTGTGCCCGGTCGCCTGCGCGTCGTACCGGCCGAACTCGCCGCGGGGCAGCTTGCCGTCCTTCGCCCCGACGCCCAGGTTGTGGAACCCGTGGTCGGTGAACCCGTCGCCGACGTGGCAGTTGCTGCACCGCGCCTTGCCGAAGAAGAGCGCCCGCCCGCTGGCGATCTGTTCGCCCAGCGTCTTGTCCAGGTCGTTCGGCTGGTTGCCGCCGAGCGCCCGGATGGCCGCCTTGTCCTTCGCCGCCCGTGCCGACTGGATCGCCTTCGACACGTCCTCCGCGATCAGGTCCGGCTTGCCGGTGTCGTCGTCGGACAGCCGCTTCCGCTTGTTCACCTCCGCCCGGTCGTAGATGCTGTTCCCGCTCAGCACCGTCCGCTCGTAGGCGGCGATCGCCTTGGCGGTGGCGTCGCGGCTCGGCCCGTGCCCGAACACCTGCTCGAACCGCTTCACCAGGGCGGGGTCTTTCTTCACCCGCTCGACCGCCTCCTCCCACGCGTCGCCCTTGCCCCCGCCGAACATCTCCAGCGAGTTGCCGACCGGCCCTTGCGCCTGGTTCTCCAGGCTGTCGGCCCGCCCGTTCCAGAACTGGAAGCGGTTGTACGCCGAGTTCAGGACCGTCGGCGAGTTGATCGGCCCGAGCTGGTCGTTGATGCCGCTGGACGTCTTCGCCTGGTCGGTCCACCCGCGGGCCGGGTCGTGGCAACTGGCGCACGAGCGGGTGCCGTTGGTGGACAGCCCCTTGTGGAAGTACAGCGTCTTGCCCAGCTCCCACTTGGCGACGGTCATCGGGTTCTCGGCCGGGACGGTCGGGGCGGTGGACAGGCCGAGCGGCACCCGGATCTTCACCAGCCGCTTCGTCACCTTCTGGCCGGTGCTCGGGTCGGTCGCCTGCTCGGTCGTCTCGTTCCAGAAGGCGGTCAGGGTCTTCCACTCGGGCGACGTGCCGGCCACGAACTCGATGCGGGCGTCGTCCTTGAACGGCAGCTTCTTGGCCTCGTTCGGCAGGCCGTCGTCCGCCGGGGCGGCGGTCGCCAGGGCCGGGCTGAGGGCCAGCAGAAGCAAACAGGTGGCGCGGGACATGGCTGTCCTCTTCAAAAAGTGGTGTGGGGTGGGAGTCGACGGGGTTGTTATACGCCGGGAGGGCCGCCCTACACCCCGAACACGGCGTCGAGGTCGGGGTTGTGGCGGAGGTCGGCCGACGGGGGCGGGGGCGGGGCGTCCGCGGGTGCCCCGAAGGCCGCGTCCAGGTCCGGGTTGTGCCGCGGGTCGGTGGGGGTGGGCGGCGGGGGCGGGGCAGGTTCGCCCAGCGTCGCGTGCAACCGGGCGAGCAACTGCTGCTCCTTCGCGCTCACCTGCCCGGCAGCCGACGCGATGCGGTCGGCCAGTTCCAGCAGTTCGCGGCGGTCGGCCGGGGGGAACGGCTGCACGCCGGCGATCACGTCGGCCTCGTTCAGGCTGAGCTTGTCCGCCTCGTCGATCTCCACATCCAGGAACCGCAGGGCAACCATGTCCGAAGCGTACACCGTGCCCAGGTGGCCTCGCAGCACGGCCCGTTCCGCCTTCGCCAACCGCCCGTCGGCCTTCGCCACCAGCAGCCCGAATCGGCAGACGGCACGCAGGCGGGGGAGGAAGGGCGGGGCGGGCGGTTCGGGTTCTTCGCCGCGACCAGCGGGAGCGGGCTGCGGCTCCCCTCCCGCGGGTCGCGGCGAAGGGGTCGGGGGCGGGGGTGAGGGTGTCGGGATCGGCGGCAAACCAGGGAGGTCGGCGTGCAACACCTCGTCCGTCAGCCCCGGCACCTTCTGGTAGAACAGGCTGTTCCAGAACGACACCCCAGCCGCGATCTGGGCCAACTCATTCAGCCGTGCCAACGCCGCGTCGATCGCCGCCACCTGGCGATTCCGTTCGTCGTCCTCGGCCTGGGCCGTCATCGCCAGTTCGGCGGCCCGCCGGCGGAACTCCACCCCCTCGGGGCACGCCCCCGCGTCGAACCGGCCGCGAGCGTCGGCCGTCACCTTCCGCACCGCCGTTCGCACCTCGGCCGCCTTCGCCCGCCCCATCCCCGGCAGGTCGTCGAGTTGGTTGAACTTCACGTCCGGCAAGGTTTTCCACCCGGCCGATTCGAGTTTGTCCACCGTCGCCGGGCCGATGCCGGGCTGGGTCGCCAGTGCCGACACGGGGACGGTGTGGAGGTGGCGGGTGAACAATTCGTCGGCGAGTTGGGCGACGGCCGCATTCGCCGGGGCGGCCAGCACTTCCGCCCGGCGGGCGGTCAGTTCGGCCCGCCGGTGGACGATCCGCCTGGACCACAACACCGCCGGCGAGTGGCGGTACCGCAGGAACAGGAGCAGCAGAATCGCCCCGCCGAGCAGCAGAAGGGCGAAAATCAGCAGGGCGGCGTCGTGCATGGGGGCAATCTACGGGGCGGGCGGTCGAGGGGGCGCCGTTGACAGCCCCCGGCGTGCCCCTATGATGTCTGTCTTACGTTTGCTCGCACCCTCGCAGCGTTTGAGGCGGTCATGGCTGTTCCGAAGCGTCGCACGTCGAAGTCCAAGCAAGGGCACCGCCGCAGTCACCACTTCGTCACCCCGAAGCAGGTGCAGTACTGCCCGCAGTGCAACGAGCCGGTGCTCCCGCACCGGGTGTGCGGCAACTGCGGCCACTACCAGGGCCGGACCGCCATCCTGGTTCAGGACGAAGCCACCGAAGGTAAGTAACCATGCGGATCGCGCTCGACGCGATGGGCGGGGACCACGGCCCCAAGCCGAACGTGGTCGGGGCCGTTGCCGCGCTCGCCGCCGCGCCCGACCTGAGCGTCGTGCTGGTCGGCGACAAGGCTCAGCTCGACCCCCTGCTGGCCACGACGCCACACCCGGCCGACCGGCTGGAGGTGTTCCACGCCTCCGAAGTGGTCGGGATGAACGAGAAGCCGGTCGAGGCACTTCGCAAGAAGCCGGACAACTCCATCGCCCGCAGCTGGCAACTGCTCGCCACCAAGAAGGTGGACGGGCTGGTGAGCGCCGGCCACACCGGGGCGGTGGTCGGCGCCGGGGTGTTCACCCGCAAGTTCCTGAAGGGCATCCGCAAGCCGGGCATCGCGACCGTCATGCCGACCGCCACCGGCGGCAAGTGCGTGCTGCTCGACGTGGGCGCGAACGTCCACCCCAAGCCGAGCCACCTGCTGCACTACGGGGTGATGGGCGACGTGTTCGCCAAGCACATGCTCGGCATCGACAAGCCCCGCATCGGCCTGATGAACGTGGGCGAGGAGGAAGGGAAGGGGAACGACCTGGTGCAGACGGCGTTCGACCTGTTCCGCAAGAGCCCGCTGAACGAGCGGTTCGTCGGCAACGTCGAAGGCCGCGACGTGCACAAGGGCACGGTGGACGTGATCGTGACCGACGGGTTCAACGGGAACGTCATCCTGAAGCACGCCGAGGGCATGTTCGAGTTCATGGTGAAGCTGATCGGGCACTCGGTGATCGGGCAGTTGCAGGCGGAGAAGGAACTGGGGGCGAAACTGCTGGCGAAGCTGGTGGACAGGTTCCACCACAGCAGCACCGGCGGGGCGCCGCTGCTCGGGGTGGACGGCTGCTGCATCATCTGCCACGGGTCTTCGGACGACCGAGCCATCGCGAACGCGCTGGGGGTGGCCGCTCAGGAAGTCCGGGTGAAACTGAACGAGAAGATCGTCGAAGAACTGGCCGCCATGCCGGCCGTGGGCGAAGACGAGTAGGTGCCGCATACCGAGCGGAGCGACGGCAGACGTTAGCCAGGGGTGGAGTTGCGAGCCGTCGGCGACCAACGGAACCCCTGGAACCGATGCGAACACGACGCAAGCCCCGGAGGGGCGACAGAAATGGTGTCTGTCGCCCCTCCGGGGCTTTACCGGTAGGCCCGCTCATCCCAGGGGTTCCGCTCCCTTCGGTCGTTCCACGCCTGGCTAACATCTGCCGCCCCTCCGGGGCGGGTTCTGGTCGCCCTTTAGGGCTGCATCCGCCATGTCCACCGCTTTTCTGTTCCCCGGCCAGGGCGCCCAGCACGTCGGCATGGGCCGCGACCTGTGTGCCGCCCTTCCGGCCGCCAAAGCCCTGTTCGACCGCGCCTCGGCTGTGCTGGGGTACAACCTGGTCGACGTGTGCGCCAACGGTCCGGCCGAGCGGCTGAACGCCACCGACGTGAGCCAGCCGGCCATCTTCGTCGCCAGCCTCGCGGCGCTCGAACAACTGAAGGCCACTCAGCCGGAACTGCTCGGTGGCGTGTCCGCCACCGCCGGGTTGAGCCTGGGCGAGTACACCGCCCTCGTGTTCGCCGGGGTGATGACGTTCGACGATGCCCTGCGGGTGGTGAAGGCACGGGGCGAGGCGATGCAGGCCGCCGCCGAAGCCACCTTCGGCGGGATGGTCGCCGTCCTCGGTCTGGAAGTGGCGGAAGTCGAAACGCTGGTCGCCGAAGCTCAGTCCGCCGTCGGTGGGGTGCTGCGGGTGGCCAACCTCCTTTGCCCCGGCAACACGGTGGTGTCCGGCGGGGCGGCCGGCATCGAAGAGTTGTGCAAGCTGGCCGAAGCCCGGCAACTCCGCACCATCAAGCTGGCCGTCGCCGGGGCGTTCCACACCGACCTGATGAAACCGGCCGACGACCAACTGGCCGCCGCACTCGCAAAGGCGGCCTTCAGCCCGGCGAACACCCCGGTGTGGTCGAACGTGGACGCCCAACCGCACACCGATCCGGCCGAAATCACCCCGCTTCTGGTGAGACAGGTGCTCTCCCCTGTCCGTTGGGAGGAGACCGTGCGGGGGCTGATGGCGGCGGGGGTGACGAAGTTCGTGGAGGTGGGGCCGGGGCGGGTGCTGGCCGGCCTGCTCAAGCGGGTGAACCGCAAGGCCGAGGTGGTGAACGTGACCGCCTGACGGCGGGTTTCGGGTTCCGAGTTCCGGGTTCCGCGTGAGAGCGGTCGAAACCCCCGCGGAATGCTCGTGCCGTCCGCCCCGCACAAACTCGGAACTCGGAACTCGGAACTCAGAACTCGACTCGCCAAAGGCCAGTCGCCGGCATAGTGTAGTTGTTCGCAGTTGTGCCCGCGTGTATCCGGTCGCTCCCCGGCGGCCGTTATCCCCAGTCTGGGTTCATACCGGCCAGTCAGCCGCCCCGGAGGATCGAGCGTGTCCGTCGAGCAACGCGTCATCGAAATCGTGTGCGAACACCTGGCCGTGAACAAGGAAACGGTCACCCGCAGCACCAGTTTCCAGGAGGACATCGGGGCCGACTCCCTGGACATCGTGGAGTTGGTCATGGAACTGGAGGAGGAGTTCGACATCCAGATCCCGGACACCGACGCCGAGAAGATCAAGACCGTCGGCGAGGCCATCGACTACATCGAAGCGAAGCAGAAGGAAAAGGCCGGCGGCGACGCCGCGAAAGCGTAACCTCGTCAGTTCCGGGTTCCGAGTTCCGAGTTGCCGGGCTGGCCGCGAACCCGAACGGCCCCGGATTTGCCCCGCAACCGCTGTGCTCGGACAACCCGGAACTCGGAACCCGGAACTCGGAACCTGCCATGTCTGCTCGCCGTCGCGTCGTCGTTACCGGCCTGGGCACCGTCAACCCGCTGGCGGTGACGGTGACCGACTACTGGCGGGGGTTGCTCGCCGGCAAGAGCGGCATCGGCCCGATCACCCTGTTCGACACCGCCGACTTCAAGGTGAAGTTCGCCGGCGAGGTGAAGGGGTTCGACCCGACCGGCATCGTCGAACCGCGGGAGCTGCGGCGGCTCGACCGGTTCACCCAGTTCGCCATGGTGGCCGCCCGCGACGCCATCGCCGACAGCGGGCTGGAGGCGGGCAAACTGGACCCGTTCCGCGCCGGGGTGATCCTGGGTACCGGCATCGGCGGCATCGACGAGTTCACCGACGGGGTGACGACGATGAACGCCAAAGGCCCCGGCCGGGTGAGCGCGTTCGTCATCCCCAAGATGATCGCCAACGCGGCCGCCGGCAACATCTCCATCAAGTACGACTTCCGCGGGCCGAACACCACCGTCTCCACCGCGTGCAGCAGTGCCGCCCACGCCCTGGGTGACGCCATGCGGCAGATCGCCTACGGGTTCGCCGACGTGATGGTGTCCGGCGGGTCGGAGGCCGGCGTCGCCCGCATCGCCCTGGCCGGGTTCATCAACTGCAAGGCCCTGTCCGAGAACAACGGCGACCCGCAGCACGCCAGCCGGCCGTTCGATAAGGGCCGCGACGGGTTCGTGTTGAGCGAGGGGGCCGGGATACTCGTGCTCGAGGAGTACGAACACGCCAAGCGCCGCGGGGCGAACATCTACTGCGAAGTCCTCGGCTGCGGGAACACCGCCGACGCCAACCACATCACCGCCCCGCACCCCGAGGGCACCGGGGCCGCCGCCGCCATGACCGCGGCTATGCACGAGGCCGGCTGGAACCCGTCGGACGTGCAGTACCTGAACGCCCACGGCACCAGCACCCCGCTCGGCGACGTGGCCGAGACGAAAGCCGTGAAGGTGACGTTCGGCGACCACGCCAAAAAGTTGATGATCTCCAGCACCAAGAGCATGATCGGCCACCTGCTCGGGGCGAGCGGCGGCGTGGAGGCCATCGCCTGTGCCCTGAGCCTGAAGCACGGGGTGTTGCACCCGACCGTCAACCTGACCAACCAGGACGTGGAAGCCGGGTGCGACCTGGACTACATCCCGAACGTGCCGCGGGAAGTGCGGGTGACGAAGGTGCTGAGCAACAGCTTCGGGTTCGGCGGGCACAACTGCTCGCTCGCCCTCGGGGCCATCTGAGGGGGGTGGTTCTTCAGAGGCCCTGCGGACAAGCCGGTGACTGTTACCGTTCGGCGACCTGTTAGCCCGACGCGCGCCAACTTATTGCAATCGTGCCGTAAGTCGTTGTGG
>CAYMHO010000146.1:0-16597 GCA_964390195.1 uncultured Fimbriiglobus sp. | reverse complement strand
AGCGAGCCGCCGTGGCGCGCTCGTCTCCGCCTCGCGGCAAACCGGGCCGCTCCCCTCCCGCACTCGGCCTACTTCTTCACGTCCACCTTGAACTGCGCCGGTTGGATGTACGGCGGGTCGTACAGGTTGCGGTTGGGCAGGCGGGCGACGCTCTTGCGGTCGCTCTCCAGCATGCCCAGGTACTTCAGGATCTCGGCCTCGGTGGCCGTATCGGAGAGCAACTTCACCCCGGCGTTCTTGTTCTTCTCGATCGGCTTGGCCATGGTGAACTTCAGGTCGCCCAGCCGGCCGCCCTTCTTCGGCTTGGCCACCAGCACCTCGTCGGTGATGAAGTTGCTCATCTTCTTCCCGGCCGTGTCGCCGTCCCCGTACAGGCTCAAGACGGCGTTGTTCTCCCGCATGTCCGGGAAGGCGGTCACCCACTCCTGCATCGCCTTGTCGGACACCAGGGAGGCGATGGACGGCTTGGACGGGGACAGCCAGATGGCCCCGGCGATGTCCCGCCCGGCCGAGTCCCGCGGCTCCAGCCCGTTGATCGGCAGGTTGGTGATGAATTTGGCCTGGGCCTCGGTCGGCTTCTGCGGGCGGGTCCACTCGGCCGTCATGTACATCATGCCCAGGGTGGCCGCGTCCCCGGCCCCGATCAGGTACACGCTGGAGGTGTTCAGGGTGCCGTCGTCGTTCAGCTTGTCCAGTGCCACCCGCGCGGCCATGATGTCGTTCACCAGCATCGGGAAGTACCCCGGCTTGGCCTTCAGGTCGGCCAGTTCCAGCTTCACCGGCAGCGGCTTCTGCTTCGCCTTGGCCGAGAACACCTCGCTGTTCTCCGGGTACTTCTGCCGGTCCCAGAAGTGGCTCTTCACCTTCGTGCTGCTGCCGTGCCCGCGGAAGTCGAACCGCAGCACGTGGAACCCGGCCCGGGCCAGGGCGACGGCCAGCCCGTCCCAGTCCTTCGACTTCGAGTCGCCCAAATACGGGTGCAACAGGATGACCACCGGCGCCTTGTCCACCGCCGCCGCCATCACCACCTGGCCTTTGTCCTTGCCCAGCATGAGCGGCTTGTACAACGCACCCTGCAGCTCCACCCCGTCGGCCGTCTCGAAGTTGATCGTCTCACTCTCCACCTTCGGCTTGTCTTGGGCGGACGCCAGCGGGGCGAAGAGGAGCGCGGCCGCGGCGACCACGGCGACCGGCCAGCAGCGGGCGGGCATAACGTGTCTCCGGATACGTGGGAGGGGTTGAACGGAACAGCCTTCACCGATTGTACAACGGCCGGACGCCGCGTGCTGTTGGAATCCGAAGGGCCGAATCGACTGAACTTTCGGGCGTTCGGCGTGTCCGGATTCTGACCAGTTTCGCCCCTTGGTGCCGTCATGGCCGAACCCTGGAAGTGCCCCGGTTGCCCCGCCCCGCCGGACTGGCAATTCGACCCGGCCGAGTTACTCCGACTGTACCCGTGGCTCCGCCCGCTGGCCGACTGCCCGCAGGACCCCGCATTCCACGCCGAGGGCGACGTGTGGACGCACGTGTGCATGGTGCTACGAGAGCTGGCCGCCCTGCCGGCGTTTCGGGCGCTGTCGGTGGAGGAGCGGAACGTCCTGTTCGCCGTCGGGCTGCTGCACGACATCTGTAAACCCGACACGACGCGGGAGGAGAACGGCCGCATCCGCTCGCCGGGGCACGCCGTCCGCGGGGTGTACGTCGCCCGCCGGCTGCTGGCCGACGACCCCAACTTCGGCCCGCTCGGCACCCCGTTTCCCGTCCGCGAACAGGTGTGCGGGCTGGTGCGGTGGCACGGCCTGCCGGTCACGTACATCGACAAGCCCGACCCGCCGCGGGCGGTCATTCGGGCGCGGGTGGCCTGCCGGTTCGACCTGCTGGCGATCTTCGCCGAGGCCGACCACCGCGGGCGGCTCTGCACTGTGCCAGAGGACACGCTCGGGTGTATCCGCATGTTCCCGGACTTCTGCCGCGAGATCGGCTGCTGGGACACGCCGTTCCCGTTCCCGAACGCGCACACCCGGTTCGAGTACTTCCGCAACGAGGCCGCCCACCCGAGCCTGCACCTGTTCGACGACACGGTGTGTGAGGTGACGGTGATGTGCGGGCTGCCCGGCAGCGGGAAGAGCACCTGGATTGCGAAGCACCGACCGGACAGCCCGGTGGTGTCATTGGACGACATCCGCGAGGAACTGGACGTGACGCCGGCCGACGACCAGGCCAGTGTAATCGCGGTCGCCTACGAGAGAGCGCGGGAGCACCTCCGCCGTGGGCAGGGGTTCGTGTGGAACGCCACCAGCATCAGCCGGATGATCCGCGGCAAGCTGATCGACCTGGCCGCCGGGTACAAGGCCCGCCTGCGGATCGTGTACGTCGAGCCGCCCATCCCGGTCATCCGTCGGCAGAACCGCGAGCGGGCGAAGGTGGTGCCCGAGTCGGTCTGGGAGCGGATGTTGGCCCGGTTGGACGTGCCCACGGAGGCCGAGGCGCACGCGGTGGAATACGTTGTGCCCGAGTAAAGTACTCCGCACCCGCCGGGTGCGGCTCACAACCGCACCCGGCGGGTGCGGAGTACGTTCACCCCCCGGAGTCCCCCATGCCTCGCCTCTCCCTGCTCGTCCTCGCCCTGCTCCCCGCCGTCGCCGTCGCCGCCCCGCCGGTCGAGGAGCCGCCCGCCGACCCGAAGGCGAAGAAGGTCGTGCTCGTCGCCGGGTCGGGCTACTACAAGCCGGGCGAGCACGACTACACGGCCGCGTGTGCGGTGCTGTTCGACCTGCTGAAGCAGACCGACGGCGTCGCCCCGGTGTACGCGGTGGACTGGCCGAAAAAGGACGCCACCCTGGCCGGTGCCGCCGCGGTGGTGCTGTTCGCCGACGGGGCCGACAAGCACCCGCTCCTGAAGGGCGAGCGGTTCAAGCAGATCACCACACTGGCCGACGGCGGGGCGGGGGTGGTTCAACTGCACCAACTGGCCGACTACCCGAAAGACTGGACCGAGCGGGCGAGGGCGCTCGCCGGCGGGGCGTGGGCGAAGGAGGGCGGGCTGCGTGCCCACTGGGTGCACGAGTTCAAGGAGTTCGGCGACCACCCGGTCTTCCGCGGCGTCTCGCCGTTCAAAATCGACGACGGCTGGCTGACGCACAACACGCTGACTACCGACAAGAAGCTCACCCCCCTGCTCCGCACCACCAACCCGAAAGCGGCGGACAAGTTCAAAGGGGACAACGACGTGGTGGCATGGGCCTACGAACGGGCGGCGGGCGGGCGGGCGTTCACCTTCACAGGCGGGCACCTGCACGCCAGCTTCGCCGAGGAGGGGTACCGGCGGTTCGTGGTGAACGGCATCCTGTGGTCGGCCGGCGTGGAGGTGCCCAAGGGCGGGGCGAAGGTGGAATTGGACGCGAAGAAGCTGCCGGAGTATTTGCAGAAGCCGCCGGAGAAGAAGTGATGCGACGAGCCGCGACCGCGAGGGAGCGGGTGGAGAATCTCCGCTCCCTCGCGGTCGCGGCTCGTCACGCCCCCTCCCCCAGCCGCGGCAGGTCGTCCAGCGACCCCAGCCCGAACAAGCTCAGGAACCGACCGGTGGTGGCGTACCGCACCGCCGGCTGGTCCGCACTCCCGCGGGCGGCCACGGCGATCAGCCCGAGCCGCACCAGTTGACGGATGACGCCCGTGGAATCGGCCCCGCGGAGGGCGTCCACTTCCCCTTTTCCCATCGGCTGGCGGTAGGCGATCAGACTGAGCACTTCCACCGCCGGCCCGCTCAGCCGCGCCTCCCGCGGCCCGCCGAGCAGCCGCTCCCGCACCGCCCGGAACTGCGGCTTCACGGCCAGGATGTACCCGTCGTCCTTCGCCTGCAGGGCGTAGGGGCGGTTCTGCAAACGGTACCTCTTCGCCAGTTCGTCGGCCAGTTCGCGGAAGCGGTCGGGGGTCAGCCCGCGGACGGCCGAACACGCCTTCGCCGCGGTCAGCGGCGGGCCGCCGACGAACAGCATGGCCTCGACGATTTGGAGTGGCGACGGGGGCGGCGCGGACTCGTCCGGGTTGCGGCGGGGTGGGGACGAGCGGGCGTCCGCCGAGCGCTCGCCCCCGCCCCGCGGCGACCCGGGCTGCTGTTCGGCCGGCGGGAGTGACGGTTCCTCCGCCACCGGCTCGACGTCCAGTTGCCACTCGTTCCCGCTCATGACCCGAACGTTACCCGTCGTGCGGGAGGAAGAAAACCCCGGTCACGAACGTGCCAATCCAGAACACCAGAAACAGTACCCCGGCCGCCAGGTGCACGGTCTTCCACTTCCTCATCCCGGAGACGATCATGAGCGGCAGGAACACGGCCGACGGGATGGCGAAGTACAGGTGGACGCGGAGCGCCTGGCGGGTGGCGTCGGTGAAGGTCGAACTCACGTCCGTGCCGAACCGGAGCAGCAGCTCGAACCCGATCACCGTAGCCATGGTGAGTACGAAGAACAGTTGGTTCACCCGCCCGTGCAGCTTCTTCCGCCCGGTGGCGACCGCCCAGAGCGAGAACGCCAGAAGGGCCGTCACGACCGAGACGAGCACCTTGAGCGTCATGATGATGTTCGGGCCGGTGAACACGGTTTCGCCTCGGCGGGAATTCCTGCCGGGGCAAATCCGCCCGGCGGCAGAATCTTAGATCACGTTCTCAGGCCGGACGAATCTCGGACGCCCAAATTCTGGTAAATCTGCCGCGTGGCATCAGATCTATTCAGGGTGTAGAAGTGGATCCCCCGTACCCCGCCGTCGATCAGCCCGCGGCTCTGCTCGGTCGCCCAGTGGACGCCCACCTTCTCCACCGCCGCGTCGTCCGCGCACCGGCTGACCGCCCGCAGTAGCCCGGCCGGGATGCGGGCCCCCGCCGCCAACTCGGCCATCCGCACCAGCCCAGCCTTCGACGTCACCGGCATGATGCCGGCGACGATCGGCACGCTGATGCCGGCCAACTCGCACCGCTCGCGGAAGTCGAAGAAGTCGCGGTTGTCGAAGAACAGTTGCGTGCAGATGTAATCCGCCCCGGCGTCCACCTTCCGCTTCAGGTGGTCCATTTCGGTAAGACGGTTCGGGGTGCCGGGGTGCCCTTCGGGGAAGCCGGCCACGCCCACGCCGAACCCCCGCGCGTCGGCCAGGTTGGCCCGCGACCTCACGAACGTCACCAACTGGTCGGCGTACTGGAAGGCGTCCTTCGCGCGATCGTAGTTGCCCAGCGTCTTCGGCGGGTCGCCGCCGAGGGCGAGGATGTTCTCCACCCCGGCGGCGGCATACCGGTCGAGGATGGCGGTCATCTCGTCGAGCGAGTGGCACACGCACGTCAGGTGCGACACGGCGGTCAAAGCCGTCTCCTTCTGGATGCGGACCACCAGGTTGTGGGTGCGGTCGCGGGTGCCGCCACCGGCCCCGTAGGTGACCGAAACGAACGACGGCTTCAGCTCCTGCAACTGGGCGATGGTGCGGAACAACTCCTCCGATGCCGCGTCCGTCTTCGGCGGGAAGAACTCGAAGCTGAAGGTGGTGCGGTCGCGGGCCAGGATGTCGCGGATGTGCATGAGTTCCTCTCGGGTAGGTGCCGCGAGCCGGGCGGCACCACTGTAGCCGGCCTCTGAGAGGCCGGACCGGGGTCACAGACCCCGGCGACAAAGGCGACACCTACTTCGTCGCCGGCAACAGGAGGGGCACGCGGAACGCCGGCTTCCCGTCGCCCGTTTCGAACACCGCCCGCACCCCGTCGGCCCGTTGCGGCACCGGGTTCGGGCCGACCGTCTCCACCGTCGGCTCCCGCAGCATCGCCTCGAAGCGGAACGCCGGGGTGCGGTACTCCCGCCACCGCAGGGTGTACCCGCCCTCTTTATCCATCAAAGTGACCGCCGCTGTAAACCCCTCTCCGGGTGCGTACCGCCAGTCGCGGTCGGTCGGGGTGAACTCGACGGTGGTGACACTCGCGTCCGCTTTCGGCTGGCCGGCGGTCAGGGTGTAGGTCCGCTCGGACTGTTTCGCGTCCACCACCCGCACCACCAGATTGCCCGCCGTCAACGGCGTGTTCGCCCGCAGCGTGTTCGGCAGCCGCAGCGTCACCTTCGACACGTCCCAGCGGAACTCCGGCTGGGCGACGAACTCGGTCAGGTGCTTCACCGGGTCTTCGAGCGGGCGGTCCGGTTCCGCCCAGCCGACGAGCAACCGCAGCAGTTCGCCCCAGGCGGCCATCTCCGGCTTCGCCAGCAGCCCGCCGGGGAGGGCCAACTTCGCCCACCCGCCGCTCGATCCCACCTCGTCCGCCACGAGTCGGCGGGCGTGGTCGATGCCGTTCGCCGCCGCCACCTTCAACCGCCGCCCGAGGGTGTCCTGCAACGGGCCGGGGATGGTCGTCACCGCCCACGCCGCTTCGCCCCTCGCCCCCCGCGGGTAGCGGTCCCGCAGTTTGGCCAGCCTGTCGGCCGCCAGCCCGAGCGACTGCCGGCCGTCCGACGGCGTGGGCAGGTCCAGAATCGCCTCCGACTTCTGCGGGTTGACGGTGAACCCGACGGCGTCGGCCAGGTCCCGCGTGTCGGCCAACTTCGTCGCCAACTGCCTCCACTCCTCGCCGGCGGCCGTCGCCCGCTCGTACCGGTACGCCGCCCCCCACGTCAGCGGCTCCCCGCGAGGCAGCGGCACCGCCGGCGACCCCTCGAGCGGCTCCCCCTCGGCCCGCGGCGGCTGCCACGCGACCGCCGCCCCTACCGCCGCCCGCCAGCCGGCCGGCGTCCACTCGTCGGAGGGCACGTCGGCCAGCCGCAGGCGGTTCAGCTTCGACAACTCCGCCGTGTACCAGCCGAACACCTCCCGCTCGGCGTCGGCCAGCAGGTGCAGGTCGGTCTGCCACTTGTGCCGCAGCCGCACCGCTTCGGTCTGGCCCCACCCCTCGGCGTACTCCGCCGGCGGGGCGAGGGTGGTGTCGAGCGCCTTCTCCAGTTCGGCCCGCTCGGCCGACCGCTTCAGGTTCGCCGGGGTGAACTGTTGGGCGTCGAACGCCCGCCGGTAGCCCTCGTACTCCCTGAACTGCCGCAACTCGTCCTCCACGAACCGCCTCAGGTCGTCGGGCAGTTGGTCGAACACCGGGTGCTGGCGGGCGGCGAGCAACTGCTGACGGTTCGACTCGAACCGCGCGTCGGCCAGCCGCACCTCGGGCGGGCCGAACGACTGCTGCATCCGCCGCACCCGACCGGCCAGTGCGTCCACCGCCGGCGGCTCGCCGGTGGCCACCAACCAGAGCAGCCCGAGCAGCATGGCGGCCAACAGCAACACCGTCGTGCCGGCGGTCCAGCTCAGCCGCCGCCGCGACCGCACCGAGCGGTCCTTGTGCTCGCGGGCGGCCCGCAGCACGTCGGCGTGCAGTTCGTCCACCCCGAACCCGCCCGACGTGTCGGCCACCCCGCCGAGCACGTCCGGCCAGGTGGTGGCGGTGGCGGCGACGGTCAGGTCGGTGCTGCCGAACGTGAGGAACGGCTCGGCGGCCTCGGCGAACCAGTCGCGGAAGCGGGCTTCGAGCTTCGCCTTCTCGTCCCCCACCCGCGTGATCCAGTCGGTGAACGGCCCGCCGCGGGCGGCCAGCTCGTCGCTCTTGCCGAGCACCAGGAACACCGGCAGCCCGCCCACCTCGCGGTCGGCCGCCCGCTGCTCTCGCAACACCTTCAGGAAGGTGTCCAGTTGGGCGAACACCTCGTCCACCTGCTCCGCCTTCCAGGTGGCGTCGATGACCACCACCAGGGCGTCGGTGCTGCGGACGGACTCGGCCAAGTCCGAGCGGGCCTTCGCCCGGCGGAGGCGGTCGGCGTCGGCGAGCAGTTCCTGGGCGGCCTGACCGTCGCAGTCGATGAACTCCACGTCGCCGGTGAGGGTCCGCGGGCCGGGCAGATCGACCGTCACCCGCCGGCGGACGACGCCGGTCGTGTTGTGCGCGGGGTCGGCGGGCACGAGCGGGACGGCGTCGTCGGCCTGGGTGCGGGCGACGGCGGTGACGGCATCGAGCAGCTTCGACTTGCCCGAGCGGGGCGGGCCGAAGAAGACCACGCGGAGGGGGTGCGGCATCCGGACTGGCGGCGGCGAACTCACGAGGGAGTTGTACGGGTGGACGGGAGGAGGGTGTACCCGAGTTGGATTCACCGGAGTCGGCCCGACAGGCGGACGGCGAACTCACCCCCCGCGTGCGGCGTCGTTCTGGCACCCACCGCACACAGGGGAACACCGTGCGAACGCTACTGGCCGTCGGGCTGGTCGCCGCGCTCCTCGGCACCGCCCGGGCCGACCGCGACGCGAGCAGGATCGTGGAGAACGCCGTGGCCGCCCTCGGCGGCAAGAAGCTGACCGCCGCCAAGGGGTTGCGGCACAAGTTGGAGTCGTCGTCGGGCACCGGCGAGGCGAGGTGGACGACCGCCGCCGAGCGGTGGGTGGAGTTCCCCGACAAGGTGCTCGCAGTGACCGAGACGACCATCGGCCGGACGCCGCGGAACGCCACCGGCGGGTACGACGGCAAGGTGGCGTGGGTGAAGGCGGGCGGGCAGGTGAAGGAACTGGATGGGGACGCGGCCCGATCACTCCGCGAGACGCTGTTCCCCGACAAAGCGCTGTGCCTGATCGTCACCCAGGAGAAGGATGTGAAACTGTCCGTCGTCGGCGGGGCGAAGGTGCACGAGCGGGCGGCGGTGGGCGTCCGGTTGGAGCGGAAGAACGCCACCGACGTGAACCTGTACTTCGACATGGAGACCCACCTGTTGGTGAAAGCCGAGTGGCGGGGGAAGAACCTGGACGGCACCGGGGTGGGGGAGGAGCAGTTCTTCAGCGACTACAAGGAGGCCGACGGCATCAAGTACCCGACCCGCGTGGTGATGCACCAGGACGGCAAGGAGACGCTCACGAAGGAGTTGACCGAGTACGAGTTGCTCAAGGACGGTCTCGGGGCAAGCCACTTCGCCAAACCGAAGGGGTGAACGGGCAGGATGGCGAGAGTGAGACGGTCACGTTGACCTCCCGCGGTTGGCGTTGACCGCCCGGACAACGACGGTATCGTCGGCGGGTCTGTCCGGGAGGTGCCATGTCCGCCGTCGGCCTCGCCCTGCTCGCCCTCGCCGCCACCCCCGCCGCCGACAAGGTGTCGCTGTCCGGCCCGCGGTTCGCCCGCGGGGACGAGTTGGTGTACAAGGGCGAGGTGGTGGAGACGTCTGACGGCACCGACGGCAGACTGGTGAAAAAGTGGGCCGTCGAGGTGCGGCTGTTTGTGTTCAACGACGGCAAGAACGGGTGCGACTGTGCCCTGCTCACCTCCCTGACACCGCAAACCGACTCGTTCGTCAATGACGCGGTAAAGGCGACCGCCGGCAACGCCACGAAAGGTGCCTCAGCGGCGGTGCGACTCGATCTGATCCGGGTGGACGACCGCGGGCGGGTGCTGCTGCTCCACCCCGAGCCGAAACTGCCGCTGACCATCGACGCGAAGACGACCACCTCCGCCCCACCCCCGCTTCCCACCGACGGCCCGGCGACCATTGAACTCGGCATGTTCCTGCCGCTGCCAGCGGCGGGCGTGAGCGTCGGCGACACCTGGGACACGCCTGAGCAGGACCGCCCGCCGGCCGTGTGGTCGGCGAAGCAGACGGCCGTGTGGAACGGGCGGCGGGTGGCCGACGTGACCGGGCTGCAACAGACCGACGGGTACGACACGCCGAAGAAGGTGCGGCACGGGTGGCAGCGGCTGGAGGCGATATACGTGTCACCGTCCGACGGCGTGGTCTCGGCGGTCACGCGTTTGGTGACCCGCCGCGAGGGGACTGAACAGGTCGGGTCGGTGAAGACGACGCTGGAACTGCAACCGACCGTCCGGCAGACGGGCATCAAATACCGCGACACCTGGGCGGAGGCCGAAGCGGCGTGGGCGTTCGCGGCGGAACTGGAGCAGTTGCGGGCCGGCCGGGCGAAGGCGGACGTGATCGAGGCGCACCGCCGCGAGGTCGTTCGGTTCATTGACGGGCGGGCGAGCGGCACCGGCTTCCGCCCGGCACTCGACGCGGTGCTGCGGCGGTTCGAGGTGAACGCCGCCCCGCCGGTGACGGTGCGGAAGGTGTCCCCCGAGAAGGCCGAACCGCCGGCGGTGGGCAAACCGGCACCGGACTTCACCGCCGCCGACGTGGACAAACCGACGGGGCGGGTGCGGCTGTCGGCCGTCCGCGGTAAGCCCACCGTGGTGGTCTTCTTCAAACCCGGTTCGGAGACGTCGGAGGAAACGCTGACCGTGTGCGAAGCCCTGTTCCGCCGGTACGGGGAGAAGGTGACGGTCATCCCGCTCGCGCTCGGCGGGGATCTGCTGGCGGCGTCGAAGCAGCGGGCGGAGTTGAAGTACGGCGTGCCGGTGTTCGATGGTTCCGAGGTGAAGGAGAAGTACGCGGTGAAGTCGTACCCGCAGTTCTTCGTGGTAGACGCCGACGGCGGGGTACGGTGGGCGTTCGACGCCGGCATCGGCCCGGAGGTGGGGAAGTTGGTGAAGACCGAGGTGGAGAAGCTGCTGAAGTAGTGCTCTGCTCGCTCCGCGAGCGGGTTTGATTGCCGCTCGCAGAGCGAGCAGAGCACTACTGCCGGCACCACCGGCATTCCCGGCAAACTCGCCGGCACGAACCGGACGAAGTGCTGACGCCAGCCGATTGCGGCGACCGCCGGTGCGGGCGTAGCATGAATGACACGAGCGGCCATGACCCAGTACGACATCACCGCCCCGGCCCGCGTGTGTGCCGCCACCGGCCGTGAGATGAAACCGGGCGAACGGGTGGTGAGCGTGCTGACCGACGAGAACGGCGGGCTGGTGCGGAAGGATTATTCGCCGGAAGGCTGGCCGGGGCCGCCGGCGCACGCCGTCGCCCACTGGCAGGCGAAGCTGCCGACCGGCACCGCACCCCGCCGGCCGGCGGTGAACGAGCCGCTCCTGTTCGACTGCTTCGACCACCTGGCCGGGCACGCGGAGCCGAACAAGGTCCACTTCCGGTACGTGGTGGCCCTGCTGCTGATGCGGCGGAAGAAGCTCAAGTTCGAGGACGTGAAGCGGGCGGCGGACGGGAGCGAGGTGCTGGTGCTCCGGGACACGCGGGGCGGCAAGCGGGTGGAGGTGCCCGACCCGCGGCTGAGCGAGGCGGAGATCGAGGCGGTGCAGGCCGAAGTGTTCCGTGTGCTCGGTTGGGAGTGATTCGACCCGAGGGTTTCCCATGCGGCGAGCGCTGGCGATCATCGTGGCGGCGGCGGGCATCCTCCCCGCCGGTTGCCTGTTCTCCGGCGGCAAGACGCCGCAAGGGAACGGCGGCGGCCGCGTCGGCACGGACAAGATCGTCGAGCGGCCGGCGGAGGAGTTCGTCTCGTACCTGAACCGCCAGGCGGGATACGCCCAGACGGTGCGGTACAACGACCTCGACCTGAAGGCGAGTATCCCGAACCAGCCGTTCGTTCCCGCCCTGAGCAACGGCATGGTGGTGTGCGGCCAGCCGAACAACTTCCGCATGACTGCGGGCATGGCCGTCGGCGGCAAGCAGCTCGACGTGGGGGCGAACGACCGCGAGATGTGGATGTACGTGAAGATGTCGGACCGGCCGTACCTGTACTGCTCGAACCAGGACTTCCCCGCCGTGCAGGACGCCCTGCCGGTGAAGTTCGAGCCGGCCTGGGTGATGCAGTCACTCGGCATGGCCACCTACGATACCCGCAAACAGTACACGATGAAGATCGACGAGAAGGGGCGGAACTACCAGCTCGTGTACTCGGACGTGACCGCCGCCGGGCAGCGGGTGCTGAAGATGACCGAGTTCGCCGCCGACCGCATGACCGGCAGCGTGCCGCAGGTGCGGCGGCACGTGGTGATGAGCGAGGACGGGAAGAAGGTGATCGCCGAGGCCCGCATCCGCAAGGTGTCCGAGCAGGTGGTCGGCACCGACCCGGAGACGAAGGCGGCGGTCGTGTTGCAGGTGCCCACCGAGCTGGTGCTGGAGTGGCCGCAGGAGCAGACGAAGATGGACCTGGTGCTCGGCAACATCACGGTGAATGAGCGGATGACGGCCGACCAGTTCAACGCCATGTTCGCCAAGCCGAGCCGCATCGGAGCGGCCACGCCGGAGAACCTGATCGACGTGTTCGGCGGCGGGCGGGGCCGAGCGCTCTCCCGCGACGCCCTGCCACGCCGCGGGTCGTAAACTCCCGTCATGCCCTGCGTCTTCGTCTACGAGCACGTCACCGCCGTCGGCCTCGGCCGGGCCCCCGGTTCGCCCGAGCATTCGCTGTACGTCGAAGGCCGCGCGATGCGGTCGGCCGTTTCCGCCGACTTCGCCGCCGTACCGGGTGTCGAGTTGGTCATGTTCGCGGACGACGTGCCCGCCGACTCGCACGCCGACACCTTCGCCCGCCTCGCCGCGTCAAGCGACTGGACGTTGCTGATCGCTCCAGAAACGGGCGGGGTACTCCAACGCCTCGCCCGGCAAGTGCTGTCGAGCGGCGGACGGCTACTCGGCCCGTCACTCACCGGCATCGACTTCACCGCCGACAAGCACACACTCGCCGGGCTGTGGGCGGAGGAAGGGGTGCCGACGCCACACTCTTTTGCCGAGGGTGAACCGATCCGCTTCCCGGTGGTGTGCAAACCGCGCGACGGGTGCGGGTCGGAAGAGACGTACCTGATCCGTTCCGCCGAGGAACTCGCCGCACTCCCACCCGACCCGACCCGCGTGATTCAGGAGTACGTTCCCGGACAGCCGGCGAGCGTGGCATTCCTCGTCGGGCCCAAGCAAACAGTTCCGCTGCTGCCGACGTTCCAACAACTCAGCACCGAAGGCCGGTTCCGCTACCGTGGTGGTGAGTTACCGATACCCGCGGAACTGGCGGAACGGGCCATCACATTAGGCTTGCGGGCGGTAGAGGCGGTGGCGGGGTTGGGCGGATACGTCGGAGTGGATTTGGTGCTGGGCGACCGGGACGTGGCCATCGAGATCAACCCGCGGCTGACCACGTCGTATGTCGGACTGCGGGCACTGGCCGAGACGAACCTGGCCGGGGCGATGTTGAACGTCCACATCGGCCGACGGGTGGAGGTGAGATGGAAACCTGGAAGCGTCACGTTCGCGGCGGATGGTGTGCTCTCGTAGCCGCGACCCACAGGGGAGCGCGTCAGGTTCGACGCGCCCCCTGCGGGTCGCGGCTACTCCGCCCAATCGGCCAACTTCGACTCTAACTCGGCACTGAACTGGCTCTTCGGCATCACCAGATCGCAACCGGCACGGCGGGCAGACTTGAGGGTTTCCACGTCCACGTGCGAGCCGAACCCGATCACCCGCACCGGCCGCGTCGCCCGCAACTCGCCCAACAACGCCTCCACATTTAGCCCGTCGAGGTGCAGATCGACGATGACGCATGCGGCGTCGGCCGCCTTCGCCACCGCCGCCGCCGGGGTGCGGGCGACGGCCACCGGGATGCCGTGTGCCCGCCCGGTCGCCGTCACCTTGCTGCCGAACAGCAGGTCGTCGCACAGCAACACCACGCTCATGTCGTCTCCAGAAAGTCGCCGCACCCTCCGCGGGCGGAAACCTGACCGCCCGCGGAGGGTGCGGCGACACTCTCGCTCACTTCTTTTCTTTCGGCTTGCGGGTGTCTTTGATCACCTGGATCGCGCTCTTCAGCGCGTCGTCCGGCTTGTTCGCCTTCAGCCCGTCGGTGAGGGCGGCCACCAGCTTCTTCACGATGTCGTCGGGGAACTCCTTCTCGGCCGGGCCGGTCAGTTCGACGTACAGCGTCTTCGGGTCCTTGATGATGACGATGCCGACGTCCGCCTCCTTCAGCACCATCCGGCTGCGGGTGAACTTCTTCATGTAGGCGTCGCGGGCGGCCTTGTCCTTCCGCAGTTCGGCCAACTCCTTCTCGTCGGCGGTGGCGACCGCGTGCGTCTCGATCATCACGTCCAAATCGCCCTTGAACAGTTCGGCCAGCGCCGCGTTCGCCGCCTTCACCGCGTCGTCGGAGAACAACTTCGCCTCGTCGCCGACGCTCGGCACCGCCCGCTCCTTCTTCTCCGGCGGTTTGTCGGCCTTCACCTGCTTCACCGCGGTCGTGCCGAGCAGGTGCTTCACCTCGCTCACGTCGATGAACGAGCTGACCAGTTGGGCGTTGATCGCCCCGCCGTGGGTCACGCCCACCAGTTCGCCCTTCGCGTTCAGAAGCGGGCCGCCGCTGTCGCCGGGGTTGGTGGGCGAGTCCGTCTCCACCACCTTCGCCTCGAACGTGGCCACCCGCTTCGGCGCCACCTCCGCCTTCCAGTCCTTCTTGTAAACCGCCCGCACCGACCCCTTGACGTACCCGAACAGGGCGTCGGACTTGCCCGCGCTGCCGATCGAATGCACCGTGTCGCCGGGGTCGGGGCTGGCGGCCGCCAGCGGGATCGCCTCGGTGCCGTCGGGCACGCTGTCGATGCGAACGACCGCCAGGTCGGCCTTCTTGTCCACGGCGATCACCTTCCCGTCGATGGCCAGCCGCTTCGCCCGGTCGCGGTAGTAGTCCCGCTCGGCGACCGGCGAGCCGTCACGGAAGTGCGGGAAGAACACCTTCGCCGACGGGGTGTCGAGTACGACGTGGTAGTTGGTGAGCACCAGCCGCCGCTCCTTGTCGATCAGCGCCCCGCTGCCGGTCGCCAGTCCGGCATCCCGTTTCGAGTGAATCCACACCACCGACGGCACCGCCTTCTTGTACACCTTTGCCCCCTCGGACTTCTCGTCAGCGACGGCGAGCGGTGCCAGAAACGCGATCGCGAGCAGCGGCAGAATCATGCGGGCGAACATGGCAACGCTCCAGTTAAGGTTCGGCGGAATTGTACCCAACCGGGTCGGCGACGAGTGAGCCTCATTCTCACCACTTCCCCCCACACTCAGTCCTCGTCGAGCGCATCCCCCAGCACGCTCTCGTTCACGTAAATCGGCACTTTCGCCGTCACCGCCACCGCCACCGCGTCGCTCGGCCGGCAGTCCACCTCGATCAACTCCCCTTCCTGCCGCACCCGCAGTTTGGCGAAGTACGTCTGGTCCCGCAGGTCGTTGATGATGATGTCCTGGATCTCCCCGCCGAGCAGCTCGATGCTCTGGACGATCAGGTCGTGCGTCAGCGGGCGGGGGGTGGGCAGCCCCTTCACCCGGCGGTCGATGCTGGTCGCTTCGAACAGGCCGATGACGATGGGCAGACTCCGCTCGCGGTCCCCCTCCGCCTCGGACAGGACGATCACCTGATCCTCGTCGATCTCGTTGATGATGATCCGCTTGAGTTCCAGTTGGATCGGCACGGCGGGCCTCGGGTCGGCGGGAGATCGGCGCAGGCGGGCGGGTGGCACTCGGATTATAAAGGGGACGGCGGAGGCGGGTCCAGCAAAGCGGCCGGCACGGAGGAACGCATGGCCACGGGAAGAAGAACGGTGGCGGTGGTGAGCGCCGACGGGCGGGTGCCGGCGGACGTGGCCGGGCCGCTCGCCGACGGCGGGTTCGCCGTGAGGGCGTTCACGCTCTCGTCGGCCGTCCTCCCCGCCGACGCCGCGGCCGTACTGGTGCTGGCGGACGACACCCCCGACGACGCGGCCGCGTTCACCCGCCGCTGCCGCCTCGAAGCCGCCACCCCCCGGCCGGTGCTGTGGCTGTTCGACCTGGCTGCCGTGCCGTTCGCCGCCGCCGGGTTCGACGCCGGGGCCGACGTGTGCCTGGTGCGGCCGGTCGATGCGAACATCCTGACCGCTCAGTTGAACGTCCTCTTGCGGTCCTACGTCGAAGTGTCCCGCGGGGTGCCGAAGGGCGGGACCGGCTTCGACCTGAGCGAGCGGTTGGCGAAACTGTTCCGCCAGACCGACGCCGACGCCGCCCTCGCCCGGCGGGCCGTGTCCGCCTTCGCCCCGACGGAACCGATTGCGGTCGAAGGGTGGGCGGCGGACTGGGTCCATGTGCCGTCCGCACGCGGTGGAGTTCACACCTTCGGCGGGCGAAAGGTCGGCGGCGGGTTGAGGGTGGCGCTGGCGACCGCGGTCGGGCTGGGTCACACGTCCGGATGCGTGCTGGTGGAAGCGGTGGTGCGACACCTGCTCAGGTCGAACGAGAGTCCGGCGGCGGTGCTGACCGACGCCAACCGCCGAGTACGGGAACTGGGGTTGCCCGACACGGCCATGCTCGCGGCCACCGTCGGGCAGACGGCAGACGGCGGCGCGGTGACGGTCGCGTGCGGCGGGCATCCGCCGCCGGTGTTCGTGCCGGCCGACGGGCAGGCGAAACTGTGGCACGGGGTGGGGGCGTTCCTGGGTCAATCCGACGCGGGCTATTCGGACATCACCGGCGAAGTCGGGACGGGGGAACGGCTGCTGCTGTTGGCCGGCGGGGCGGCGGCGGACAAGCGGCCGGACGTGCGGGCCGCCGCCGACGCCCACCGCGTGGGCACGCTCGGCGAGGTGGTGAAGCAGGTGGCCGACGCGGTGTTCACCCCCACCGACCGGGAGTACGGGTTCACCCTGATGTCGGTCGGGGGGGGGGGGGGGGGGGGGGGGGGGGGGGGGGGGGGGGGGGGGGCGGGGGGG
>CAYMHO010000145.1:0-16794 GCA_964390195.1 uncultured Fimbriiglobus sp. | reverse complement strand
GCCCAGCGCGTTCAGGAACACCAGGTTGAACGCCCCGTCCAGCTTGCGGGCCACGTTGGCGAACAGCTCCACCAGGTCCGGCTTGTGCGGCTGCTGCATCTGCTGGCTGAGCAGGTGCATGATGATCTCGGTGTCGCTCGTCCGGGTCAGGTGGTAGTCGGAGTTGGACAGGATCTCGTCGCGGAGGTGTTCGAAGTTGGCCAGGTTGCCGTTGAACGCGAACGCGAACCACTTCCACTTGCACCCGTGCACCTGCTCGAACGGCTGGGCGTAGCTCTTGCCGGTCGGCCCGCTGGTGGCGTACCGGGTGTGCCCGATGACCGCCCGCCCGGCGTACTCTTCCAGGATGCTGGCGAACTTGTGCGGGCGGCTCATGCTGAACGCCTCGGCCACCGTGCCCACGTCCTTGTGGGTGTCGAGCAGTTGCTCGCGGCCGGGCTTGTACGACGCCATGCCCGCGGCCAGTTGCCCGCGGTTCTGCAGGTCCATCAGCATCCGCGGCATCAGCCGGGTCACTTCGTCCGGGTCGCCGGTCCACACCTTCGCCTTGTCGCCGTTCGCCAGGTGGTAAAGGGCGGCGATGCCGCACTCGTGCCGGAGTTCGTCCATGTGGCTCTGTTGGGGTGGCGGGAGAGGAGCCGGTGGGAATCGATATCGGGTGCGAGTCTACGGGAATGATAGCCCGGCGGTGGGCGGGAGGAAGGAAAAATGGGCCGACCCGCGGGGATGCGCCACGGGTGCGGAAGATTCCGACGGCAGCCGAACGGGCGAGTACAAATGCGACAACCGGCGGCGACGGAACACCGTCGGACCTCAGTGGTGAACCGGCGGCGTGAGCCGCCCGGGTTCAACTGCCCCGTGGTTCACCCCCCCCCCAGGCGGCTCACGCCGCCGGTTCACCCAGACTTGGAGCCATCTCATGCGAACCCTGTTCACCCTGCTGCTGACGGCCGGACTCGGCCTCGCCGCCGACAAGCCGATGGCCGACCCCGCCCCGCTGGAGGCGACCATCGAGGGCACCGCCAAGTACCCCCTCGACCTGGGCGGGAAGACGGCCGACGAGTTCGCCAAAGCCCTGAAGGGGGAGAGGGTGCCGCCGGCCCCGAAGGTGGACCTGAAGCTGGTGCTGAAGAACACCGGCAAGGAGGACGTGCAGGTGTGGACGAGCGGCGACCCGGTGACGATCACCTACACGCTGACCGGCAAAGGCGCGGCGTCGGCCAAGCCGATGCTGGCGTTCACCACCGACTTCCGGCTGCCGAAGGCGGTGACGGTGGCGGCGGGCAAGACGGTCGAGTTGCCCATCAAGTCGCTCACCGGCGGGTTCCGCGGGGCGAGCGAGTTCAGCTACTGGACGCAGCCGGGCGAGTACGAACTGGTGGCCACCCTGAACACGGGGGTGTCGCCCAGGCCGAAGGGGGCGGACGACGCCGGCGACGGGTTCGGCAAGGTGCAGGTGGCCAGCAAGGCGTTCAAGATCACCGTCGAAGAGAAGAAGTAGTGGAACCGGGAACGCAGTGACCGGGAGGGCGACAAACCCACCCGGTCACTGCGTTCCTGGTTCTATGTTGAACACACCTGCCCCGTCCGCCGCGTACCCCGCCTCATGCTGCGATACTGGTACTACCTCGTCCCGCCGCTCTACCTGGCCGTCATTCTGCTGATGCAACCGGCCGACCGGCCGGTGATGATCGCCGCCGAGCACCCGCCGGCGGGCTACCCGCTCAAGCTGTCGTTCGCCCGCTGGCTGACCGACGACTGCGACACCCTGGCGTACGCCATCCGCGCGGAGAACGCCGCCCGCGGGCGGAAGGCCGGGGTGGTCCGCCCCGACTGGTTCAGCAAGGCCACCGGGTTCCGCGCCTACGGGCACTTCGACGCCGACAAGTACGAGGAGCGGGTGGCCCCCTACGAGCCGGCCTCGACCGTCACCGAGCAGGGGTTCGAGGAGCTGTTGCAACGGCCGGGGCGGTTCCGCGACCGCTACTTCCTGGAGTACCCGCCGCTGGCCCTGTGGCTGTTCCGCCTGGGGCTGATCGGGGCACCGGGCGACGGCCCGCCGGACGTCCACCCGGCCCTCCTGGACGAACTCCAGTTCTGCGTCGGCTGCCACCCGCCGCGGGCCGACCACCCCGGCGAGGTGGTGCAGTACGCCCGCTTCCGCCACGCCCTCCGCGTCTACGCGGTGCTGATGACGCTCGCCCAACTCGGGCTGATGCTGCTGCTCGACTTCGGCTTCCCGCGGCCGTGCCCCACCTGGCTGCTGGTGCTGCCGGGCTTCCTGTACTTCACCCCGTGCCGGTTCGACATCCTGCCGGCGATGCTGGTGATGGCGAGCGTCCTGGCGGCGGACAAACGGAAGGTCGCCGTCGCCGGCCTGTGCCTGGGGCTGGCGGTGGCGCTGAAGATGTACCCGCTGGTGCTCGCGCCGATCTTGCTCCGGTTCTCCGCCCGCAGTTGGAAGGACGCGATCGTCTGGTGCGCGTGTGCGGCCGTGCCGGTGGTGGTCAGCTACGGGGTGATGTGGTGGACCGACGGCGTCGAGGGGGCGACGGTCCCGTTCCTGTTCCAACTCGCCCGCGACCCGGAGATGGAGTGGTGCTTCTACGGGCGGTTCATCCCGCCGGCGTTCTCGGCCAAAACCGCCTCCGCGTCGCTGGTCCGCACGTTCATCCCGTTCGCCGTGTCGGTGACCCTGTCGCTCCGCCGACCGCCGGACGTGCACAGCCTGCTGCGGCGGTGTGCCATCGCCCTGATCGTGTTCATGACGCTGTCGGTGTTCTTCTCCCCGCAGTGGTGGCAGTGGCTGGCGGTGCTGCTGGTGCCGCTGGCCGGCCGCCACCGCTGGCTGCTGCCCGTGTGGGTGGCCCTGGATTTGTGGACGTACCTGCACTTCCCGGTGCTGTTCGACAGCATCGCCGGCGGTGCCTTCGGCGACTCGGTGGACTGGGTGCGGGACGCCCACGTGCTGGTGCGGGCGATGCTCTGGTTCGCGGTGGCGGCCGTGTTCGCGTGGGTGGAGGTGCGGGCCGGGTCCACTCCCCCACAACAGGGCGAGTGAAACGGCTCCCAGGAATTCCCTGCCCGCTGTAGCCGGCCTCTGTGAGGCCGGTCGGACCGGAGTCACAGACCCCGGCTACAAACCGACCCGGCAAATGATTCCTGGACGGAGTATGACGGGGTGGTTGCCCTGCGGAGACTGGACACGATCGCAGGTCGGGCTTTCAGTATGGCGGGAGTAACCGGCGAAAGGCGTGAACCAGCACCACCAAGAAGAACACCAAGTTGCGGAACGGGATGGCCCACCATGCGAGCGGCACCGCCGGCTGTGGCGACTTCCGCCATTTCCCTTCGGCGAGCTTCCGGCCCAACTTCTCCATCCACGCCACCGACCGCGGCCAGTCGGCCCAGCGGTCGAGCCACTCCTTCGGGATGCCCGCCTTGCCGAGGCGAGCGCCGACCAGTGCCCCGGTGATCGCCGCCACCGTGTCGGTGTCGCCGCCCAGTCGGATGACCGATTCGACCGCCGTGCGGTAGTCGTCGGGGTGCTTCAGGAAGGCGTAGATGGCGACCGGCACCGTGTGGGCAATGTACCCGGTGACGCCGCGGGTCAGCTTCAACTCCGCCGCGAACTCGGCAACGGACTTGTTGGCGTCACACGCGGTCGCCATCGCCTTGAGATTCCTTCCGATGTCACTCGACAGGATGCCGAAATCCAACCGGAACCTGTCCAGGAACTGGTTCGGGTCAAGCGGTTGATTACGGTCACGAGAAGCACATCTTGCCGCGGCGCGCACTGCGAACGTACCCAACACCGCCTGTTCATCCTCATGGGTGAGCAGCGTAGAGTCGCCGAGCCACGGACGGAACGGGGTGTCGTAGGTGCATTCCAAGTGATCTGGCTCGTTTGGGCAACCGTCGGCCGCGAACAGGATCGTCGCCCGCATCGCCGGGCCGTTGCCCGCCGATTTCACCCCGCTCTTGTGCGACGGCCACCCCAGCCACAGCTTCACGCAGGCCTTCAACGTCGCCTTGCCGATGCCCGCCGGCCCGGCCAGGAACCACCACCGCAGCCGCCACGCCAGCGACCGCCGGAAGCGGTAACGATCCCCGCCGCTTCGCAATAGGGCCTGAGCCGTCATGCAGGCGTGTTCGGTGTCGTCCGACCCCATGCCGTAGCCGAACACGAACCGCGGGCGGTCGAGGTGGGGGAACAGCTTCGCCACCCGCCGGGCCGACAGGTTCTCCATCGGCAGGCCCATCATGTCGCCGATCGCCTGCCCGAGCAGACAACCGACCACCGCGTCCGGATCGAGGGGCGGAAGGTCAGACAAGTTCCACCTTCGGCGTGACGGCGTTCTTGGCGATGAGGGCCGGCCAGTAGGCGAACACCTCCCGCACGGCGGCGCGGCCGGTGGTGTAGCCGGTGGTGCCGGGGTAGCCGCTCGTCACAAGTGGGGCGAACTCCTTCGTGAACCGCTCGACCGCCGCCTTGTTCGCGTCCCGCACGGCCACGCGGAGGACCACTTCGGGCGGGTCGGCGGTGGGAAGCACTCCCGGCACGCAGTCGCCTGCACCCAGCACCTCGACGTAGCTGTGGGCGAACGTGTAGCCGGCCTGCTTCAGCCGCTCCAACATGATGCGACCGCTGTGACGAGCCTTCGCCACCGCGTTCGGGCCGGGAATCACCAGCGTGCCGGCGGCCGTCCACCCGTCGCGGTAGGCGATGCTCACCTTGTAGCTGTCGCTCGCCGGGTGGCCCTTCGCCCCGACGCACTTCACCACGTCCGGCCCCGCCTGGGTGAAAGTCGGCGTGGTGAAATCGGCGACCACGTCGGGCGTGAAGTACCGGGCCGGGTCGGCCACCTCGTACAGCAGTTGCTCGACGACCGTCTCCAGGTTCACCGCCCCGCCCGTGCCGGGCGGTTTGCTGATGGTGAACGTGCCGTCCGCCGCGATGTCCACGAACGGGTAACCCACCGTCTCCAGGCCGGTGGTCTCGTCGGCATTCACCCACAGCCCGCCGGTCGCCTGTGCCCCGCACTCGATCAGGTGCCCGGCCACCGTGCCGGCACACAGGCGGTGCCAGTCGTCGTGCGGCCAGCCGAACTCGTGCAGGCACGGGCCGATGGTCAGGCACGCGTCGGCCACCCGGCCGGTGACGACGATGCTCGCGCCGAGCTTCAGCGCTTCCGCGATCGGAGCCGAACCGAGGTAGGCGTTCGCGCTCACCACCCGCGACCGCACGGCCGAAAGTGGTTCGCCGGTGTCGAGGTGGTTGAACGTGTGTCCGGCCGCGATCAGGTCATCGAGCTTCGGCAACAGGTCGTCCCCGCTGACCACGCCGACGGTGCGATCGGTGATGCCCGCCTTCGCTAACGTCTCCTTCGCTGCCTTGCCGCACGCGGTCGGGTTCATGCCGCCGGCGTTGGTAATCACCTTCAGCGTCGGCTGCTTCTTCAACTGCGGGGCGAGTTTGCCCAGCACGTCGATGAAGTCGGTGGCGTACCCGGCGGTCGCGTCCCGCTGGCGGAGCAACGCCAGGATCGACATGGTGAGTTCGGCGAGGTACTCGAGCGTCAGGTAGTCCAAGTTGCCGGCCTCGGCCAGCCGCACCGGGGCGTCCGGGCTGTCGCCCCAGAACCCGCACCCGTTGCCGATTCGGACGGCGTTCATGAATTCGGCCTCATCGCGGGGGAGGGGTATCGCACCGGGCACCGGTTGGTTTACAATGCCGGCCGCTCCGGCGGACCGACTCGCCCCGCCGGAGAGTTCATTCTCTCCACCCATCTTCGGGAATCGTCATGCCTCGTCCGCCCTCTCGCCGCGGGTTCACGCTCATCGAGTTGCTCGTCGTCATCGCCATCATCGCCATCCTGATCGGGTTACTCCTGCCGGCCGTGCAGAAGGTGCGGGAGGCGGCCGCGCGGATGAAGTGCAGCAACAACCTGAAGCAGATCGGCCTGGCCGCGCACAACTACCACGACCAGTTCGGCAAACTGCCCAACGCGTACGACGCCCGCACCGGGCTGAGCTGGCACGTGCTGGTTCTGCCGTTCATCGAGCAGGAGAACCTGTACCGCCTGTTCGACATGACCAACACGAGCGTCAGCCACGCCATCACCGGGCGGAACAACCCGCACGGGCTGGTGCGGGTGAACACCTACCAGTGCCCGTCGTCGCCGGTGCTGAACCAACTGTTCGGCGCCCCGCACAACACGAACGGCGCGTCGGATTACATCCCGAGCGGGTCGGGGAACGCGGCGGTGGTGCCGCACTACTACGGGGTGAACGGCCCGCGGGGCACCAACCCGACCAGCGGGGCGGCGTACCCGACCGGCACGGCCACCCACGAGGGGGTGCCGGCGGCCACCAGCGGCATGTTCCAGCGGGACGGCAACATCACCCTGGTGGGGGTGACCGACGGCACCTCGAACACCATGATGGTGGCCGAGATGTCGTGGATGTCGAGCACCTTCGGCACCCGCTACCGGACGTGGACGCGGGGCGGGGAGGAGTACGCCGGGGTGGTGGCCGGGCGGCCGGCGTTCGTGGTGAGCGGGCGGAACGTGACCAACCCGATCAACGCCATGCAGACGGCCAACCTGATCGCCCCGTACAACGACGTGCCGTTCGGCAGCCAGCACACCGGCGGGATGAACGCCTGCTTCGGCGACGGGTCGGTGCGGTTCATCCGCCAGGCGGTGAGCATGACCACCTACCGCGCGCTCGCCAGCCGGGACGGCGGCGAGGTGCTGGCCAACGACTACTAACCCACCCCGGAGGCGGGATCATGCGCCGCACGCTGATGGCGGCCGGGGTGCTGTTCGCCCTGGCCGCGGCCGGCTGTTCGCCGGACGAGAAGCTGTACGACGTGTCCGGGACGGTCACGGTCCAGGGCAAGCCGGTGGCCAAGGGGCTGATCTTCTTCGACCCGGACGCCGGCGGCCCGCAGGGGTTTGCCAACATCGAAAACGGCAGGTACGACACGGCCGCCCAGGGGAAGGGGATCCGAGGCGGGAAGTACACCGTCCGCATCAACGGGTTCGACGGGAAAGAGGCGCCCGAGGCCCCGTTCGGGGCGCCCCTGTTCCCCGAGCACACGTTCAGCAAGGACCTGCCCGCCCAGGCGCAGACGTTCGACTACGACGTGCCCGGCAAGAAGGGGAAGTGACCGGGCCGCCGAGTGGAAGAGACCTCACCCCCCGGCCCCCTCTCCGGAGCGGAGAGGGGGCCGGGGGGAGGTCTTCCTCAAACCCACTCGCCCTGTTGCGTCCGCCTTCACAAATGAGTACCCTGTGAGGATGCCGGCGGGTCTCCCCCAGCCGGCCCGCCCGACACCACTTTCATCCGTCGGGCTTTTTTCTCTCTCCGGGTCTCCCCCATGTACCGAACGGCTCCGCCCGTCCGTCGGTCGGCGTTCACGCTGATCGAACTGCTCGTCGTGATCGCCATCATCGCCATCCTCATCGGCCTCCTGCTGCCGGCCGTGCAGAAGGTCCGCGAGGCGGCCGCCCGCATGTCGTCGTCGAACAACATCAAGCAGATCGCCCTGGCCACCCACTCGGCGGCGGACAGCCGCGGGGGCGTTCTGCCGAACGCCTGGGACCAGTGGTGGAACCACCAGGGCGAGCCGGGGGCGAACCCGGGCGCCTGGCAGAACGGGGGCAACAACACGCCGTGGAAGACGCTCACCGGCGACGTGACGCTGTACTACCACCTGATGCCGTTCGTCGAGCAGGACGGGCTGTACCGGCCGGGCAACGGGCTGCAGATCTTCTCCAACTGGTCCGGGGGCATCACCGCCGCCAACCAGAACAACGTGTGGCAGGCGAAGGTGAAGACGTTCCAGGCGCCGCACGACCCGAGCAGCCAGAACTACCAGTCCATCCAGTACAGTTGGCTGGTGGGCAACGCCGCCACCGACTGGTCGGCCACCAGCTACGCGTACAACTACCAGGTGTTCGCCCGCCGCGGCTCGCCCACGTCGGACAGCCGGTACTGGCACACCGGGTACTCCGTCTCGACCATCCCGGACGGCAGCTCGCAGACCGCCCTGTTCGCCGAGAAGATGATGTACTGCACCCAGCAGAACCGCGGCAACCTGCTGTTCCACGGCGGGTGGGCGCCCAACTTCGCCCCCATGTTCAACGGCAACTCGGTCGGGGTGAAGTTCCAGATCGGCGCCCGCCCGAACAACTGCAACATGAACCTGGCCCACGCCTTCTCGGCCGGCGGCTGTCAGGTGGGGCTGGGCGACGGGTCGGTGCGGAACGTCAGCCCCGGCGTGGACACCGGGGTGTGGGCGCGGCTGGTCGACCCGGCCGACGGCCTGCCGGTCGGCGAGTTCTAAGACGGTTCCCGATCGGGCGGGACCACCCCGCCCGATCCCACCTTTCACACACCCGGAGTCATTCCGATGTGCAGGCTGTTCCGCCCGGCGGGCGGGGCGTGGGTCGTCGTTGCCGCTCTTGCCGTCGCCGTGGCCGGCTGTGGGTCGAACGAGTTCACCGGCATCAACCGCGGCGGCACCCTCGCCGGTAAGGTGACGCTCGACGGCACCCCCGTCGGCGGGGGCGAGGTGCAGGTGTACGGGGCGGACGGCAAGCACTCGGCGTCCGCCACCATCCGCAACGACGGCTCGTACTCGGTCGCCGACCCGCCCCTCGGTCCGTGTAAGATCGCCGTCGTCACCTCGGGCATCAAGGACGTGCCGCCGAAGGCGAAGACCCGCGGGCCGGTCGACTTCACCGACCCGGCGACCGGCGAGTGGCCGAATTACGTGGCCATCCCGTCGGCCTACGAGGACAAGGAGAAGTCCGGCCTGACGGCGGAGGTGAAGCCGGGCGCCAACGCCCACGACCTGCCCCTGACCAAAGGGAAGAAATGACCCCGCCGGCGGCGGTCGCCGAACTGCTCACCGGGCGGGTGCCCGCCCTCGGCCCCGGCTCGCCGAACGAGGCGGTGCGGGCGACGCTGGCGGCGTTCACCCGGCCCGGCCACCCCGAGATGGTGAAGGCGCTGCACGCGGCCCTCTGGCTGTACCACGACTTCCTGGACGAGTCGCACCAGATCAGTCAGGGGTTGCACACCCCCACCGGCAGCCTGTTGCACGCCGTCATGCACCGCCGCGAGCCGGACGCGTGGAACAGCAAGTACTGGCTGCGGCGGGTGGGCGACCACCCGGCGTACGCCGAGATCGGTGCCGCCGCGAAGGCCCTGGGGTACGGCAGCGGGGCGTGGGACCCGGTGCGGTTCGTGGACGACTGCGAGGCGGCCCGCGGGTCGGGCACCGCCCGCGAGGACCTGCTGCGGCGGGTGCAGGCGCAGGAGATCGAGTTGATCGCCGCGTGGTGCCACCGGGCGGCGGGCGACGAACCGCGGTGACGGTCGCCCCACGCCTCTCCCCGTCCGTGCTATAATCCCCTCCTGTCCGTTCGTCCGCCTCGCACCACAGCGACCCATGTTCAACCGCAACAACAACCGCCCGCCGGAACTGAAGTCCGCCCGCGAGATCGCCCTCATGCGGGAGTCGGGCAAACTGGTCGCCCGCGCGCTCAAGATCTGCCGCGACATGGCCCGGCCGGGCGTCAAGACCATCGACATCGACCGCGAGGTGGAGGCGTTCTACGCCAAACACAACGCCACCCCGCTGTTCAAGGGGTACCCCGGCAAGGTGCCCTTCCCGGCGGTCACCTGCCTGAGCGTGAACGAGCAGGTGGTGCACGGCATCCCGAACGACCGCGTGCTGAAGGACGGCGACCTGCTGAAGGTGGACACCGCCTGCCGGCTGAACGGGTGGTGCGCCGACCGGGCCATCACCATCCCGATCGGCACCGTGCGGCCGGAGCGGATGCGGCTGGTGAAGTGCGGGGAGGAGGTGCTGCAGATCGCGGTGGACGAACTCGGCCGGCGGCACTGGTGGAGCGAGGTGGCCAGCCGCATGCAGACGCACGCCGAGAAGGCCGGCTTCCGCATGGTGACGAACTACGTCGGGCACGGCATCGGGCGGACCATGCACGAGAACCCGCAGGTGCCGAACTACGTGAGCAAGGAGACCCGCAAGCAGGACTTCCGCCTGGAGCCGGGGCTGGTGCTGGCGGTCGAGCCGATGGTGAACATGGGGACGAGTGAGGTGGTGGTGCTGCGGGACCACTGGACGGTGGTGACGAGGGACGGGCTGGCGAGTGTGCACTGGGAGCACACCCTGGCCATCACCCCGACGGGGGTGCAGGTGGTGACGTCCGACGACGGGGCGTTCGACGACGACCCGACCCCGACGGCGGTGGTGGGGCAGGCGCCGACGGGGTGAAGAGACCTCACCACCCGGCCCCGTCTCCGTGTCATGGAAAGGGGTGTTCAACTCAGGAGCGTTGTTGACCTTGGGCGGAGGAGGATTCGGCGTGTTCGTCTTGAACACCCCCTCTCCATGTCATGGAGAGGGGGCCGGGGGGTGAGGTCTACGATGCACCCGGACGACCCGAACCACCGCCCGACGGTCCCTCTGCAGCCGCCGTCCGCGGCCGACGCCACCCGCACGTTCGCCGACCCGTCGTCCACCCTGCCGTTCTCGTTCGGCCCGCCCATCGTCGGCCCGGTGGACAACTGGCCGGCCGGCCTCACCCGCTACCGCCCGCTGCACCTGCTCGGCGACGGCGGCATGGGTGAGGTGTACCTGGCCCACGACGCCCAACTCGACCGGCAAGTCGCCATCAAGTTCGCCCGCCTCGGCCGCCGCCCCACCCCCGACTCGGCCGACCGCATTCTGGCCGAAGCCCGCGCCGCCGCACGCCTGCACCACCCCGGCATCTGCCCGGTGTTCGACGCCGACGTGTGCGACGGGGTGCCGTACCTGACGATGGGGTTCGTGCAGGGGCCGACTCTGGCGGCGGAGTTGAAACGCCTGGGCCCGTGCCCGCCGGCCTACGCCGCCAGGTTGATTCGATCGGTCGCCGAGGCCATGCGGTACGCCCACGAGCACGGGGTGATTCACCGCGACCTGAAGCCGGGCAACATCCTGCTGACGGCCGAGCACGAGCCGGTCGTCACCGACTTCGGACTGGCGGTGCGGCTCGACCGCGAGGGGCTGGCGGCCGGCGTCGTCAGCGGCACCCCGCACTACATGGCTCCGGAGCAAGCCGCGGGTGACGCGGCCAACATCGGCGAGCGGACGGACGTGTTCGCCCTCGGGGTGATCCTGTTCGAGATGCTCACCGGCCGGGTGCCGTTCGACGGGTCCGCCCGGTCGGTGCTGGAGCGGGTGCGGACGCAACCCGTCCCGCCGGTGCGGAAGGTGCGGAAGGACGTGCCGGCGGGGCTGGCCCGCATCGTGGCGAAGGCCACCGCCCGGCACCCGGTCGACCGGTTCGACGGAATGGGGGCGTTTGCGGAGGCGGTGACGGACTACCTCCGCACCGCCCAGGCACCGAAGAACAAGCCGGTGCGGTGGCTGTTCTGGCTGGTCGCCATCCCGACCGGGATGATGCTCGGCCTGTGCCTACTGGTGTGCGGAATTGGCCTGGTGCTGCCGGCCATCGCGAGGATGCGGGGGACGCCGCCGACAACCAGCGCCAGCCTCGACGCCGAGACCCGCAAGCGGGTGGAACTGCTGGCCGACCAAGGGCGAGAAGCGATGGTCCAGGGGTGGAACGACGAGGCGTTGGCGAAATTCGATGAAGCCCTGCGGCTTGACCCGACCAACGTGACCGTCATCAACTGGCGGGCGCTGGTGTACAGCAACGCGAACCGCCAGAACGAAGCCTTGGCCGCGTGGACCGAGTCGCTCCGGCTCGACCCCACCGACACTTACGTCCGCCGGCAACGCGCCGACCTGCTCATGGGGCTGAAGCGGTACGAGGATGCGATCGCGGACTTCGACGTGATGCTGGCGACGGCCGACACGGGAAAGGGCGGCCTGCTCGTCGATCGCGCCGAGGCCCGCTACGAACTGCGTCAGTATGCCGCCGCCGTGTCGGACCTCGATGCGGTGCTGCGAGAGGAGAAGGTCGACAATTTCTTTGGCGAGGCGGCGAACGCTCACTACCTTCGCGCGCTGACACGGAAGGCGCTCGGCGACGTGGCCGGGGCCGAGGCCGACATGGGACTGGCGAAACGAAACGCCGCCAGTCTGAGCGGCCGCCGCGAGGCACGGTTCAAGGCCGGACCGTGGGACAGCCCCCAGCCGCCCGTCCAGCCCTTCCCGCCGGGCAAATAGCTCGTCCGCCGGCTATAATCCCCGCACCTCTCCCGTGCCCCCGGCCCCGTGCCGAAAGGCCCGCACATGCCCGTCGATTTGACTCCCGTCGGCATCCCCAACCCGAAAGTGGTCCACCACCAGCTCAGCCCGGCGGGGTTGGTCGAGCACGCCGTCAGGCGGCAGGAGGGGGTGCTCACCAGTTTGGGCGCGTTCGCCGCGTTCACCGGCCCCCGCACCGGCCGCTCGCCCAAGGACAAGTTCATCGTCAAGGAGCCGTCGGTCGAGCCGCACGTGAACTGGGGGAGCGTCAACCAGCCGATGGCCCCGGCGACGTTCGCCCGCCTGCGCGACCTGATGACGGCGTACCTGCAGAACCGCGAGCTGTTCGTGTTCGACGGGTACGTCGCGGCCGACCCGACGCACAGCATTTCGCTCCGGGTGGTGTCCGAAAAGGCGTGGCACAACCTGTTCGCCCGGTGCCTGTTCCGCCGGCCGACGCCGGCCGAACTGGAGGCGTTCACCCCCGAGTGGACCGTTCTGCACGCCCCGGACTTCCACCCCGACCCGACCCGCGACGGGGTGAACTCGGACGTGGCCGTGGCCATCAGCTTCGAGCAGAAGTTGGTGGTGGCGGCCGGGGCGAATTACGCCGGCGAGATCAAGAAGAGCATCTTCACCATCCTGAACTACCTGCTCCCGCGGAAGGGCGTGCTGAGCATGCACTGCTCGGCGAACGTGGGGGCGGGCGGGGACGTGGCCCTCTTCTTCGGGCTGAGCGGCACCGGGAAAACGACGCTCAGCGCCGACCCGGACCGCCGGCTGATCGGCGACGACGAGCACGGGTGGGGCGACGACGGGGTGTTCAACGTCGAGGGCGGGTGCTACGCCAAGACGATCAAACTGAGTCGGGAGAAGGAGCCGCAGATTTACGACGCCATCCGGTTCGGGTGCGTGCTGGAGAACGTGCCGATCGACCCGACCACGCGGGTGCCCGACTTCGACAGCGCGGTGTTCACCGAGAACACGCGGGCGGCCTACCCGGTGGACTTCATCGCCGGGCACGACCCGTCCGGCCGCGGCGGGCACCCGACGAACATCTTCTTCCTCACGTGCGACGCGTTCGGCGTGCTGCCGCCCATCTCGCGGCTGACGCCCGACCAGGCGGTGCAGCAGTTCCTGTGCGGGTACACGGCCAAGTTGGCCGGCACCGAACTCGGGGTGACCGAGCCGACCGTCACCTTCAGCACCTGCTTCGGGGCGCCGTTCATGCCCCTCCCGCCGAAGGTGTACGGGAACATGCTGCGGGAGCGGGTGCAGCGGTTCGGCGTGCCGGTGTATCTGGTCAACACCGGGTGGAGCGGGGGCGGGGTTGGGGCGGGGTCGCGGATGAAGCTGAGTTGGACGCGGGCGCTCTTGCGGGCGGCGATGACCGGCGGGTTCGAGGGGGTGCCGTTCGCCCCCGACTCGGTGTTCGGGCTGAACGTGCCGACCAGTTGCCCGGGCGTGCCCGCCGAGGTGCTGCAACCGCGGAACACCTGGGCGGACAAGGCGGCCTACGACGCCACCGCCGCCCGGCTGAAGGCCATGTTCGACGCCGAGGTGAAGAAGTACGCCTGACGAGGAAGCCCCCGGCCGCCCCGGTGCGGCCTATAACAGCGGCGTTCGCCACCCTCTCCGGGAGAACGCCATGCGGTCCGCCGTCGTCTGCTGTCTGCTGCTCGCCGCCCCACTCGCGGCCGCCGAATACGACGTGTGCGTGTACGGCGGCACGTCCGGGGGCGTGGCGGCGGCCGTGCAGGTCGCCCGCATGGGCAAGTCGGTGGTGCTCATCGAACCGAGCAAGCACATCGGCGGGCTGACGTCCGGCGGGCTGGGGTGGACCGACTCCGGCGACAAGTCGGCGGTCGGCGGCATCTCCCGCGAGTTTTATCAACGAGTGAAGAAGTACTACGACCAACCCCTGGTCTGGAAGCACCAGACGCGGGAGGAGTACAAGTTCTACCGCGAGAAGGACGACGCCATGTGGACGTTCGAGCCGCACGTCGCGGAGAAGATCCTGCGGGCGATGCTGGCCGAACACAAGATCACGGTGGTCGAGGGCGAACGGCTCGACCGCTCGGCGAAGGGGATCGTGCTCGACGGCAAGCGGATCAAGTCGATCAAGTCGGTCGCCGGCAACACGTACTCGGCGAAGGTGTTCATCGACGCCACCTACGAGGGCGACCTGCTGGCCCTGGCCGGGGTCAGCTTCACCGTCGGCCGCGAGGCGAACAGCCAGTACGGCGAGAAGCTGAACGGCGTGCAGCGGGCGCAGAACATCCACAACCACCGCTTCACCGCGAAGGTCGATCCGTACGTGAAGGCGGGCGACCGGAAGAGCGGGCTGCTGTTCGGCATCGAGGCAGAGCTTCCCAAAGACGGCGAGGGCGATCACCGCGTGCAGGCGTACTGCTACCGCCTGTGCATGTCGAACGTGGCCGACAACCGCGTGCCGTTCCCCAAGCCGAAGGGGTACGACGAGTCGCGGTACGAACTGCTGCTGCGGAACTTCGAGGCGGGCGACCTGCGCATCCCGATGAAGCCGGACATGATGCCCAACGGCAAGACCGACACGAACAACAACTGCGCGTTCAGCACGGATTACATCGGTCAGAACTACAAGTACCCGGAGGCCAGCGACGACGAGCGGGTGAAGATCCTGGCCGACCACGAGACGTACCAGAAGGGGCTGATGTGGACGCTCCAGAACCACGAGCGGGTGCCGAAGAAGGTGCGGGAGGAGTTCGCCAAGTGGGGGCTGCCGAAGGACGAGTTCACCGACACCGGCGGGTGGCCGCACCAGATTTATGTGCGGGAGGCGCGGCGGCTGGTCGGCGGGTACGTGATGACCGAGGCCGACTGCCGCCGCACGCGGGTGACCCCCGAGCCGGTCGGCATGGGGTCGTACAACATGGACTCGCACAACTGCGCCCGGTACGTCACCCCGGAGGGGTTCGTGCAGAACGAGGGCGACGTGCAGGTGTCGCCCGGCGGGGCGTACAGCATCAGCTACCGGTGTCTGGTGCCGAAGGCCGGCGAGTGCCCGAACCTGCTCGTGCCGGTCTGCCTGTCCAGTTCGCACATCGCGTATGGTTCGATCCGCATGGAGCCGGTCTTCTTCGTGCTGGGCCAAAGCTCCGGCACGGCCGCGGTGCTGGCGATCGACGGCACCGTGGACGTGCAGAAGGTGGAGTACGCCAAGCTGAAGGAACGACTGCTGAAGGACAAGCAGGTGCTGGAACTGGCCCGCCCGGCGGCCCCGGGGGGGATCGACCCGAAGGACATCAAAGGTGTGGTGGTGGACGACGCCGACGCGGTGCGGAAGGGGTTCGAGGTCGTGAGCACCAGCGTCGGGCCGTTCGTCGGGGTCGGCTACCGGCACGACGGCGGGGAGAAGGACGGCAAGCAGTCGGCCACCTTCACCCCCGACCTGCCGGCCGCCGGTAAGTACGAGGTGCGGCTGAGCTACACCCCGAACCCGAACCGGGCGACCAACGTGCCCGTGGTGGTGAAGCACGCCGACGGCGAGAAGGGGGCGACGCTGAACCAGCGTCAGAAGCCGACGGACGGGGCGTTCGTCTCGCTCGGCACGTTCACCTTCGAGAAGGGGAAGGGCGGGAGCGTGACGGTCACGAACGGTGGCGTGGACGGGTACGTCGTCATCGACGCGGTGGTGTGGGTGCCGGTGAAGTAAGGGGGCGATCCGACCGGGGCGGCGGTTCGGACACCCGCTGGCCCCGGTCGCGTTTCACATCAGTTGCGAAAGTTCAAATCCCACACGCATTTCGCGCCCCGCAGTCCCCCGTATTCGCCACTTGTGGGCACGCCCGAGGGAATTTCTTGCAGGGGGGGAACGATGATGCTGACGCGTCGCGCGGCCGCGAATTTCCGCTGACGCTCGGCACCCATCACCCACCGCCCCGGAACGACCGATGAAACTCGCCCGCTGGATGAAGTCGCTGCTGCCCGCCCGCCCTCGGCCGACCGGCCGCCGCGGGAAGCTCTGGTGTGAAGTGCTCGAGGACCGGACCGTCCTCGCCACCCTCGTCACCGGCGCGGCGGTCGGTGAGGTCGGCATCGTCCGCGTGACCGACGACGTCACCCTCCAGCAGATCACCTCCTTCCTGCCGTACGGGGATGCCTTCCTCGGCGGGGTGAACGTGGCGAGTGGGGACGTGGACGGCGACGGGGACGCGGACGTCATCACCGGGGCGGGGGCCGGCGGCGGCCCGCACGTCAAGGTGTTTGACGTGGCGACCGGGGCGGAGATCCACAGCTTCTTCGCCTACGACGTCGCCTTCCCCGGCGGGGTGAGCGTGGCGAGCGGGGACGTGAACGGGGACGGCGCCGCCGACATCATCACCGGGGCGGGGGCCGGCGGCGGCCCGCACGTCAAGGTGTTCGACGGCCGCACCGGGGCGGAAATCCGCAGCTTCTTCGCCTACGTCGGTGATTTTGCCGGTGGGGTGAACGTGGCCAGCGGGGACGTGGACGGGGACGGGTACGCCGACATCATCACCGGGGCGGGGGCCGGCGGCGGCCCGCACGTCAAGGTGTTC
>CAYMHO010000144.1:16651-16802 GCA_964390195.1 uncultured Fimbriiglobus sp. | reverse complement strand
GCCCACCTCTCCCCGCTGGGGAGAGGTCGCCGGAGTGAACGCAGTGAACCCGGCGGGTGAGGGGTCTTGTTCACGGGGGGGGACCCGCCGCCCCCCGCCCGGCGCCGGAGGGGCGGCCCCGCCCGCCCCCGCGGGGGGGGGGGGGGGGGGG
>CAYMHO010000144.1:0-16641 GCA_964390195.1 uncultured Fimbriiglobus sp. | reverse complement strand
GCCGCCGATGCTTCGCAGGGCGGCGACCTCTCCCCAGCGGGGAGAGGTGGGGGTGGTCGGCTTTCCGTTCCTGCACAACGAATCACCCGGTCGGCGGCAACAACCCGTGCGTCCGCAACGCGGCGACGATCTTCCGCCCGCTCTTCCGCCAGGTGAAGTTGGTGGCCCGCGAGGCGGACAGTTTTCCCCGCAGCCTCGCCCCGGCGGGGTCGGCGTACACCTCCCGCATGCGGGCGATCAGGCCGGCGTCGTCCGGGTCGGCCCAGTGCCCGGTGTACACGTCGTTCGACACCGGGATCAGTTTGTACGGCACGTCGTACCCGACGGTCGGGTCGAAGAAGGCCGTCAGCCCGCTATAGTTGGCCGAGATGACCGGCCGCCCGCACGCCATCGCCTCCAGCAGGTGCAGCCCGAACCCCTCGCCGAACGAGCCGTTCAGGTACGCCGACAGCGAGCGGTACCACGCCGCCAGCTGTGGGTACGGGAGGGTCGCCCGGATCAGGTCGATCCGCGGGTCGTCGTAGGTTTCCACCGCCGGCGAGGTGGGCGAGATCTTCACCCGCAGCCGCACGTCCTGCTCGGTCGGGAACGCCTGGCGGAACAGGTCGATCATCCGCTGGGCGTTCTTCCGCACCCCGCCGGCCACCAGCGCCCCGGCCGTGCCGAACGTACACACCTGAGGCTCGCTGCCGTCGTCGTGGAACACCAGCGGGTCGAACCCGAGCGGGGCGACCGCCATGGGTACCGTCACCCCGCTCTTGCGGAAGCACTCCACCTGCCACCGGCTCGGCACGATCACCAGTCCGGCCGGGTTCAGCTTGGCGACGTCCGCCGGCGTGAGGGTGTCGGTCTCCCACATGGTGTAGATGGCGGTCCGCTCGTCCGGGGTGAAGCGGTGGGCGATGAACGGCGGCGAGACGGCGAGGATGGGGTCGGTGCGGCGGATGCGGCGGGGGAGCGGCGGGATGAACCGCGGGGGCACCAGGTTGGCGTCCATCGCCGCGATCGGGTGGCGGAACAGTTGCATCCCGACCGTGGGCAGCCCGCGGAGGAGGGCGTAGGCGATGTGGTTCCAGCCGGTGATGCCGGTCAGGTCGGCGGCGACGATCAGCGACTCGGCGGGCGAGGCCGGCGGCTTGCCCACGCGGGCACGGTCCGAGAGCGGCGTCTCCTGCACCGGGTACGCCACCACCCGCTTCACCCGCCGGTGGGATTCCGTCGGCACACCTTCGGCCACCCACGCCCCGAGTGCGGCGGGGGTGAGTTTGGCCGGCACGTCGTCGGTCAGGCGGTCGGTGCGGGTCAGCCACACGTCGGCGGTGCGGCTCGCCTCCCCCTGCACCTCTGAGGCGAGGGCGTCGTACACCGGCCCGGCGAACGCCACCCCGTCGGCATCCGCCCGCAGTTCCTCCACGAACCGGAACAGCGCGTCCTCGGCCAGGTCGATGCCCGGCGGCAGCACCAGCACCCGCTCGCACTCGGCCTCGGCCAGACTGCGGGCGACGGCCGCCCCCAGCCCGTCGTCGGTGTCCACCAGCGCCACCTTCACCCGCGGGTCGGTGCCGATGATGGTGCTCAGGTGCGGGTGAATCCAGTGCGGGCCGGCGCACGCCAGCAGCAGCTCCCAGTGCGGGTAAATCTGCCGCCGCACCGAGTGAGCCGCCGCCCGCGCCTCGTCGAACCGCTTCGGATCGACCGGCAACAGGACGGCCACCGGCGGGGGCGACGCCAGCGCGTCCACCGCCGCCTTCACCTCCGCCACGTCCGCCTCCGGCAGCGGGTTCCGCCGCCACCAGCCGCCGTCCACCTCGCTCGCCTTGTACAGCCCCGGCCGCATCACCCGGCTGTCCCGTAGGCCCTTCAGCACCTTCCGCCCGAACTCGCCGAACTTCCCCCGCAGCAGCATCCCGCCGCCCCGCCAGAGCACCGGCCGCAGACAGCGGTACGCCGCGATCAGCTTGAACTTCTCCCCGACGGCGGTCAGCCCGACGAGCGGCTCGGGGATGCGAGACACGCCGAACTTCTCGACACTGAACCCGCCCTCGGCGTGAACCAGTGTGACCGTCAGCTTGCCGGCCGCCCGCGGCAGTTCGACGAGGAAGTTGGCGTCGAGCTTGCGGTTCCAGTGGAGCGCATCCTTGGCGACCACACGGCTGGACCCGTCGGCCGGGTGGAAGACGATCTCGGCCCGCTTGTGCAGGGTGAACTTGTCGTGCGAGCGGATGCGAAGGCGGAAGCGATACCACCCGGCCGCCAGGGGCGTGTCGGCGGTGAGCGTCACCTGGGTGCGGTCGGCGTGCCAGCCGACCGCCGTGCGGGTGAGGCCGGGGCCGGGGTCGAGGTGGTCGGCGGAAATCTTGTTCGACGGCGGCGCGGCGGCGGTCACGGCGGCACTCCGTTGCCGGTGTTTCCAACGGGAGCGACTAGGGTGCGGCATGCGGGAGGCGGAATCAAGCCCAAGTGGGGAACCCGGTTAGCCGCGAGCCAACGGCGAGCGCGTCGGGGTGACGCGCTCGCCGTTGGCTCGCGGCTAACCAGTTCAGCCCTCACCGCACGACAGGCGTCACACTCCGGGCCACCCTCACTCGCTTCACCACCCGCTTCCACCCCCACTCCACCACTCCCACACTCAGGGCGTACGGCACCAGCCCGGCCGCCACCGCCACCGCCACGCCGGTGTAATCGGCGGCCGGTTCGCCGAGCGTCAGCCACACCGCCAGCGGGATCACGCTCGCGGCCAGCGGCTTCACCCAGACGCGGAAATACGCCCCCACCGGTACCCCGAGTTCCCTCGCGGTCAGCACCACCACCGTCAGGCAGAACAGCAGGTTCGGCACGGCGATGGCGATGCTGACACCCACCACCCCGAGCGGGCCGATCAGCACGGCGGTCAGCAGCAGGTTCACCACCGACTCGGCGATGGCCAGGCGGGCGAACCACCGCAGCCGACCCAGCCCGTACAAGATTCGGCTCGCGGCCGACTGGGCCACGCCGACCGCCAGCGTACTCCCGAGCAACGCCACCGCGGGGAAGCTGCCGCCGACGAACTCCGCCCCCACCCACCGGGCCAGGAACGGTTTGCCGAACAGCATCAGCCCGATCTGGATCGGCACGGCCAGGTAGAGCATCCAGCGGGTGGCGTTCAGGAACAGCCGGCGGATGGCGGTGGTGTCCCCGCGGGCTTCGAGGGCCGACACGTTCGGCGTCAGGGTGGCCGTCACCGTGCGGAGCAGGGCTTTGGCGTACTCCACCAGCCGCGAGGCGGTGGCGAAGAACGTCACCTGCCCCGTCGGGAGCAGCAGGCCGATCAAGACGGCCCCGGTTTGCACGGTGATCCGCCCGGCGAGCATCGCCAGGAAGGCATCGACGCTGTACGTCTTCACCTGCTTCAGGGTCGCCCGATCGACGTACCGCGGGCGGAACCGCAACTCCGGCAGGAACCAGCGGCAGAGGAAGGCGAGGACGGCGTGTTCGACGAGCGTGACGACCGTGTACACCACCGCCAGCGGGAACAGCCCGCCGTAGGTGTGGACGACGTACACCATGCCGACGGTGCGAACAGCCAGGGCGGCGATGCGGACGACGCTCTTGGCGGTGTACTTCTCCAGCCCGTCGAGGATGCTCGGGAACACGCCGAGCGGCAGGCCGGCGGCCACGTTCGCCAGCATGAGCAGCATGAACGGGAGCACGCCGGGGTCGCCGTCGGCCTTCTCACTCAGCGTGCCGCTCATGCCGAACAGCACCGGCACGCCGACCAGCATGGCCACCCCGCCGGCGGCCACGAACAGCGCCAGGCACGACGACGCCATGCGGTTCAGCCCGTCGGCGTCGGATTTCGCTTTGCGGCCGGCGACCGCCCGCACCAGGCAGGCGGCCACTCCCATGTCGAGCAGGGTGAAGTACGCCAGCACCGCCTCGACCACGCACCACACGTCGTACCGCGGCTTGCCCAGGTGGGCGAGCAGGAACGGGGTGAGGAAGAAGGCGACGGCGAGGGTGGCGGCGAACGCCAGCCAGTTGGTGGCGGCGCCGAGCAGGAATCGGACACGAGACACGGACAACGCAACGGCCTCCGTGCCGGGCGGGAATGGGGATAGGGTAGCGGGCCGCGTGGGGCGTTCGCAAGCGGAAGTGACGGGCGGTTTGTTGGAAGAAACGACCCGATGTGGGGGGGTGGGGACCGATTTCCCGTTTCCGGCAAACCGGGCGACCACCACCGGGTTGGAGTTCACGCTTCAGCGTGACCGTTGCCCGGCATCACGCTGAAGCGTAACTCCAACGTCGGCCGCATCAAAGACAGGGCGGGAAAGAAGGATTGTGTGAAAACCCTCTCCCCCCCCACATCGGGCCGTTTCTTCAAAAGATCGGGGTCCTCTTCCTTTGAAGAAGTGCCCCGAACATAGGGGGGGGTAAGGGGGGTTCAAGCTTCGAGCGATGATCTTCCCCCCTCGGAAGGAAGTCAGGGCGGAAAAAGAGGATTGCCGGAAACGGGAAATGCTCCTCCACCCCCGCCCCTTCAGGGCATTTCTTCAACAAACCATGTGGGGAGGTTTTGTTGAAGAAACCCCCCAAACATAGGGGGGTACGGGGGGATTACTTTCATCAATCAGCCGTCGGCTCACGGAACCCTTCTTTTCCCGCCCTCTGGTCGGACCCCTGCTGCCGGGGTACCCTTTCGCCCATGAGTGACGCCCCCCGCCGCGAGTCGTTCCCGCTCGCCCGCAAGCTGCTCCGGTTCGCCGGCCGTGCCCGCCGCAACTGGCTCGAACGACACCAGCACCCGGTGTCGTTCTGGCTGCACATGGTCGGCATCCCGCTCGCCCTGCTCGCCATCCCCGCCCTCTTCTTCGTGCCGTGGTACTGGTGCCTCGCGGCGTTCGTGCTCGGGTACCTGCTCCAGTTCGTCGGCCACAAGATCGAAGGGAACGACGTCGGCGAGCTGATCCCGCTGAAGCGGATGCTCGGGATGCCGGTGGTACCAGTTTCCCCACGTTACCAGCGGGCCGACCCACCCCCCGCCGCTTGAGCAATTCTCCACCGCGGGCGTCAGATTTCCGCGGATTCGGTCCGTCTAACCCGCACGGTCGGCGGAATCGCTGCATTCCCTCGCCCGGTTCGCCGATACCAGACGACGAACGCCGGAGTCGGCGGGGTGTGAGGGGACATCCCGATCGTCTTTGGCACGCGGCGGGGGCGACCATGACGCGGACGATGCGACGTTGGACGGCACGGCTGCTCACCGGCGGCGTGATTGCCCTGTGCGGGGTGGGGTGCAAGCACCAGTTGTTCACCGAGCCGGCCGACTCGCCGGCGCTGCGGCGGCCGGACATCCCGGCCCAGTTGGAAGACCGCCCGCACGACCCGATCCTGCCGGCGGCGGCCTCCCTGGGGAGCGACCCGGCGACGGTGCTCGACCTGAAGCGGCAGCCGCGGTTCATCAGCTTGAAAGAGGCGATGGCCGTCGCGGTCGAGCAGGGGAACACCGGCGGGCAGGGGGGGACGGGGCGGGACGCCACGACGTCCCTCGGGGTGAACGGGCGGAACCCGCAATCGGACACGGTCAAAGTGTTCGTCCTCGACCCGGCGGTCGAGGCGACGAACGTCGAGCGGAGCTTGAGCAAGTTCGACGCCCGCTGGGTGACCAGCATGAGCTGGAACAAGCAGGACCAGCCGACGCTCACCCTGCAGCAGAGCTTCAGCAACGGGGACAACGCGGCGTTCAGCACCACCCTGGCCAAGCCGCTGCCCACCGGGGGGGTGGCCGGCATCACCACCAGCGTCAACTACCTGAACCTGTCCAACCCGCCGCCGGCCAACACCGGGTTCGTGTCGCTCAGCACGTCGTACAACACGCGGGTGCAGTTCGTGTTCGAGCAGCCGCTCCTGCAGGGGTTCGGGGTGGAGGCCAACCAGCTCCTGCCGAACCACCCGGGCAGCCTGCTCATCAACGGGTTCCGCAGCACCGGCCAGGGGACGGAGGGCATCCTGGTCAGCCGCCTGCGGGTGGACCAGGCCCGCGAGCAGTTCAACGAGCGGGTGAACGCCATGCTGGTGAACGTGGAGCTGGCGTACTGGAACCTGTACGCCGCGTACCACAACCTGAACGCCCGCGAGGAGGGGCTGAAGGCGGCGTTCAAGGCGCTCGAGTTCAACCTGCCGCGGCTGAAGCAGGGGGTGGAGGAGCCGCAACTGAAGCCGCAACTGGAGCAGCAGTACTGGACGTTCTACGCCCAGGTGATCGAGGCCCGCGGGCAGGTGCTGGAGGCCGACCGGGCGTTCCGCGGGCTGCTCGGCATGCGGTCGGACGACGGCACCGTGTTCGCCCCGGCGGACGCGCCGACCGAGACGCCGGTGCGGATCGACTTCCGGGCGGCGTACGAGGAGGGCCTGCAGAACCGGCCGGAGGTGCTCATGGCCCGGCAGGAGCTGAAGGTGCAGCAGCTCAACCTCCGCACCCAGCGGTACGCCCGCATGCCCGACCTGCGGTTCTTCAGCAGCTACGACGTGGCCGGGCTGAGCCCGCGGCTGGCCGGCGGGGCGGACACGTCGGTGTTCCCCGCCCAGCGGTCGTCGTTCAGCAACCTGCTGGACAACCAGTCGAACAGTTGGCAGGCGGGCCTGCGGCTGGACATCCCGCTCGGCTTCCGCGACGCCAACGCCATCGTCCGGCAGGCGCAACTCGGCCTGTGGCGGTCGTGGTACACCCTGGCCGACGCCGAGCGGAAGGTGCTGGAGATTCTGGCCCAGGCCGACCGGCAGGCGTACCAGGCGTACCAGACCATCCAGGCGCAGCGGAAGGTGCTGGCGTCGGCCAAGGAGCGGGAGGAGCTGATCAACACCCGCATCGTGGCCGGCAGCTTCTCCGGCGGGTCGGCGTACCTGCAACTGACCCAGGCCCAGCAGGACCGGGCGAACGCCACCGCCGCCGTCTACCGGGCCATCGCCGACTACAACTCGGCCCTGGCCAGCATCGAGTACGCGAAGGGCACCATCCAGCGGTACAACAACGTCAGCGTGGCCGACGGCCCGCTGCCGGCGTTCGTCCAGAAGAAGGCGACCGACCACTTCCGCGAGCGGCAGGCGGCCATCAAGACCCGCGAGCACCCGGCGGACAACGGGCTGGGCGGGTTCGAGTTCGCCCCGCTGCGGGAGATGAACGACCAACTGCCCGGCGGGGCGGTGCCGGCGGTCCCGCCGGGCGGCGGGGCGATGCCGCCGAGCCTGCCCCCGCCGGGGTTGGGACTCAACCCGGCCGCCCCGGCCCCGAGCACGGTGAACAAGTGGGGCGACTGGCAGAACGCGAAGGACGGGAGCGGGTCGAGCCTGCCGGCCACCCTGCCGGGGTCGGTCGCCCCGCCCAAGCCGTCGGCCGACCCGGCGGTCAACAACTTCACCCCGAGCGGCACCCTCACCCTGCCCAAGCGGACGCTGCCCGAACCGCCGCCGACTGGTGGTCCGCCGACGACGAGCCAGACGCTACCGCCCATCCCGCCGCTGCCGCCGGTCCGGTGACCGCCGTGACGGGTTCGGAAAAGCCAGGAGCGGACGGGAGTTGCCCGTCCGCTCCTGGCTTTTCCGAACCGCGATCGGACACGTCGGCCGACAGGTGATCTGCCTTAATCGAGATACATCGCCCGCCCGCACGTCGAGCAGCAGATGAACTTGCCGGCGGCGATGTCGCTGCGGGCCTGGTCGGCGATGCCCACCCGGCACTGCCCGCACACCTTCCCGCTGATCGGCGCCATCCCGTCCGGCCCGTACGCCTTCACCAGCCGGTCGTACAGCGGCTTCACCGCCGGCGGGAAGGCCGCGTCCACCTTCGCCAGCTCGTCCGAAGTCCCCTTCTGGTCGGCCAGCAGGCGTTCGAGCCGCTCCTTCGCGTCGAGTTTGAACTGCTCGAACTCGGCCTGGGCGTCGGCCCACGTCTGGTCGTCGGCCGGCAGGTGGGCGGTCTTCTGCTCCAGCTCTTCCATCCCCTGCAGGATGGTCTCCTCCAGGGCCGCGACCCGCTCCTTCGCCTGCCGGATTTCGGACTGCTTGCCCTCGAACTCCTTCGGGCTGGCGGCGTCGTTCAACTGCTTCTCGAACTTGGCGAGTTGCACGTTCACCTGCTTCAGGGTGCCCTCGTCGTCGCGGATCTTCAGCTTCAGCTTCTGCACCGCCTCGTGGGCGGCGGCGTGGGCCTGTTTGGCGACGGCCAGTTTCTGCTCCTGAATCTTTTGCACCCGCGGGCCGAGGTCGATCTCGGCCTTCAGTTCCCGCAGGTGACGGCGGAGGCGGTGGGCGTCGCGGAGCAGGTGCGGGACGGTCGGCGTACTCATCGGTCGGCTCCGCGGGCGGGCGGTTACTGTATCGCTGCCGCCGACCCCGTTCACCGCATTTTGTTCGCCCCCCTCCGCCCGGCCCGGACGCTCAGGGGGTGTCGGGCGAACCGCCCGCCGCCGTTCCCCGACCCGAATTTCACCGGAGTGAACCATGTGTGAGGTGCGACGAACGCCCGACGCCGAGTGGGTGGAGGTGACCGGGAAAGACGTGTGGGCGGCTATCGGGAACGGCATCAAGCTGTCGTTCTTCACCTGCGTCGTCGGGGCGATCGTGGTCGGCTGCACCACCGGCGTGACGGCCGACCACGGGCCGCTGAACTGCCTGACCCTGTTCGCCGGCTGTGTGCTGTTCGGGGCGTTCGTGTACCTGCCCCTGCGGCTCGGGGTGGTGGCGGCCGAACGCCGGAGCGGGTTCGTCCCCGGACTGCTGCGGGTCGCGCACGGCCTGGTGGTGTTCGTCGGCACGGCCGCCCTTTTCCTGCTCCTCCTGGCGCGGCTGGTCATTTACCTCCTCGCCCTGGTGTTCAAGGTCGCCGGGTGAACGGCGTGTGACCCGCTCCCGACCCGGAGACTTTCGATGACGACACGTAGGCCCCGCCCCCGGCTGGTGGTACCATCACACCACCGTCACCACCCGCGGGGGCAGGCTATGAGCGAACCGCTGACCGTGCAGATTCAGGGCGCCCTCGACCGCTTCCTGTCGGGCGACGCGGCCGGCAAGCGGGAGCTGATCACCCTGGCCGAGCAGCGGCTGATGACCCTCGCCCGCAAGCAACTGGGCAAGTTCGGCACCCGCCCGGACGAGACGGCGGGGGTGGTGAACGAGGCGTACCTGAAGCTGCACAAGGCGCTCGACGAGGTGCGGCCGTCTACGGTGCGGGAGTTCTTCGCCCTGGCCGGCCTGCAGGTGCAGCGGGTGCTGCTGGACATGGTGCGGTCGGCCGCCCGCCGGAAGAAGTCGTCCCTGGACGACCCGGCGGGGCCGGGCGATCCGGCCGACCAGCGGGCGGCGGGGCGGTCGCACGTCGACCGGATGATCGACCTGCACGCGGCCATCGACCAACTGCCCGAGGACCTGCGGGAGGTCGTCCGCCTGCACTTCTTCCAGGGCCTCACCTACGACACCATCGCGGGCGTCATCGACGTCCACCCGGACACGGTGAAACGGATGGTGCTTCGGGCGAAGGTGAAGTTGGCCCGCGAACTCGACGGGTTCGCTCTGGGCGACGGCTGACCGCTTCCGCGACCACTCTTCCCCACGCCCGCCCCGAAGAAAATCGGGGCGGGTTCTGTTTTCCATGTCCACTTCCAGGCGCCGATAGCAATCCGGTTGGTGCAGGGGACTCCCCCCGCCCGCCACACCGGAGACGACCCATGTTCGCCCGCCTCGGCCTGGAATTGTTGGACGACCGCAACGCCCCGTCGCCCGTCGCCGGCAACGCCGTCGCCTCCGCCGACTGGCTGACCACACTGGAGTCGGCGGACTGGCTGCCGGCTTATGTCGGAAGTTACGACGGCGGGACGGGCGCGCAATCGCCGGCGAACACCCCGCCGGTGATCACCGGGTTCTCCGTCGTGCTGCTGAACGCGTCGGTCGCCCGATACTCGGGCACGGTGTCGGACGAAAGCCCGGGCGGGTTGAGCGTCCGCCTCACCGGCGCGCAGCAGTGCCTGGGCGACGGCCGGACGGTGACCACCAACGCCGAAGGGTTCTTCCAGTGGGACGGGCCGGTGCGGCCGACCGTGGACGCCGGCCCGGCCTACGCCGACGTGTCCGACGCGCAGGGGCTGAACGCCGAACGGGTCGATTCCACCCTGGACGTGTAACCCCCCAACCGGAACCCGCACATGAACCCCCTCCCTCATCCCCTGCGGGGGTCGTCAGTCCAACGGCTGATGGCGGCCGGCGCCCGGACCACCGTCCGCGGGGACGGCCCGTCGGCCGTCCCCGCGGACGACCACCTGCGGGTGATCGTGGCCCGCGTCATCCGCACCGGCCGCGGGCCGGCCGGCCTGGTCGGGTGGGTCCGCCAGGAGTTGACCGACAGCCCGCCGACCGACGACGCCGTCGCCCTGTTGGCCGACCGCCTGGTCGCCAAACTGTTCCCCGCCGTCGGGCAGACGGTCGGCGGGTGACGGGCCGGCGGGAGGTCAGACCGAGCAGGCGAGGACGGTCGGGGTGTCGGCGGCGGGCTCGCCCCCCAGGCCGCCGACGGCGGCGATGAACCGCTCCTCGGCCAACTTGCGGCCGAGCAGCGACTGCTCGATCTCGTCCACCGGCATCGACTCGTGCGGGAACCGCCACGCCCGCAGTTCGCCGACCCACGCCGCCGCCGTCAGCCACGCCGCCCCGACCCCGCCGCCCAGCCCGGCGGAGGGGCTGTCCTTGCCCAGTCGGAACAGGTCGGCTTCCAGGTCAAGCAGGTCGGACACCGTTTGGATCAGGATGGTGCGGTGGCGGTCGAGGGCGGTCTCGCCGGCGAGTACCCGGCGGTAGTCGCGGGCGACGATGCGGAAGACGGCGATCAGGTGGTCCCACTTGGCGAGCAGGAAGCGGTCGTCGGGGACGAGGAACAAGTCGGGCATAGGTGCCTCGGCGGTGGGCGTGGGCGGAAATTCCCACCTGCCGAATTGCAATCCGTCGGAGAAAGTGGACATGAATTCCGGCGGCCGCCGACATTTTTTCTCAAGTCGTGAACGCCGCCCGCGGGGGATCGGCCGGCGGTCGGGTGTAAACTGCTGAGAGAGAATGGCTTACGACGTCTGCTCTCAGGGCAGGCCGACCCACTTCCGCACCCCCCACTCGACGCCTAAAAGTGCCAGCACGACGACGAGCGTCAGCCACGACTGACGCGCCGGGTACTCGGTGCGGGTGTCCACCGTCGCCCCCTTCGCTTTCAACTGGTCGATCAACTCTTTCGCCTGTTCGGGCCTGTACACCTTCCGCCCGTTGGCCGTGGCCAGTTCTTCCAGCAGGGGCATGTCGGCGGACAGTTCCACCACCTCCTCGTTGTCCGGCGGGAGCACCTCGAACGTGCTGCGGAGGGTACTCGGTCGACCGTCCACCCCGACCGCCCCTTGCAGTTGATCAGCCCAGTCGGGGATTTCGAGTTCGATCGCGTACCGGCCGGGGGTGAGGTCGCGGAGCTTGCCGGCCACGTCCCGCGGGCGGCCGTCCGGCTGTTGGAGCGGCGTCAAGCCGAGCGTCCGTTCCGCCTCGCCCTCCTTCGACGGCAGGCGGATGACCCGTGCCCCCTTGAGCGAGTTCGGCCCGAGCTTCTTCACCGCCTCCGTCCCGCGGGCCAGCACCTCCACCTCCTGCCCGGTGCGGAAGGCCGGCTCGCGGGTGCCGAAGCGGATGGTGCCGGCCGGGTTCTGCGTCGGCAGCAGGCGGTCGGACGCCGCCCACTGGGCCACCTGCCCCCAAAATTTGTGGTGGTACCTGTCGCCCACCCGGTACCGCCACCGCCACGTCGAATCGACGCCCACGTACAGCACCCGCCCGAACCCGTAGTTCTGCCGGGCGATGAGCGGCGACCCGTTCGCCTCGGCCAGCACCTCCGCCCCGTCCTTCGCCCGCCCGACCACCGCCCAGTAGTGCGGGGGCAAACTCTCCCACACGGCGCGGGTGTGGGCGGAGGTGTCGCCCAGTTGCAGGAACCACGTCCGCTGGCCGTCCGGGGCGAGGCTCACCTTGAACCCGTTCTTGTCCTGGAACTCGGTCGGGGCGGTGACCGGCAGCAGTTTGCGGAGCGGGCTGGCGTCGTCCAGGTACGCCGCCGGCACGCTCCGCTTGCCGGCCACCACCACCAGCGTGCCCCCGTCCTCGGCCACGTACTTCTCCAGCCACGCCCAGTCCTTCATCTGCTGCGGTTCGACGTCACCCAGCACGATGCAGTCGTACCCGGCGATCACGTCGGCGTCGGGCAGGGTGCGGGCGGGGGTGCCGAACTTCTTCAGGTCCTCGTCGGTGGCGGCGGTCACCCGCGGCTGGCGGAACACCACGCTCCGCACGTCCATGTTCTCGTCCCGCCCCAGGCAGGTGTGCAGGTAGTGGAACTCCCACCGCGCCTCGCCGTCGATGAGCATCACGCGGGCGCGGTCCTTCACCACGTTCACACGGGCGGTGCGGGTGTTGTTCGACGGGAACTTGTCGGCCGCGGATTCGGACTTGGCCGACAGGGTGATGGACTGCGGGCCGGGCGAGTCCAGCTTGGCCCGCATGGCGAACTGGTACGTCTGGTCCTGGCCGTTGTGCCGGATGGTCTCCTTCACCGGCGGGCGGGGGTTGCCGGCCTCGTCCGGCGGCAGGTCGAGCGTCACCTCGATCGGGCCGGCCGGCCAGCCGGTCACGCGGACCGACACTTCAACCGGCACGGTGCTGCCCTTGAACACCGTGCTCGCTTGAGGCTGGGCGGCCACCACCGCCACGTCCGCCGGCGGCACCTCCGGCGCGAGGACGATCGGGTAGACCGGCACCCCGCGGGCGGAGAACTCCTGGGCACGGGCGACCGGCGAGTCGCCCCAGTTGTGCCGGCCGTCGGTCAGGAACACCACCCCGACCAGCTTGGACGTGGCCGAGTCCGTCGCCGACTCGCTCGCCCGGATGACCGGCAGCTTCAGGTCGGTGTAAACGAGCTGACTGCTGGAGGCGTCGGCGGCGAGCAGGCGGTCGGCATCCAGCTTCGCCTTCAGTTCGTTCGGGTCGAGCGGAAGCGGGCGGACGGCCTGGTCGAAAGCGACCAGTTCGACGGCGTGCTTCTTCCCCAACTCGCCGAGCAGGTCGACGCCGTCCGGAGTCAGAATGCGCTCGGCCAACTTCAGCCGCGGCACCTCGCCGGGGCGGGCGATGTTCAGGGCGGAGGCGATCCGCTGCTGGTCGTCGGCCGGCCGTTGAGGGTCGGCCACCCGCATGCTGTCGGACGTGTCCACGCAGATGAGTACGCGGCTCGGGATCTCTTTCGACGTGACCGCCACGAACGTCGGGTCGGCGGCGGTGGTGAGGAACACGGCCAGCACCGCCGCCAGCCGCAGTGCCATGAGCAGCCGGGCGATCCGCTTCGGCACCAGCCGGACCTCGCGGCGGTACAGCACCCAGAGGATGACGGCCAGCGCCGCTCCGCCGAGCAGCACCACCGGCACCCGCACCCACATGGGCCAGCCGGGGAACGGCAGGGAGAAGTCGAACGACCAGCCGGTCCACGGGATGGGGATCGAGAGCATGCGGAGATTGTACCACAGAGTGGTCTGCTCGCTCCGCGAGCGGTGGTCATTCCCGCTCGCGGAGCGAGCAGACCACGCAGCGGTTACTTCACCACCCCGCTGACGTCGATCAGGTACATCTGCCGGCCCTTGCCCTCGTGCGTCGAATCGATCACCACGCTTTTCCCGTCCGGGCTACTGCGGGGGTGAAGGTCGCACCGCCACTCGCCGGCGTACTCCTTCGGCGAGTCGAAGTGCCCGAGCGGGTGCCGGGTGCCCGTCTTGGTGTCGTACAGGTACGGGTGCTGTTTGCGGTCTTTGTCCGGGTAGGTGTCGTTCACGATCCAGCGACTGTCGGTGCCGGGCAGGTAGGTGTTGTGTCCGTTCACCGTCATCACGTCCGGGCCGATCGGCTCGACTTTGTCCGACTTGTCGGTGAACAGGTAGAACTTCTCCGCCTTGAGCGACGGGTGCCACGCCCACGCGGCGATGTGCGTCGGGTCTCGCCAGATGAAGTGCGAGGTGCCGCCGAAGGGGTCCACGATGTAGCGGTCGGTGCCGTCCAGCTTCGCGGTGAACATCCGCGTGGACCAACTGCGGGTGGCGAACCCGACCGCCTTATCGTCCAGTTCCCGCCAGCGGTGCAGCCACAGGAACCGGGTGCCGTCGGTGTTGAACAGCAGGTGGTTGAACCAGTGCTTCGACTTCGCCGGGTCGTTGTGGATGGGTCGGCTCTTCTCCTGGTACGCCAGTTCGCTGACCTCGCTGAACGGCACGATCAACCTCGCCTCGCCGTCCGCCAGGCTCATCGCCCACACGCCCGCGTCCTTCGGCGCCCGCTGATCGCGGTTGGGGTCGGTGATGCCGGCGTACCCGTACCCCGGCCGGCAGTCGTTCAGCCGGCGGAAGTCGGGGAACACGGCCGTCTTGCCGTCGGGCGAGAGGGCGTAGATCTGGTTCGGCAGCGTCCGCTTCTTCTTGGTGTCGATGTTCAGAATGTGGCAGACGAACCGGGCATTTTTGCCATCGCCCTCGCGGTCGTTCCAAATGACTTCGTACTTCGAGCCGGGGACGAACTGCAACATGCACCCCTGTTGCCAGTTCCACGCCCGCGACTCGCCCAGTTCGATCCACTTGTCGCCATCCTTCAGGTCGATCATGCCGACTTGAATCACATCGTCCGCCTTCGGCGAGCGGTGCTCGAAGTCCACCTGGTTCGACAGCACGTAGCGCCCGGTCGGGTCGAACTGCAGCTTGTCGTAGTAGCCGAACCAGTGGAACTTGGGGCCGGACGTGATCCGCCGCACCGGCGGCAACTTCTCGTCGGCCGCCCGCCCGACGGCGGCGGTAATGCCGACTGCCGCGACCGCTTGCAAGAACCGACGGCGGTGCATGGGTCGTCCTCGCGAGGGCGTCGTTCTCAACATGGTCAAGATTGTCAACCCTGCGCCCCATCCCCCACAGGTGACCCATTACTTTTTCATCGGCTCCACCTTGAACTCGTCGAAGGTGACGGTGTGGGCGGTGTCGGACGAGTGCTGGGCGACGAGGGAGAGGCGAATAGTGTCGTCCTTCGGACACTTGTCGCTGGTGAACTTGACCGCGAATGATTTGCCGTCCGTGCTGGTGGAGAAGTTGAGCGTGTGCTTCACCCGCATGAGCTGAATCCAGACCTCGTCGGGCACCGGGGTGACGTCGCCGACGGTCGTCCCGACCCCCTCCGAGAACGCCCCGGGCATCTCGAACGTGTACTCGCTACTCGTCACGATACCCCGCATCTGCACCGGCCCGAACGCGAACCAGTCGTTCTCTCCGCTTGCCACCTGCACGCCCGCGGCGACGTAGGCGAGGTCGCGTCTGCCGCTGACTTCCTTCGCCTTCGCGTCCAGCTTCAAGTTCATCCGCACGGTCAGCACGAAGTCGCCCGTCGCCTCGAACTCCACCCGCGGGCAGGTGTTGGTCTTCTTAAACTTCGCCTGATTCTCTGGCTCGTCCGGGTCAGAGGTGTGGCCGAACTGCCGGGTCTCGTTCGCCGGGAGGGTGATGGTCAGCTTGTCCCCGTCGAGGGCGAACTTGCTGTCCCCCTTCGGGTCCACGACCTTGCCGAACTTGGCCTCGATCTTCTGCGTCTCGGTCGGCTTTGGCACCGGGGCGGCGAGGGCGAGCGCCGGCACGAGGAGAAAGGGGAGGTAACGCATCGGCGGGACCTCGGTCTAGGTGAACGACCGCATGGCCGGTGACTCCTTACCGCCAGGGCGAGAGGAGCGAGACGCTCACCACGCAACCCCGACAGGCCCGAAGGGCCGTATTCCCTCAGCCCAGGTCGGAGCGAGCGCAGCCAGGAACCCGTTCCCACCAATCACCCCCGCCTGAAGGGGCGGTTCCGTCTGGAACCGCCCCTTCAGGGCGGGGGTAATTTCCACTCCCACCCAGCGCGTCGCTCGCTCCGATCGCTAGCCCTGGGCTGTGGGATCCGACCCCTTTGGGGTCGCTGTCGGCTCAGTGCCGGAACAGGAACTCGCGGGTGTTCAGGATCGCCCACATCACGTCTTCCCAAGCCTTCCGCTTGTCGGCCCCCTTGGCGACGTGGGCGAGCGCCACCTTCGTCTCCTCGGCGTCCGGCATGCGCGCGAGGGCGACCACGTACAACTCGTTCAGGATCTCCGTCTCGCCCTTCTTGGCGGCGAGCAACTTGCCCACGCGGTTGTCGGCGTTCTTCACCTTCTCGTTCACCGTCGGCCCGTTGATGAGCTGCAAGGCTTGCGCGAGGTTGCCGTCGGACTCCCGTTCGCACTCGCACGCCAGTTCGCGGGCCGGTTGGCCGAACGTCTTCAGGAACGGGTGGTTCACCTCGCCGTCGGGCAGTTGGATCGCCCGCGTGCCGGCCGGCAGCCCGGCGAACTTCTCCGGCACCGCCGTATAGTCGCAGATGGCGTCGAGCAGTTGCTCGGCGCTCAGCAGCTTCGTCACCGCCCGGCTGAAGTACTTGGTATCGTCCTTGTTCGTCTCGTTCGGCAGCGCGGAGAGCTGGTACGTCCGTGACTTCATGATCGTCGTCACCAGCCGCCGCAGGTCGTACTTGTTCTTGGCGAAATCCTCGGCCAGCGCCTTCAGC
>CAYMHO010000143.1:0-16998 GCA_964390195.1 uncultured Fimbriiglobus sp. | reverse complement strand
ACACGCTCACATTTTGAACACCCCCTCTCCATGGCATGGAGAGGGGGACGGGGGGTGAGGTCTGGTGCCTCACGCCCCCCGCAGCCGCAGCTTCTTCGGCGCGGCCACCGGGTGGGCGGGGGTCCACGGGCTGACCGCCTGCACGGCGATGACCGCCAGCACCACCGCCACCACCCCTTCGGCGGGGTCGCCGGTGTTCACCGGCCAGAAGAACTTGAGCACCAGCAGGGCGGCACTCCAGAAGCCGGCGGCCAGCACCGGGAACAGGCTGAACCGCTCCTTGCGGTCGCGGGCGGCCGCCCGCCACCACCGCCCGGCGAACATCACCCCGCCGAAGTACAGCACGCTGAACAGGCCGGGGTCGATCGTCTGCGGGCCGCCTTCCGCCCCCTGGCGGAACGGCTCCCACCCGCCCAGCCAGTACGCCAGCACGCCCACCACCAGCCCCAGCCCGCCGAGCAGGATCCGCCGCAGCCAGCTGTCGTACGGGCGGCTGGTGGACGCGTTCGCCTCGGTGACGGCCCGCCGCCACCAGCGGTCGGGGATGTAGTAGCTCGCCCCGGCCGACCCGATCAGGATGGCCCAACTGAGGGCGGTGGTGACGAAGTACACCTTCCACAGGTGCGTCAGGTCGAACTGCCCGGCCCCGTTCTTGATGAGCGCGTAGGGCACCATGCCGATGAGGGCGATCAGCGGGGCGGCCAGCAGCGCCCCCAGCCCGGACACCACACGGTCTCGCCAGGTGATCGGCCGGGCGAGGGGTAGCGGGGTGTCGTCCTTCCCTTTGGGCGGGGTCGGCAGGGGCTGGGCTTTCCTGGGCGGATCGGCCACCGCGACCGCCTTGGCAGCCGGCAGCGGGGGCGGGGCCGGGGTGGTCGGCTGGTCGGCCTTCCGCGCCGCGACGATCGGCAGGCCCTTCGGCACCGCCGTCGCGGCCACCGTCGCCACCGGCACGCCCGCCTCCGGGGCCGCTTTCACCAGCGCCTCTTCCACCGCCTTCGCCATCTCCGTCACGGAGTTGAACCGCTTGATCGGGTTCTTGTCCAAAGCCTTCGCCAGCACCGGGCGGAACGCTTCCGGCACCACGCTCAGGTCGGGCGTGGCGGTCAGGTGCTTCATCAGGATTTCGCCGTCGCTCTCCCCGTCGAACGGCAGCTTGCCGGTGAGCAGCTCGTGCAGAATGACCCCGCAGGCGTAGATGTCGATCCGCTGGCTGTAGTTGCCGGTGCTCACCTCGGGGGCCATGTAGTGGACCGTGCCCACCGTGCGGGTCTGCTTCTGCGAAACGGAGATGCTCTTGCACAGCCCGTAGTCGCCGACCTTCAGCGTGCCGGCCTCGATGAACACGTTGGCCGGTTTCAGGTCGCGGTGGACGACCCCGCGGTCGTGCAGGTGGGCAACAGCCCGAGCCAACGCCGCGAACCACTCGCCGACCAGATTCAAGGGCAGGCCGTGCGGGTGGCGGTGCAGCACCGCCGACATGCTCTCGCCAAGCACGTACTCCATCACCAGCCACTTGTCGCCCAGCCCGTCTTCCCTCAAGTCGTACACATGCACCAGGTTCGGGTGCTTCATGTTCAGGCAGTTAGCCACGCCCCGCAACTCGACGTCCGAGTGCCCCTTGAGCAGCTTGAGCGCCACCTCTTTCCCGCCGTCGGAGACGGCGAAGTACACCTCGCCGAACCCGCCCTGGCCGACGCCACGCTTGATGGTGTACCCGTCCAGCGGTCGCTGCCCGGATCGGTAGGTGAACTTCATCGATGGCCCCTCCGGGAAACCCAACAGACCGCCGCACACGAGTGTTTCGCCGCGGCGCGACCGACATTTGCGCGAAAACCCGCTTTAACCTGTAGCCGGCCTCTGTCAGGCCGGTCCGGACCAGCCTGACAGAGGCCGGCTACAGTCCAACGGTTTGACATTCCCGAAACCCGCACCAAGTTATTGTACCGCCACACCTTCGGCGGTGGGGGAAGGGGCATGGATGACGAACCGAAGCCGAAACGCCGACCGGCATGGCGACACGCCCTCGGCGGGCTAGCGCTGCTGGTCGTGCTGGGTTGCAACTTGTGGCTGCTCGAACGCGCCGGGCTGACCGACTGGTCCACTTTGTGGCGATATGTGCGGACTGCGTTCACCGACCGCCGGGCGGCCCGCGAGAAGGTGTTTGTCGGCATGTATCAAGAGGAAGTGGAGAAGCAAATCGGCCGCGGTGGCGGGCCGGGGTACATCACCCAAATATGGCAGAGTGACCTCGACCGCCCGCCTGTGCCGTGCCCATACTCACTGCCGTTCAAGCGGGCGGAGTATCCGGAGTTCGGGTTCGACGTGATCTACCACGGGCGGGACGTGCTCCACCAGGACGATTGGGAGGTGGTGGCGGTGGTGGATCGCTAGGGTCCATGGACGGGCGGGCGGAAAGCCAAACCCCGCACCCCCCGGAGCGCGGGCGTCCCGCCCGCTTTCGTGAACCACTCCGGGATCGTGGCGAGAGGGCCGGCCACCCGCCGCGGAGCGGCGGCAGACGTTAGCCAGGGGTGAAGTGAGCCGAAGGCGAACGGAACCCCTGGACCCGATGACAACAACCACCAAGCCCCGGAGGGGCGGCAGACATTCCCGTCTGTCGCCCCTCCGGGGCTTGTCCCCTTTCGACTGCGATTCCAGGGGTTCCATCGCACCTCCGGTGCTCCGTCACCCCTGGCTAACGTCTGCCGCCGCTCCGCGGCGGGTGGATGCGGTCCCCTCACCGGGTTGGGCACGAGGCTCGGATCGCCCTGGTGAAGTCGGCTCGCCTCAAAACAACTCCGCGATCGGCCGGCCGGTGTACGCCGGCACGGGGGTTCCGCTCGGGCCGGGGATGGTGGCATCCGCCCCAATGCCGAGTGCGTGGAAGATGGTGGCGGGGATGTCGGACGCATGAACCGGGCGGTCCGCCGGCTCGCTCGCGATCGCGTCGGACGCCCCGACCACCCGCCCGCCCTTCACCCCGCCGCCGGCGAACACCGCCGTCCAGACGCCCGGCCAGTGGTCCCGCCCGCCGTTGCAGTTGAACTTCGGCGTGCGGCCGAACTCGCCCGTCGCCACCACCAGCGTGCGTTCCAGCAACCCGCGGTCGTCCAGGTCCGTCACCAGTTGCGTGAACGCCGCGTCGAAGCTCGGGGCGACCACCTCGCGGATGTCGGACAGCGAACACGACAACGGCCCGCCGTAGGTGGCGTGGCAGTCCCACGACGGAGCGTCGAAGACGGTGCTGAACTGGTTGACGGTGATGACCGAGTGCCAGCCGTGTTTCCTGTGAACGCCAATCAACCCTTCGGCCATACCCGTGCCGTGAGCGAAGGTCGGCACGCCAACACTCATCGGCCGGTGGTCGACGGCGGTCAGCCAGCCGCACCCCTGGCCGTGGTTCACATCCAATCCGGTTCGCACCGGCCCGTTTGAAAGAACGGTGGAAATGTTAGGTCCGTCACCTGCTTGAAATCCTTTCAGGCATGAGAACGCACACCCCACGCTCGGCCACTCGGGGCCGTCGCGGAACAGCCGCCCCGTGTTCACCCACTGGAAGCCGACCTCGTGGATCGGCGCGTCGGTGTGGTGGACGCTCCGCACCAAGGCGAACTTGTCGGCGATGCCGGCCATCTGCGGGAACAGTTCGGTGACGCGGACACCCGGCACCTTCGTCGAGATGGCGGCGAACGGGCTGCGCACGTCGGACGGGGCGTCCGGCTTCGGGTCGAAGGTGTCGAGCTGGCTCGGCCCGCCGGTCATCATCAGGAAGATGACCGAGTCGGCCGTCGGGGCGATCGACCGGGCGGATGCCCCCGCTCGCGGAGCGAGCAGAGCACTTCCGGCGAGGGCGGACGCGGCGGCGATGAACTGGCGGCGGGTCGGCGGCATGGCGGACACCTCGGGTCAGAGCGGAGTGTACCGCAGGAGAGCGGGCGGGGCCAGCGGTTGAAGCGTACAAGGTCGGCTTGATTCCCCCACCCGCCGCTGCTATTCCCGCCCACTCGCCGGACTGCACCCGAACCTCACCCCCCCACGCCCATGCCGCCGCACCGGGTCCGTAATCGCGTCGCCCCGCTGCTGGTCGCCCTGCTCGGGGTGGCGGTCGCCGTCCTGCCGGGCACGGGCGGGTGTTCGTCCTTCCGCCACCGCAAGGACGAACTGCCGCCGCCGACCGTCACGGAGGCCATGTCCACCCGGCACGACCTGGAGATCGCCAAGCCGATCAGCGACCTGCTGACGACCGGCCAGGGGCCGCCGGCCGCCGCCGCGTGCGTGCCCAAGAACGCCCTGCTGCTGTCCGGCGGCGGGCAGTACTCGTCGTACAACGCCGGCGTGCTGGTCGGGTGGAGCCAGTCCGGCACCCGCCCCAAGTTCGACGTGGTGACGGGCATCAGCGGCGGGGCGATGGTGGCCATCTACGCCTTCCTCGGCGAGCGGTACGACGCCCCCCTGCAGCAGTTCTTCACCACCGTCAGCAACCGCGACCTGTTCGCCTACCGCCCGTTCGTCGGGCTGATCCGCGACGGCTCGTTCGCCAGCTCGGACCGGCTGGTGAAGCTGTTCGAGCGGGAGGCGAATGACTGCCTGCTGGCCGACATCCGCACCGCCCACATGGAGGGGCGGCGGCTGTACCTGGGGACGATGAACGTCCGCACCCGCCGGGTGACTATCTGGGACATCGGGGCGATCGCGTGCAGCGACCGCCCGGACGCCCCGCAACTGGTGCGGAAGATCTTCCTGGCGTCGATCTCCATCCCCGGCCAACTGCCGGCGGTGCGGTTCGAGGTGGAGGTGGACGGGAAGACGTATGTGGAGGAGCATGTGGACGGCGGGGCGGCGTGCCAGACGTTCCTGCGGATGCCGGCGGGCGGACAGCGGCCGGCCACGGACGCCACCAACTGGCTGGCCGGGTCGAACCTGTACTGCATGGCGGCGGGCAAGCTGTACGCCCCGGAGATCGAGGGCAAACTCGGCTTCCTCAAGCGGGTGACGAGCACCGTGTCGGCGGCCCTGTACGCGCTGTACCGGTCGGAGGTGCTGAACCTGTACAGCTTCTGCGGGGTGAGCGGGATGAAGTTCCACATGATCGCCATCCCGGAGGACGCGGAGGCGCCGGCGAACAGCATGACCTTCCAGCCGAAGGAGATGAAGAAGCTGTTCGCCCTGGGGTACGACCAAGCGGTGACGGGCATCCCGTGGCGGTTCACCCCGCCGGGGGCCGAACCGGGCGAGGAGGAACACCCGCGGGACGTGCCGGTGTTCGTGCCCGAGAAGGTGAAGTAGGGCGGGACAGTCGCCGCACGCTCCGCGGGCGGTCCACGTTTCGTCGGGTGGAGCGAGCGCAGCGAACGGAACCCCTGAGCATGGGGTGCAACCACCCCCACCCCTCCCCGCAGGGGAGGGGTCGCCGGGGGAACGCAGTTCCCCGGCGGGGGTGGGGATGGGGAACGAATCCAGACCCCTCTCCCGGTCGGTCTCGCTCCGCTCGACCGCCCACCCTCACCCTCACGGGGAGAGGGTTTGCCGCGCCAACGCTTCCGAGAGACCGACCACGCCGGCGGGTGGGTGAACACACCCTCTCCCCCTTGAGGGAGAGGGCCGCCGGGGAGCGGAGCGACACGGCGGGGAGAGGGGTGAATCCCCCCATTCCGCTCGACGGGTCCGCCTCCCAATCACAATCCGGCTTCCGCTTCGGCCCACGCGATGGCGGCACGGGAGAGGGCTTCGGTCGCCTGCTCCTCGTCAGCGTAGACCCACACCTGGAGCGGCGGGTCGGTGGTCATCTCTTCCGTTCGGCGGACGTAGTTGGTCAGCCGGCTGGCGATGCACCACGGCAGGCGGCGGAGATTCGTTGGGTGGAATGCGGTCTCGTCTGCCGGGACAGCGTACCAAGAGGTGGTGCGGAGGTCTTGGTTGACGCGGTCGGTGAAAATGACTCTCTGTAGCGGCTGACGGCCGACGATAAACGGTCCGAATGGCTCGTCCACACCGACCCACCGATGCAGCAACGGATACCTCATCCAGTCCACGAATCCGCGACGAATGACATAACACAACTCCGGGCACACGTCGTCGTCGATCAAATATGGCTCCCCAGACGAGAACCAGCCGACGATGTTTGCCCCTGGCATGCCAGCAAACACTTCTTTGGCTACCGTCGGCCACAACTCCCGCTCTCGTTGGGCGGCGGCCAGCGGTTGCTGCCAGTCGGGTAACACCCTTTCGTCGTCGGTGTAGGTGCCGGCCCGGACGCGAGCGGCGTGCGGAAATCGTTCGAGCAGGCACTGGGCACGGATGAATTCGGCCCACTCGGAGGAATCGTGTTCCTCCAGCCAGTCGGCCAGCACCAACCGGGGGAGATCATCATCCGGAGCCGCCCGCACTCCGGCGAGCAGTCCGCGGTACTCGGGGTGGTCCTGAATGTTGGACATCACCTTCCCTCGACCCGTACGTCGCGGAATGTCCATTTGCCCGGACTACGACCGACTCGGTCGTGGTACACTCGGCGTTGACTGATGGCCGCTTTCCTTTCGTGACGCCGCTCCGCGTCGCCAAATCGAACTGACCATCCCGTGCCGCTCACACCACCCGCCGCCGGGCGGCGGGGTGGCGGTCCCGTCTCTTTCCCCCTCAGCGGTAAACACATGACAGGCCTCTGGTACTACGGCCGCGAGACCGAACTGTTCGGCCCGTTCACCGGCTGGCAGGTGGCCGACCTGGCGGACGCCGGACAAGTGCGGAGGTCCGACACGGTGTGGGAGGACGGGTCCGAAGACGGGGTGCCGGCCCACACTATTCCCCACCTGTTCCCGGCGACGGCGGCGGTGGCGTCAGCCGTGGTGGCACCCGTCGCCCCGCCGCCCTCTTACCGCCAACCGCCCAGCACTCGGCGGGCGATCGCCGGGCCGGGGGCGGTCATCAGCGGGCAGGACGGGAAGACCGTCCGGTACACGAAGAAGTGCACGACGTGCGGCAAACTGGACCGGAGCACCAGTTCGGCGATTATCGTCTGCGGCACGATGCGGTCGGGGTTCTTCTGCCCGAAGTGCCGGCGGCGGCGGCCGGTCGAGATTCAGGGCCGGTGAGCGTGTGAGGCGCGGACCGGCGAATCGAGTCGGTCCGATCATGAACGGATCAAACCCTCCCCTGCCAGACGGACGGGTCACGGGAGGTGTGGAACACGGCCACCACTTCGACTCGGGTGATGTCGGCGCGGTAATAGATGCAGTACGGGAACTGGGGCACTACCGCCTTCCGCACGTCCGCCAGCACCACCGAGTGCGTGCGGGGGTTGGTGGCGATCCGCCGGAACACCGCACGCACGCGGTCCGCGAATCGCACACCCCGCCCCGGTCGGGCGCTCTCGTAGAAGTCGAACGCCTCGTCGAACTCGACTTCGGCTTCCGCCCGCAAGACGACGGGAAGGCTCACCGCTTGGCCCTCGCCAGCGCCCGCTGGTACACCTCCTCCCAAGGGGTGACGGCGTCCGGGTTGGCGATGCTGTCGGACAGCCGGCGGCTGAGTTCGTCCGCCTGTGCGGTGGTAAGCGAAGCGGACTCCGCTTCGGCTTCCACGCTGTCGAGCAGTTCCGCCGCGAGCGCCAGCCGGTCGTCCACGCTGAGCGTGTCGATGCCCAGGTCTTTCATCGTCGGCATGAGGTTCTCCTGGCGTGCCGGGACCGTACCCATCATACCAGCCGCTCTCGCCGTCGCACCCACCACTCGCAGCCGAGCAGCACGGCGATCAGGGTGTACAGCAGGGCGTGACTCCACACCTGCAACAGCGGGGTGGGGTCGTTGAGCGGCACCCGCTCGACTTCCGGCAGGTCGTCGATCACCTTGTCGGCGTCGGCGAGGGTGTAGAACTTGCCGCGGCTCTCGGCGGCCGCGCGGCTCAACTCGGCCCGGTCCATCTCCAGACGGTCGCGCTCGCCCGGCGGCGGCAGCACCCGCGCCTCGGTCCGCGGGCGGTTGGCCTGGGCGGTCGGTGAGCCTTCCACCAGGGTGAACGTGTACTCGCCCTCCGGGGTGCGGGGCAGCAGCGTCTCGTACACCCGCGTCGGGGCGTCGCCGGCCTTCGGGTCCTTCACCGTGCTCAGCGTCACGGTTCGCGTCTCGGTGTCGCCGATGGGCACGGTCCGGCCGGGCAACAGGATCGGCTTGCGGGCCACCTGCACCTTCACCGCCGTGTTCGCCTCCGGCGGCTTCTGGTCGTCCGGGAACCGCACCGTCAGACGGATCGGCTCGTTCCGCCGATAGGCCGTCTGCTTGTCCGTCTTCAACTCGATGCGGGTGACGCGGCTGCGGGCGGCGGTGCGGACGGCCTGCGTCCAGAAGTGGTTGAACCGCTCCTCGCTGCTCCGCCACCGCCACCGCCACGTCTCGTCGAAGGCGAAGAACACCACCCGCCCGCTGCCGACGAAGTGTTGCAGCACGATCGGGTGGTTCGCCCCGCTGTCCCCGGCCTCGGGCGGTCTGGTCGGGTGGACGGCCAGCACCTCGGCCGACGGCTTCTTCCGCCAGCCGGTGCTCGTCCAGTAGAACGGCTTCAGCCCCTCCCAGATCTTGGCGTTCTCGTCCTCGTCGGGCACGAACCGGAAGAGCGGGTGGGTGCGGCCGAGGGGGGTGAGCTTGGGCAGGTAGCCGTCGGCCAGCGGGTTGTCGATCGACGTCGGCGGCGGCCCGCCGGTCTTGGCGGCGGCTTCCGTCTGGATGACGGGCAGCAGCTCGCCGAGCGGGGTGTCGAACAGCTTGTGCGGGGTGGCGTGCTCGCCGGCGATGAACAGCAGCCCGCCGCCCTTCGCCTTCACGAACTCGGCCAGGTCGTTGAAGAACTGGGTGGCCTTCGGCACCTGCGTCGGGTCGAGGTCGCCGAAGATGACCACGTCGTACTCGAACAGTTGGGTTTTCGTCGGTGTCACCCCGCGGAGCCGCTCGCCGCTCTTGTCCGACGTCCAGTGCCCGTTGCTCGCGTCCAGCAGGAGCACATCCAACTCCACCGCCCGCGTGTTCTTCGCCTCTTCCGTTTCGCGCTCCAACAGCGATTTCACGAACCGGTACTCGTACCGCGGCTGGCCGTCGAGCATGAGCACCTTCAGCCGCTTGGAATCGGTGACGAGCACCACCCGCTCCATGCGGTTGTTCAGCGTCTCGGCCTCGCCCGTCTGCACCGGCACCTCGATGACGAACGTCTTCTCGCCGACCTCGTCCGGGGTGTGGACCAGCCGCACCGGCACCGGCTTGCCGTTCGGGTCCACGTTCACCGTCTGCCGGTTCCGCTCGGTCTTCTTCTCCCCCTGTCGCTCGTACAGCACCACCGGCACGGCCGACGGCGGGTTCGGCCCCTTCGCCGTCAGGCGGGCCTCGAACACCAGTTGGTCACCCTTCAGCACCACGTCGTCGGCCTTCAGGTCGCTCAGGATCAGGTCGGGCGGGTCCACGCTCTCGCCCAGGCCGACCAGGTACAAGGGCACGTTCGACCGCGCCGCCTCGCGGCCGGCGCGGGTCAGGTCGTCGCCGCTCGTCACCACCCCGTCGGTGAACGCCACGACGGCCGACAGCGACCCGCCGCGGAACGTCTTGAGCACGCCCTGGATCGCATCCCCGAGGCGGCTGGCCTCGCCGTCGGCCACCGCCGCGTTGATGTCCTTGCGGGCGGCGGTCACGTCGCCGGGCTCGTTCAACTCCGTCACCCGCCGCTGCTGGTCGGCCATCGCGTACACGTGCAGCCGCACCTGCCGCCGGGTGAGCAACTGGTTCAGGTACTCGCCGTCCTTGCGGGTGAGCAGCGCCTGGGCGAGCCGCAGCCGGTCGCCTTCGGGCAGGTTCACCGACGCGAGCAGTTCGTCCGCCTTCGCCCGCACCGCCGGGTCATTGAACCGGTCTTTTGTCGCCATGCTGGCAGACGTGTCGAGCAGGATGACCACGTCCGGCCAGCTCTCCTGCACGAACGTCGCCCGCAGTTGGGGCAACGTCACCAGCCCGAGCAGCAGCACCGCGGCCAGCCGCAACAGGGCCGGCAGGATCACCCGCCGCCGGCGGTCGGTGCCGCCGCCCTCCAGGGCGTACAGCAGCACAACCCCCAGCACCGTCAGCCCGACGGCGCCGAGCTGCACCCAGCGGTGGGCGACGGCCTGGTCGAGGTAGTGGAACAGGCCGCCGAGGACGCCGGCGTCCTTCGGCGGGCGGGCGAAGCTGGCGCCGGCGGTGCCCTCCAGCCACCAGCGGGTGCCCTCGCCCGGCCCGGCGGTCGGCACGCCCAGCCAACCGGCGACGGCGTCCCGCCACGAGTCCGGCAGGAACCCGAGCGGCTTGTTGGTGAACATCTCGTGACCGACGACGAACAGCAGGCCGGCGGCGGCGAGCAGCGGGAGCGAGCCGATCAGCCACCACGCCAGCCGGCCGATGCCGCCCGTCGCCTTCTCCGGCTTCGCCCCGACCACCCGCTGCCGCGCCGGCCCGATCCGCCAGGCGTACCACAACTCGATCAGCCACGCGGCCAGGGCCAGCATGAGGAACCAGCGGGCGACGGTGCCGCCCCACTTGCGGGGCACCAGCACCGGCGGGCCGCCGTCGGTGGTCGTCACCTTCACCTCGGTCGGGTCGGACACCACCTGCACGCCGGGGCCGAGGTCGGTCAGCCGGTCCGGGGAAATCCGCATCAGGTCGGACTCGCTCCCGCCGGGGCTGGACTCGGGCACGTTCACCGCGAACAGGTGCGGCTTCTTGTCCGGCCCGACCACGCGGTACAGGCCGGACAGCGGGGTGTCGGAGTACCGGGCCACCCCGGACTCGTCGCCGGCGCCGATCGGCACCTCGGCGGTCGTCCCGTCCGGGGCGTACACGGTCGCCTTCAGGCCGACGGCGGTGACGGGGAAGAACTCCTCCAGCGGCTCGCCCGCCCGCACCGTGTGCCGGTCCGGGTTGGTGGTGGCGAACCGCAGCAGCTCGTGCATCATCGGCAGGTAGCTGGGCAGCACCGGCCAGTCGGTCCAGTCGCGGTTGAACGTGGACGTGTACACCACCACCCGCCCGCGGTGGCGGGTGAACTCGACCACCGCCGGGTGTGCCGCGCCAGCCTTCGGCGCCGCCCCGGAGGGCACGAACGACAGCACCGGGCGGGCGAGGCCCTCGGCCATCAGGTCCGGCAGTTGGGGGTCGTTCTTGTCCGCCGGCTTCGGGGGCGGCTCCAGCGGCAGGTACTTTTTGAACGGCACCGACACCAGCCCGGCGCGGGCGTTGTCCAGGCGGAAGGCGGTGAGCGGGTCGAGGGTGTACGCCTTCTCGTCGGCGGCCAGGCGGTACTCCGCCTGGTCCGGGGCGGTCTTCACCTCGCCGAGCGGGCGGGGGAGGAGCACCGGCCGCGGCAGCTCGCTCGACGCCTTCACCTTCTGCCTCTTGACCGCCTCCTGCCACCGCTCCGGGTCGATGTACAGGAGCGAGTTGTACCGCTCGCGGCCGGCCGCCGCGTTCGGCCCGAGGCCGATCACCACCCCCCCGCCCCGCTTCAGGTGCGCCTCCAGCCGGGCCACCACCGCCGGGGTGATGCTGGCCGCCGGCAGGTCGCACAGGAACACGCAGTCGTACCCGGTGAAGTCGGACGCGGCCGGGTCGGCGAACTCGTTCAGGCTGACCGTCCGCGGTTTCGCCGGGCTGGCCCCCTGCTTGCCCTGCGGGTCGAGGGCGGTGTGCAGGTACTCGCCCGCCTGCTGGAACTTGTCGCTGCTCGGCTTGCCGTTCACCAGCAGGCAGGACAGCCGCTCCCGCACCTCGAAGGCCAGCGAGCGGGCGTCGTCGGCCGGCAGCCCGTCGCCCTCGGTCAGCCGCACCTGGATGAGGTGGGCCCCGGCCTCCAGGAAGCGGTTCGCCCCGTCCAGCACGAACGCCACGCTCGCCTGCCGCCCGCCCTCCACCACGTCGATCACCCGCGAGTCCACCGGCACCGGCGTGTTGTCCCCCGCCCCCGGCCGCAGGAGCAACAGCTCCACCCGCACCGACTGCTTGTCCGCCTTGCCGAAGTTGTGCACCTGCACCAGCACCGCCGACGAGTTGCCCACCATCGGCAGCGGGTCGGTCAGGGTGACGCCGGTGACGGCCAGGTTGTTCACGTCCTGGTCGGCCAGGTTGACCACCGCCACGTCCGCCCGCGACAGGACGAACGGCCAGCACTTCTCCGGCGTGTCGAACTTGTTCGCCGGGGCGTCGGGCGAATCCGGGGCGGGCGTCTTGGACGGGTCGGGCAGGGCGGCCGCCCACGCCGAGCGTTGCAGGTCGGTGAAGACGGTCACCTGCCGGCGGGGGTAGTTCCGCGGCGAGCGTTCGAGCGCCTCGGCCACCTGCTCGAGGGCCGACCGGTACCCGGCGGTGTTGTGAGTGGGCTTCAGGTTCTGCACCTCCAGCGCCACCTTCTCCACGTCCCCGGACGGGCCGGGCACCACCACCTGCGTCCCCCCGGCCATGCTGATGAGGGTGAACCCGTCGCCGGGGTTGGCGTTCCGCACCATCTCTTCCAGTTGACCGACCGCCCGCTTGAACCGCGTCCCGCCGGGGTCGTCGGCGGTCATGCTGAGCGAGCCGTCGATCACCACGATGTGGTGGGTGCGGGGGGCGTTGGCGGCCAACTCCGCCTGGCCGGGGCGGACCGCCTGCCAGACCGGCTCCATCCAGTCGGTGGCGGCGATCATGCCGAGCAGCGGGAGCAGCAGCGCGAGCACACGCAACGCCAGCAGCAGCCAGCGGTCGATCCGCCGCTTGTGCTTCTTCTGGGCCGTCAGCAGGAACCGCACGGCCGCCCACGGCACCACCTGGAACCGCTGCCGACTGAGCATGTGGATGAGGACCGGCAATCCGACCGCCCCGGCGGCGGCGGCGGCGGCGACGAGCGGCAGGGCGAACGAGGCGAACGGCGCGAGGTGCATCCCGTCAGACTACCCGACCGGCCCCCATCGGGCTACGGGCGAGATGGTTTCGTTCCACCTCCGCCCACCCCCCCGCGAAACCATCGCCCGAACGCGAAACATCCCATGCCGGCCAAGCACTTATGACGAACCGGCCGACTCACCCGAGCAGTTGAAGCGACCCCGCCGGGGGGTCAGGGCATCCACAGGTCGTGGCACGCCCGTTCGTCGCTCGCTCCCAGGTCGAGCGGGACAACGACAACTCAGGTCCGCAGACAAGTCTGCCGGTTCGATTCAAGCCGCACAACCGCTACAGTCGATCCCATCTTGCCACTCGGGTCGGCGGAGCGGGGCGAGCGCGCACCCTCCAGGCCGGCCGGCGTTACCGATCGGAGGTGCCCCGTGTCCGCCACTCTGCCCACGTTCCGCCGGGTCGTCGAGTTGCTCGAAGCGCGGGAGGTGCCGAGCGTGGTCGTGGTCGGGGACGGGGCCATCCCGACGCCGACGTACACCCCGGCCGACGTGTCGGCGACCGCCGGCACCCAGTTGACCCAGTCCCAGCGGTTCGTCGTCCACCTGTACCAGGACGTGCTCGGCCGCCAACCGGACTCCAGCGGGCTGGCCTTCTGGGCCACCAACCTGGACCTGGGCACGTTCACCCAGGGGCAGGTGAGCATCGGGTTCGTCACCAGCGACGAGTACCGCGCGAACACCATCCGCTCGTACTTCCAGGACATCCTCGGCCGCCACCCGGAGGTGGCCGAGGTGGACGCGTACATGGGCCAGTTCCGGGCCGGGCGGTCGCAGGACCAGATCCGCGAGTCGTTCTTCGCGTCGGACGAGTTCTCCGCCCGGTTCAGCCACAACTCGGCCGCGTTCGTGGCACAACTGTACTCGCAGGTGCTCGGGCGGACGGGGTCCGCCGGCGAGGTGAACTTCTGGGTGAACGTGCTGCGATCGACGAACGGCGACCGCACCCTGGTGGCCCGCAGCTTCCTGACCAGCAGCGAGTACCTGCAGGTGCAGGTGGGGACGGTGTACACCGTCTTCCTCCAGCGGTTGCCGGACGAGGTCGGGTTCAACTACTGGGTCGGGAAGCGGGGGAACGGGCAGACGATCGAGATGGTGGCCACCGGCGTCCTGGCCAGCGCCGAGTACTTCCAGCGGAGATGACCGCCGCACACTGTAGCCGGCCTCTGTGAGGCCGGGCCGACCGGGGTCACAGCCCCCGGCTACAACAACGGGTCAGCCGAGCGAACTCAGCACCCCCCGGGCGGCGGCGTCCACGTCCGCCGCCGGGGCGGTCGGCATGTGAAACGTCAGCACCCGGTGCAACGCCGCGCGGAACTCGTCGCGGGCGGTGGCGTACTCGTGGTGCAGCTTCGCCGCGTCGTCGTTCCACCGCGCCGCGATCTCCCGGATGGGCAAGCCCTCCTGAAAACGCAGCCGCAGTAACTCCACCCGCCGCCGCTTCCGCCCGTCGTCGCCGGCCGACTCCGCCTGCACCCGTGCCGCTTCTCGCAACAGCGACACCGCCCACGCCCGGTCGAACTCTTTCCCGAGGCTGCTCTCGTCGGCCGCCTGATCCTCCGGCAGTGCCACCCCCGGCCGGTGCTTCTCCTCGTGCCGCCGGGCGACGTTCCGCAGCACCCCGTGAAAGAACGGGCGGAAGCCGTCGCCGGGCGAGTCGTTCGCCTTGCCCAGCACGCCGTTCGGCTTGAAGCACTCGACGAACACGTCCTGCACGGCGTCGTCGGTCGCCGACTGCAGTGGGGACGACTGCCAGCGGGCGGCGAAGTAGGTGCGGGCGACCGGCTGATACAGGCGGGCGAATTCGGCCCGTGCCGCCCCATCCCCGCCAGCAGCGGCCCCGATGAGCGTCCAGCAGGTGGCGTCGGCGGGGGTCACTTCTTCTCCGGCAGCGGCGTGTCCTTCTTCGGCGGGAACTTGGCCTCCAGGTCGGCGAGCAGCTTCTTGAAATCTTCCCGCTCTCGGAGCGAGTCGAAGTCGGAGTCGAACTGCAACTTTCCGGGATCGCGATACCCGAGTTTGATTCCATTCTTCAGATACTCGACCGCTCGTTCCGCGTAGCCCGCCGCCTTTTTCTGCTCGACCTCGTTGGCAATGGCGTAGAGGCACGCGAGGTTGTACCAGTCTTCTGCGGCCGGTCCCGCCGCAACAATCCCCTCGGCGACGGCCAACCCTTCAGGGACGCGTCCGGCCCTCAGCAAGATTGACGCCCGTTCGATCTGGGCGGCACGTCGATCACGGTCTGAGACGTCCGCGAGCACCTTGTCGAAGGTCGCCAAAGCGTCGGCCGTTTGGCGGCTGGCAGCGAGCGACCGGGCTTTCCCCCACAGCGCGAGCACTCGGTCGTTACGGACGAGTGCTGGTCGTTGACTGAGCCTGACCACGGCGTCGTACTGGGAAATGGCCCGGTCGAATTCGGCCACACTTTCGGCCGCCGAGCCGATGTCGAACAGCCATGCGGCGAAGTTGTTGTGTGCCGCTCCGAGTTGGACGAGCGCGTCGATGAACCCCGGAGAGTCCTCGACGAGGCGTTTCCGTTCGTCCAGCGCTTTCCGAAAGAACTCCTCGGCTTTCTTCGGATTTCCACTCAGGGCGTGGAACCTGCCCATTCGGTCGAGGGCATTGGCATGGCCACGCCGCGTCTCAATATGACTGGCGTACTCGCTCGACAACTTCGCTTCGAGTTCGAGCGCCCGCTGCAAGAGCGGTTTCGCCTCCGGGAAGCGACGCAGTTCGAGCAGGGCGTTGCCGACGTTTCCCGTGTTCTTGGCCTCTTGTCGTCGGCACTCGAACGACGCACGGAATCGAACGGCCAACGCCTGACTCAACGCCAGCGCATTCCGATGCCATGTGAGTGCCTCCTGAAATTGGCCCTTCTCAAAATGGACTCCACCGATTTCGTCGAAACAGTCCGCGGCTTGGCACGATGGTTCGGGGTCATTCGCCGTCGCCAGAGCTTCGTACAACTCCGCCGCTTGCCGGTAACTCGGGATCGCTTCCGCGCGACCCGTTTGTCGGTAAAACATCCCGAGTTGCTTGTAGAAGAGCGCCAAGTTCCATTTCTGCACTCGCGGGTCAGTAGACCGACTGGCCGCCTGTTCGATCAGCGGCTTGGCCTCCCGGTATGCGGTGTCCGCCGCGTCGAACTCGCCAAGTTGTTGGAGCACCCCGCCGAGTGCTGCCAATACCGCGCCTAACGAATCCGCGTAGCTGGGTTGATCCGGATGGTCTTTCACCAATTGGCGGTATTCCGCCACGCACGTACCGAACGCCTCCCTCGCCTCACGCAGGTGGCTCAGCCGGGTCTGGATGTTTCCCAGTCGCATTGCCGCGTTGGCCACGCGTACCCGTGCCGCCTCGTCGGTCGCCTGCTCGGCAGCGAATTCCTGGTAGTAGACCAGCACCCGACTCAGGAAATCTCGCTGTTCGGGGGTCAAACGTTCCTGAGTCGTCAGAGCCGCTCCAGTGACTGACGAAGTCATCGCGTCGAGTGCCTGACGGGTGCGGTCACGAGCCTTTTCCGCTCGACCCCGCTGGCTCGACTCTCGCTCCTTCGCCTGCTCCGCCTCTCGCCACTTCTCGTTCGCCTGTACCAGGCCGAGGGTGGTACCGACTATCCCGGCGAGCAGCGTCAGCAGTACGAGCGACGCGGCGATCACCTGCACCCGGTTCTTCCGCACGAACTTTTTCAGCAGGTAGCCGGCGCTCGGCGGGTGGGCCTGCACGGCTTCACCGCTCAGGTAGCGGGTCACGTCCGCGGCGAACCCGTTGGCCGTCTCGTACCGCCGCCCGCGGTCCTTCTCCAGCGCCTTCATGACGATCCAGTCCAACTCGTTCCGCAGCAGCCCGGTGAGCGCTTTCGGTTCGGTGCCGCGGTTCGCCGAAAGCGTCGGCAGGGCGTCGGCGGTGCTCAGCTTGTGGCTCGGCCGCGGCGGCTCCTCCTCCCGCACCACCCGCAGCATCTCCAGCAGCCCGCGCTTCTCCAGCTCCTTGCGGGCGAACGGCGGTGTGCCGGTGAGCAGTTCGTACAGCAGCACGCCGAGGGCGTACACGTCGCTCCGCGTGTC
>CAYMHO010000142.1:0-17148 GCA_964390195.1 uncultured Fimbriiglobus sp. | reverse complement strand
TCTTCGGCTCGTCCTTCTTCGGCTCGTCCTTCTTCGGCTCGTCCTTCTTCGGCTCTTCGGGCTTCGCGCCGTCCTTCACCTTCTGCAACTTGAGCACGTACCGAGCCGACCCCTTCGGGGCGGTGAAGTCGGTCGGCCGCTTGTCGTCGTAGCTGGCGCAGATGGTCAGGGTGTCGCCGTCCACCTTGTACACGCCCACGTCCTTCAGCTCGCTGGTGGTCGTCTTCCGCTTGCCGGTGATGCCCTTCTTGGTGGTGCGGGTGGTGATCGGCTTGCCCTTGTCGTCGCAGTACACCAGGTCCACCGTCTTCGGGTCCTTGCTGGTGGTCAGGCGGAGCAGTTGGCGGTCGATCACCTCTTCCTTGCCGTCCTTGTCGATGAACACGTTCCGCATGATCTTGTTTTCGACGATGTAGAAGTACCCGGCCTTGGTCGCGTCGGCGGCCGGGTCGGCGTCCTCGTCCGCGTCCCCCTCCCGCGACACCACCTTCCACTTGCCGTTCAGCGGCTCGAACGCCGCCTTCTCTTCGGCTTCCATCTTAGCCTTCTCTTCCGGGCTCATGCACCCGGTGAACGCCACCGCCAGCACGACGGCGAAGGCGCCCAGCAGCTTGCTCTTCATGGTCCGCTCCGTGGTGTGAAAAAAACCCCACCCGTGTGGGAAACCGAAATGATACCGGCACGAGTACGCGTGTCCACGAGTTCGTTACACACCTCTCACCCCTTCTTCCCGCGGCCGAACAGCCCGCCGGTTTTGGCCGACCCCATCTCGCGGAACAGCACCCCCTCGCGGGTGAACTGCCACCACGCCGCCGCCAGCGCCAGCCCGACGTACGCCGCCAGCGCCCCGAGGACGAGCGGGAAGTACCACCACTCGACCGGGTCGCCGTTCACCGCCAGCAGCTTCCGCTGCAACAGCATCCCGCCGGTGACGGGGATGACCGCCGTGCCCGGGGTCAGTTCGGTGGTCGGGATGACGCTCCCGAAGGCGAGCGGCATGACCAGCAGCATGAGCGGCACCAGGTAGTACTGCCCCTCCTTGGTGCTGCGGGCGAACACCCCGAGGGCCAGGCTGACCGCACTGAACAGCATGGCGAGCGGCACGCCCAGCACCACGCACCCGAGCAGGCCGGGCAGGTTCACGATCGGCTCGCCCCACAGTCGCTCGCCGGCCACCGCCGCCGCCGTCAGGCAGAGGACGTTCCACACCACCGAGGTGAACCCGAAGAAGGTGACGGCGAGGAACTTGCCGGCGACGATCTCGCCCCGCTCGGCCGGGGAGATGAGCAGCGTCTCCATCGTGCCGCGCTCCTTCTCCCCGGCGGTCAGGTCTACCGCCGGCTGGATGCACCCGGCGATCAGCCACAGGACCAGCATGAGCGGGAACACGCGGGCGAACGTGTCTCGCAGTTCCTTCGACACCGGCTTGTCCGTCTTCTCCACGACGGCCAGGTCGCCGTAGTCCGCCGGCTTGCCGTCCCGGGCGAACCGCACCTCCTTCGCCTTCTTTTTCCACTTGGCGATGGCCTCGCTGGCGGCCCGCATGGCCACCGCCGACCGCTCGTCGTCGTCCACCTCCTTGAGGGTCAGCTTCGGCCGTTTGCCCGCCTCCACGTCGGCCCCGAAGTTCGGCGGGACGGTCAGGACCACCCGCACCTGTTGGGCGCGGAGTGCCGCCTTCACGTCGGCGTCATCCGGGTCCGTGCCGGCCGGCAGGCGGACCACCTTCGGAGGTGGGAGCGGCTTCCGCTGCTTCTCCCGCCCGTCTTTGTCGTCCGGGTCGGCAGTCAGGTCGGGGTGAAACCGCTCGCCGGTGGGGTCGAACAACGGGGGGAAGGGGGAGAAGGTGCCCCCGACGACCGCCCGGACCTCGTCGCCCGGCAACTCGGCGGCGTCGGCGTTCACCACCCCGACGACCGGCGGTTTGCCAACCAGCTCGGTGGCGAACACCAACCCGGCCAGGCCGAACAGCGGGTACAGGAACAGCGGGGCGAGGAAGATGACGGTGACGGTGCGGCGGTCCCGCAGCAGGTCGCGGGTCTCCTTGCGGGTGATCAGACCGACGACAGACAGGCGCATGAAGCCACCGGGGGGCGGAGTGGTGGCGGGTATCTTAGGGGGGCGGTGTGCGTCACTCCCCATCTCCGCTCAAGTACGACACCACCGCGGACTCATCTGCGAGCGGCACCACGCGACTCCTACACCAATCCGCGATCACCAGTTCGCCCGCCCGCGGCAAGGAGCGAAACACCCCTCGCCACAGTTCCAGTTGGTCCGACGGAATCGTGCGGAACGAAAGCCAAATTGGCCCGGCAATGTTTCCGTTGCCGATGTGGGTGAAGATCGTTGTGCCGCCGGAAACGCCCCAGGCGACGGCGGACGGACACCGCTCCCGGTGGGTGCTGTAGCCCGTGTAAACCTCGACGAACGGCGTGAGCAACGGGTCGAGGGCGGCTTGAAGGTCGGCGAGCGTGATCCCGAGTGACGAGAGCGGTTGAGGTGCATCGCCGCGAACGTACATGTCGGTGAATCCGCCCGGCTCTGAGTGAGCGGCCGCGAACTCGTCGATCCGTCCCATCTCGGCGAGAATGTGAGCGAGGTTAGCGGCAGGCAAGACCTCGACCTGGCAAAAGTCGTCTTCATGGAAGTAGACGCTTGCCATCGGCGGTTCCCCATTAACGATTCGGGGAGGAACGCGAAGCACCAGCCGCGAACCTGGGAGCGCGGGCGTCCCGCCCGACCGCGTCCGCCGTTCGGGGATTCGGGCGAGACGGCCAACCGCCTTCCCACTTCGCCCCGATCCCGGTGTCAACAACCGTGGGCGGGCGGGACGCCCGCGCTCCCAGGTTCGCGGCTGGTTCTCCGGACGGGTGGTCGGCCTCGCCACCCGCCGACCTTGCGGTCGGGGTTCGCCCGGAGCGGGTGGTCTCACCCCTTCTGGGGGATGACGTACAGGGTGAACGCGAAGGTGGTGCTCTGGGCGCCGGTCTTGATGGTCAACTCCCGCTGGCCGTCGATGCTGCCGAGAATGTCCTTCTCCTGCAGCCGTACCGCCACCGTCTTCATCTTCTGCACGTGCGCCCACTCGTTCGTGCCGCTCTCCCGGCTGACCTCGAAGTAGGTCAGGTTGGGGGCGGCCGGCAGGTCCCGCGGCGGGTTCGGCTTGTGGGTGAACCGCAGCCCCTCCTGCCCGCGGGTGAAGATGGTCTCCACCCGGTCCGAGCTGCCGATCTTCATGCCCAGCCGCTCCGGCCGCAGGAGCATGCGGGCGCACTCGTCCTGGGTGACGTTCGACCGCACCCCGAGGAACATCTGCCACCCGGACTCCAGCCAGTGCGGCTCCAGTTGCACCCGCATCTGCAGCCCGCTGCCGACGAACGGCCGCTCCTCGTACGCCGGGTCCTCGATCTTGTTCAGCAGGGCGTCCAGGTACTGCTTCAGCTTCCAGAACCCGCCGCCCAGGTCGTCGTGGTCGTACCGCGGGAGGGCCGGCGGGCGGGCGCCGTCCCCGAACACCGACAACTGGCCGACCAGCCGCGTCAGTTCCAGGAAGGCGTCGACCGGGTGAATGCCGGGGGCGAACCCGACGTGCCCGAGGACGGCGTACCCCTCGTTCATGCGGTCCAGTTGCCGCATGCGGCGGGCGTCCCCGGACGTGTGCGAGTCGAAGGTGATGCCGCGGGACACCACCTGTCCGGCCACCACCTCGATCTTCTTGTTCAGCCGGGCGTACACGTCCTGCAGGATCTTCTGCTGGAGGACCGGCCAGCAGTCGCACGCCAGCACCGGCGGGATGAACGTGTGGTCCAGCTCCGGGGTGGCCTCGGGGCGGTCGGCCCGCCGCAGCCGGGCGAGCGGCAGCAGTTCGTACCCGGAGCGGTCCTCGTCGCCGGTCAGCACCTTCACCTCCGGGGTGCGGAAGGTGAGCTCCTGCTCGTTCGTGCCGGTGTTCTCGTCGGGCACCTTCAGGCGGGCGGTGCGGAAGCGGGTGGGGTTCGTCACCCCCGGCCCGGCCACGTTCGGTTGTCCGGACCGGGGCACCGGGATCGCCAGATACAGGTCGACGGACAGCCGCCCCTGGAAGGCCGGCTTCAGGTCCAGGTCGGGCGGCGGGGCGTCCTCGGGCAGTCGCACCACCGTGCCGTCGCGGAAGCGGGCCTCCAGTTGGCGGACGGTGAACCGGAAGCCGGCGAGCGCCTGCGGGTCGATGTCGCAGGTGCGGTACCCCCAGGCGTACCACTGGGCGAAGCGGGCGTTCTGATCGACCAGCCGGGCGGTGTAGCGGTCGGCCGCCTGGAGGTGGTGCGGGCGGAAGAACAGCCCTTCGTGCCAGTGCAGCGGTTTCGGGGTCATGGTGACGACTGGGTGAGGCCGGTGGTTTCTTTCTGGGCGAACCCCGACCGCAAGGTCGGCGGGTGGCGTGTTCAGGTGGTCACACTCGCCACCCGCGGCCCTCGCGGGCCGGGTTCGCCCGATCGTGTGTCCGCCGCGGCGTGCGGAACAGCATACCCGGCTGGGGGTTGATTGGCGACCCGCCGGCGGCCGCCTATCATGCCGGCTACCGAGGAGAGACCATGCGGCCGGACCTCGCCCACCAGACGTTGCAGGTGCTGCTCCACGGGTTGGACCTGCGTGAGAAGGTGCGGGCCGGCGCCCGCCCGTCGGTCAACCAGGAGCAGGCCAAGTTCAAATCCCTGCTCGGCGCGTCCAACGCCCCGGCCCCGTGGGGCACCGCCGCCCACGACCCGAACAACTCCCTCGCCCCGGAGCGGGCGGGCGGCGGGGGCGGCGAGTTCCTGGGCATCCGGTACGCCCTCACCTGCTGGCTGGACGAGCTGCTCATCGACGCCGGCTGGCGGGAGTGGGACAACTCCAAACTGGAGATCGCCCTGTACCGCACGAACGTGCGGTTCCACAACTTCTGGCAGCAGGACCGGCTGGGCGAGGCCATCCCGGAGGCGGGCGACGCCAAGGAGGCGTTCCTGCTGTGCGTCCTGCTCGGCTTCCGCGGGGAGATGGCCGACACCCCGGACGCGCTGAAGGAGTGGGTGACGGCGGCCAAGGGGCGGGTGACCCGGCAGATGGGCAAGGAGCCGCCCGCCCCGCCCGAGCAGCCGCCGGTGACGGACGTGCCCCCGCTGACCGGCATTCAGGCGTTCAAAGCGATGACCCGCTGGCTGCTGCTCGGCGGGCTGGTGGCCATCCCCAGTGCCGTCCTCCTGCTCGCCCTGCTGCTCCAGAAGCGGTAACCGCCGCCTGCCCCCGCACCGACCCACTGGCGAGGCCCTGGGATGATTCCAGCCGAACAGACCGGCGGCGTACTCCGGTGGATCGCCGGCGTGTTCGTGCCCATGTTCGCCCGCCCCACCCGCCCGGTCGCCCTGGCCTGGCTGCTGCACGTCCTGCTGGTGCTGGTCGTGCTGGTCGGGGCGTTCCTCCTGCAGACCCTGACCGGCTTCCTGAGCAACTGGATGGGGCTGGTGCCCCCGCTCATCCAGCCGGTCTTCCTGCCGCTGCTGATGGCCACCCTGTACGCCCTGGCGTGGGCGGCCGCCTGGCTGTGGGCGCAGCTCGTCCCCGAACAGGCGGCGGTGGTGTACCCGGACCTGGACGAGGCCTGGGGGCAGGCCCTCGACGCCCTCCAGCGGGCCGGCATCGGCATCGCCGACACCCCCGTCTTCCTGGTCATCGGCGAACTGCCCGACGGGTTCGACCCGCTCTTCCGCGCCCTCCCGCGGCAGGTGGCGGTGGCCGGCGGCACCCCGTCCGACGCGCCCATCCGGGTGTACGCCAACGCGGACGCCATCTACCTCACCCTGGCCGGGGCCAGCCTGCTCGGCGCCCAAGAGGCCGGCGACATCGTCGACCTGACCTCCGCCGGCGGGTACGCCAGCATGTCCGACAGCGTCGGGGCGACGGCCGGCCAGTCGGTCGGGTACGCGGCCGGGGCCGGGGCGAGCATCGGCATGGGCATGGGCGGGAGCATGGGGGCGAGCGTGAGTGCCAGCCTGGGCGCGAGCATGGGCGGCGGGCAACTGCGGAAGATCCACAAGATCATCCAGCGGGCGAAGGTGGAAGGGCGGGACCTGACCGACGACGAGAAGGCGGAGATCCGCACCCTGTCGGCCGGCGAGGCGGCCGCCCCCGCCGCCCCCAAGGCCCCCACCCGCAAGGCGGCGACCGTGTCGGTGCTCCAGAACCCGGAGCTGGTGGCCGAGGCCGAGGGGCGGCTCTCCTACCTGTGCAAGAAGGTGGCCGACAGCCGCTGGCCGCTCTGCCCGATCAACGGCCTCATCCTGGCCGTGCCGGTGTCGTCCCTCGACGGCGACAACCGGGCCGTCCAGTGGGGGGCCGTCGCCCGCCAGGACCTGACCGTCATCGAGAGCAGCCTGCGGCTGCGGTTCCCGGTGTTCGCCCTGATCGGCGGGATGGAACTGCTGCCCGGCGGCGGGCCGCTGTTCGCCACCCTCGGGGCGGAGAAGGGGAACCAGCGGCTGGGCAAGGGGTTCCCGCTCAACCCGGACGGCACCCCGGAGCAGATCGCCCGCGGCATCGAGGCGACCGCCGGGTGGGTGCTCGGCGGGCTGCTGCCGTACTGGGCGCTGCGGTACACCCGCGTGACCGGCGGGCCGAACGACACCGACGACAACGCCGGGGCGGTGCGGTTCCTGACCGAATCCGGCCGCCGCGGGCCGGCCCTCGGGCGACTGCTCTCCCAGGCGGTGGCCGGCGGCCACCGCATGCCCACCTTCGGCGGCTGCTACCTCGTCGTCGGCACGGTGAAGGAGGTGGCCGAGGCCAAGTTCGCCCGCGACTTCTTCAAGAAGGTGGAGGCGTCCCAGGCGGCCGTCGCCTGGACGGACGACGCCTACGCGGTGGACGCCGGGTACCGCCGCTGGACCCTGCTCGGGTACGTCGCCCTGGCCGTCATCCTGCTGGCCGTCGCCGCCCTGGCGGTGTTCGTGTTCACCACCCACAAGTTCTGACCACGACCGGATGGGGCGTCGCCTGGTCACTTGCCGACGGCGTGAATCGTGTTGTGGATGGTGCCCGTCACCGCCCGGCCGTCGGCCCCTTTCAGCCGGTACTTGATCTCCATGCCCCACGTCGGGGCGAGGTCGGGCAGTTCCAGCCGCACCGTCTTCCCGTCGTCGCTCACAGTCGCCTTCGCCACCGCCAGCGGCTTCTCGTCGATGTGCTTCGAGCCGTAGTTCTTCGTCCGGTTCAGCCCCCACACCTTCACCTCGAAGCCCTTCGCGTCCACCGCCTTCGGCTCGAGGGCGTCGGTGAAGGTCAGTTCCACCCCGCCGGCCTTCGCCTTCAAGCCCACCGGCAGGTCGACCGGTTCGCCGGTGTACCGCACGCGGTAGAACCCGCCGGGGGCGGTCACGTTGCCGGCCCACGCGAACATGCCGCACACGAGCAGGCTGCCGTCGGTCGGGTGGAACCGCGGCCGCATGACGCCGGTCGGGAACGTGGGCAGCGGGAGGGCACACATGCCGCCCTGGGCCTGGCCGTGTACCGTCTCGTGCGGGACGACGTAGATCTTGCCCATGCCGTAGCTGGTGTTCAGCAGACTTCCGGCGAGCGGACCCCAGGTCTTTTCCGGCACCCAAACCAGTTCGGCCGGCGAGCGGTCAAACTCGTTGGTGATCCAGCAGAGTGGCTGCTTCATGGCCGAATCGGCCGTGTCGGTGACGTCGGTGTACCCAAACAGGTTGCCGTAGAACCCGCCCTTCTCCACCTTGTTGATGCGGTTCTTCGGCGTCCAGAACCCTTCCTGGTCGGTGACGAAGAAAGTGCCGTCCGGGTTCAGGCAGACGCCGTTGGCGGCGCGGAAGCCGGTCGCCAAGATCTCCGTCGTCTTGCCGTCCTTGCTCACCTTCAGCAGCGTGCCGTGGTGCGGGACGACGGCGGGGAGGGCGTGCCGGCCGCTCTTGGCGTAGTAGAAGTTCCCGTCCGCGTCGGTCTGCAACCCCATCGCGAACTCGTGGAAGTGCTCCGTCACCTGGTGGTCGTTGTTGAAGCACTCGTAGAAGTCGGTCTCGCCGTCCGCGTTCAGGTCGTGCAGCTTCACGATCTGGTCGCGACAGCAGACGAACACGCTCCCGTCGCGGACCTTCAACCCAAGCGGTTGGAACAGCCCGGACGCGATCCGCTGCCAGGTGAGTGCGTCCCCGCCGACGTTCACCAGCCACACGTCGCCGTCCCAGGTGCAGACGGCCATCTTCCCACCCGCCAGGAAGTCGAACCCGGTCAACCGCAGCAGGGCGTTCCACGGGTTGCGGTCGGGCGTGCCGAGCGTGTCGGCGACGAACGCGCCCTCGCCATTTCCGGGCGTGATGGTCGTCTTCAGGGTCTCCGGCCACCGCTTCGGCCCGCCCTCGGTGAGCGGCTTGAGTGGCTTCGGCGCGGGGGTGGTCTTGGCGAACGCGGTCAGGTCGGTGCCGCCCTTTGCCATCAGCACCTTCACCCGCGTGGGCGTGGCGGCGGCCGGGATGGTCAGCACATGAAAGCCGTCCCGCTTCGCCACAGACACCTTACTGTCACCGACCACGGCGACCGCCGCCCCCTCCGGGGCGATGCGGCAGTGCAGGTCGCGGGACGACTTGCCCACCTCCAACGTGCGGGTGAACACGGCACCCTCGACCCCTTGCAACTCCAGCACACTCGCGTCGCCGACGGTGTAGGCGATCACCGTCCGGTCGCCGTAGGCGTAGGTGCCCTTGAACTGTGCCCACTCGCGGGGCAGCGGGCCGTAGGGCCGCTTATCACGCCCGAGTGGTCGGGGGTCTTTGAAGCTGCCGGTTTCCGGGTCGGCCCAGCCCGGCCCGACCGGGTTCTCGACGTGCCGCTCGCCGACCAGTTTCGGGTGAACCTGGTGCTGGCCGTTGAAGTGGATGCCCTTCCAGTCGATGAACCCGTCGCCGGTCCAACCGGCGGCGAACCGTAGCGTGTCGTGGTCGAACACCGCCCAACTCTTCCCGCGAGACACGCCGCCCGTGCCGGCATCCAGTCGCACGGCGAGGCCCTTGTACGCGATGTTCCCGGCCGCCACCTCGTAGGTGTTCATCAGACTCGGCCCGTAGTCCATCGCCATCCACGGGTCCACGCTCGCCGGGGCGGGGCCAGTACCGGTGCCCTTCGGCAACTTCGCCAGGTACGCGTCGTCCGCCTTCGTGTACTGTGTCGGGTTGTGCGGCTTCAGGTAGGCTTCACGCAGGTAGTGGGCCACGTCGTACTTCTGCCGCGGCACCATCCACGTCTGCGGGGCCATCTGGTTGTACCCGTGCGTGAGGGTGCGGTACAGGCTGTGCGGGTCGCTGCCGTTCTTGAACGTGTGGGCGGCGAACTTCGGCGAGGTGGGCAGCGATCCGGGCTGGTCCTTCGTGCCGTGGCAGTTCGCGCACACGCGGGTGTAGATCGCCTCGCCCCGCTGAAACGCCTTCTGATCCAGCCCGCGGATCAGCCCGGCGTGGTCGATGTCCTTTTCGTAATTGGGCGGCACGAACACCGCTTGCGCCGGCCGCAACTCCTTCGCCCGCTTCGGCCCGCCCTCGGCCACTTCGATCAGGTACTTGGTCAGGTCGAGGAACTGCTGGCGATCCGACAGCGTGCTCACGAGTCCGTCGGGCATGAGCGACAGGGTGCCGACGGTCCGCTTGTCGATGTCCGCGACCGCGATGCTCACCTTCTTCCCGCCCGCCGGGTCGAGCAGCGTGAGCGTGCCGTTCTTCTCTTCGACCAGCAACCCGGTGATCGCCCGCCCGTCGGTGGTGCTCACCGTCAACGGCTCGTACCCCTTCCTGATCGCCTTCGACGGTGCCAGCACGGACTCGATCAGGTGTTCGGCGGTCGCTTCTTTCCCGGCCTGGGCGATGTCCGGCCCGAGTTGCGTTCCCGTCTCGGCGTCGTGGCACTTGGCGCACGTGAGAAACGGCTGGAAGAACAGCACCGCCCCGCGACCGGCGTCACCCCGCTCGCGGGCCGCCCTCGCCAACTCCGCCGGCGGCTCCTTCAACAGTTGTTGAGCGAGACCGGGCGGGGGTGGCGGATCGGCCTTCGGGGCGGGTTCGGCGGCCACCCCCCACAGCTTGCCGAGCAGCACCTCCATGTCCGGGTCGTGCCTCTTCAACTCGTCGCGGGTGAACGGGAAGAAGTCGTTGCGGCCGAAGTACGCCTCCGTCGCCTCCGCGAAGTACTCCATCGCGGTGGTCATCGCGTAGGCCTTCTCGACCGTGTTCGGCCGCCCGTTGCCGAAGTGCCGCTCCACCTTGTCGTACTTGCCCGACTCCTTCGCCCGGGCGTACGCCTTGGCCACGTCCGGGTTGCCGAACCCCTTCGGCAGTTCGCGGTCGTGGTAGGCGTGGGCCAGTTCGTGCAGCATGAACCACGGCATGCGGTTCACTTCAGCCTGGTAAGTGGCGACGTTGCTGACTTCCACCGCTCGCGCCATGGCCGGGTCACGCCCGTTCTTGCGGAGCCAGTCGGCACCCGGGTGGTACTCGGCGCCCGCTCCCGCTTTGGCGTACTGCGGGTTGAAGTAAATCGGCACCTGTTGCAACTTCGCTACGGCCCCCTTCGGCACCACTTTCGTGATGTCGACCAGTTGGGCGTCGAGCAACTCCAGGGCCTTCGCCGTTTGCTTCACGTCGGTGGCCAGCAGTTCGCGGTTCACGTGAACGGTCCACCCGCGGACGGTTTTCGTCTCGTACACCGGGTCCGGGGCCGGGGCGTTCGGCGACTTCAGGTTGTTGATCAGGAACCGCGTCATCGCCTCCATCAGGTGCTGGTCGGTGTTCCGCCCCTCGCGGATGGCGTGCGTGCGGTTCGGGTACGGCAGCACGTCGAACCGCTTCCCCTTGGCGATCAACTCCTCCATCAGCCGCTCGGTCCCCTGGTAGTGGCAGTTGTCGTCGCCGGTGCCGTGAACGAGCAGCAGGTTCCCCCGCAGTTTGCCGCAGTGGGTGATGGGCGAGCCGTCGCGGTAGCCGGCCGCGTTGTCCGCCGGCAGGCCCATGTACCGCTCCTGGTAGATGGTGTCGTACAGCGTCTGGTCGGCGACCGGGGCGACGGCGATGGCAGCGCGGTACAGGTCCGGGTGACGGAACAGGGCGTTCAGGCTCATGCTCCCGCCGCCGCTCCACCCCCACGAGCCGACGCGGGTGGGGTCGACGAACGCCCACCGCTTCAGCAGTTCCCGCACCGCCGCCGCCTGTTCGGTCGGGGCGACGATGCCGATCTTCTTGTGAACCGACTTCCGCCACTCGCGGCCACGCGGCACGTTGGTGCCGCGGTTGTCCACGCTGGCTACCACGAACCCCTGCTGGGCGAGCATCCAGTGCCACAGCCCGCGGGCACCGGGCCACGCGTCCCGCACCGTCTGCCCGTGCGGCTCGCCGTACACGTGCATGAGCAGCGGCAGCCTCGCGTTCGCCTCCACCTTCGCCGGCTTCATGCTCCACCCGTCGAGCGTGACGCCGTTGCCGACGGGCACCTTCATGAGCTCGATCTCGGGTCGCTTCAGGGCGGCCAGTTTCTCCCGCAGTTTCGCGTTGTCGGCCAGGGCGCGAATTGCGGCGTGATCGCTCAGCCGCACCAGCGTGACCACCGGCGGGGTGGTGAAGTTCGACCGCGAGCGAACGGCCCACTTCGCGTCCGGCGAGATGTCGTACTCTTGCCAGCCGCGGAAGTTGTCGGTGGACACCGGTTCCGCCTTGCCCCCATCCAGTTTCACGCGGAACAGGTACTTCTGTGTCGCGTTCTCTGGCGACGCCGAGTAGTACAGCCACCCGCCGGCCTCGTCGATCGCCTCCACGCCCATCACGTCGAACTCGCCCTTCGTGATCGGTTCGACCTTCGTGCCGTCCGCGGTCACGCGATACGCGTGTCGCCACCCGCTCCGCTCACTCAGCCAGATAAAACTCTTCCCGCCGTCGAGCCACCGCCACGGGTTCTCGTTCTCCAGCCACGCGGCGTCCTTCTCGGTGAACACCTCTTTGGCTTTGCCCGTCGCGGGGTCGGCGGTGAACACCTTCAGTTCCGTCTGCAGGCGGTTGAACTGCTGCACCATCACGCTCTTCCCGTCGGGCGTCCAGTCGGCGTGCGGCAGGTAGTGCTCCCGCGGGTCGCCGGGCAACTCAAGCCATTGCACCTTCCCGCCGGCGGCCGGCACCACCCCCAGCCGCGTGGCCGAGTTCTTCTCGCCCACCTTCGGGTACGCGAAGGTCGTCACCTTCGGCGTCTTGCTGACGACGGTGTCCACCAGGTGAAACTCGGCCACGCCGGACGTGTCGAACTGCCAGAACAGGACGCTCTTGCCGTCCGGACTCCAGCTGAAGCAGTTCCGCAGGTCGAGTTCCTCCTCGTTCACCCAGTCGGACGTGCCGTTAATCAGCGTCTTCGAGCCGTCTTCTGTGAGCGGGGTCACGCGCATGGACTCGACGTTCTGCACGTGCAGGTTGTTATCCCGCACGAAGGCCACCCGCGTGCCGTCCGGCGAGAGCGTGGCGAACATCATCGGGCCGCCCGACCCTCCGGCCCCGAGTTTGTTGAGGACTCGCGTCTTCAGGTCGAGCAGCCAGTAGTCGCCGCGGGTGTTCCGCCGCCACACCCGCTGGCTGTTCGTGAAGATGAGCAACTTCGTCTCGTCGGCGGAGAACTCGTACCCCTCCACCGCCAGCGGTTCCTGCTTGGTCCGCGGGATGAAGTCCTTCTTCGGGACGACGACTTCGGACTTCCCCGTCGCCGGGTCGTGCCGGAGCAACTCGCCCTTCTCCAGGGTGAAGTAGGCGGACGACTTCTTGCTCCACCGCCGGGCCGGGAGCGATTCGGTGTCGAACTCCTTCGTCCCGAACAGCCGGCCGACGGAGAGGAGCGAGTCGTCGGCGCGGAGTGCGCCGGCCGCCAGCAGCACCGCCACGAGGGGGGCGGCCGAGAAGCGGAACCGGGTGCGGTGAGTCATCGCGTGTACTCGGTGGTGCCTTCGACGGGGTCGGCTGCCAGACGGCTCAGGGGTCGATCACGATGGCCGGGCGGGACAGCACGTTCCCGGACAGTTTGCCGTAGTGGTCGGACCGCCAGTAGCGGTCGAGGTCTTTGGCGGTGATCAGTTGCAGGCCGGGGGTGGCGATGGCCGGGTTGCACAGGACGTACAGGTCGTCCTTGGCCACGTACCCGGCGACGACCAGCGTGTGCCCGGCCTCACCGTCGGGGTACTGCGGGCCGGTGAATTTGAAGTCGATCACCACCGGCCGCCCGTCATCCAGTTCGCCGCGGAGGAAGGCGGTGGCCTTGGCGAACCCGCCGTCGTCGGGCGTGAACGTGACCAGCTTCCACCGCAGCCCGCACTTCTCGGACGCCTTCAGCAGGTCGCCCCAGTCGGTGCCGGTGCCGGGCGGTGACGGGCACAGCTTCTTGAACTCCCACCCGCCGAGTTTCTTCCCCTGGGTGCGGGCGAGCATGGCGCAACTGGTCGCCCCGCAGTTGTTCCACCCCTGGAAGGTGTGCGGCACGTTCACCAGGGCGAACCGGCCCGGCTCGGCCTTCTTGCCACGGCGGTCGATCAGCGTGAGCAGGTCGGCCCCCTGTTGGGCGGCCATGCCGTCGGACGGTTGGATCGGCGGGCCGGTCGCCCCGGTCGGTTTCAGGCGAGACGCCCGGGTCCACAGCTCCCGCGCCTGTTCCACCTCGCCCGCCTGGAACTTGATCTCGCCGAGGACGACGAGGCCTGACGGGTCGTTCAGCTTCGCCGCCCGCTCGGCCAGCTTCGCCCCCTTTTCGGCGTCGGCCGGTACCCCCTCACCGGACAGGTACGCCATCGCCGCGGCGGAGGCCGCCCGCCCGTGCCCCATTTCCGCCGCTTTGCCCCAGGCGGCCAGCGCCTTGGGCACGTCCTGGTCCACACCTTGGGCGGCGAAGTAGCACTGCCCGAGGTTGAACCCGGCCTGGGCGGATTCGCCGGCGGCGGACTTGAAGTACCCGAAGGCGATCTCCGGGCTGCGCTTCACCCCCAGGCCTTCGAAGTGCATCCACCCGACGAAGTCCCTTGCCCCGGCGTCGCCGCGGTCGGCCGCCAGGCGGGCCCACCGCACCGCCTCGGCGTCGTCCCGCTTCACCCCCTTCCCGTCGCGGTACCGGCACGCCAACTCCACCTGGGCGCGGGCGTCGCCTCTGGCCGCCTTCTCCCTCAGCCCGTCAATCACCAACTGGTCGTCCGCCCACGCGTGGCCGACCGAGATCAGCCCGAGGGCGAGGAGGGCGGCAAGGGTTCTCGTCATCTGGGTCCTCTCCGCGACACGCGGGGATTGCCGCCGGCTCGCACCCGCCTTGGCGGAGGGGCGGCCGCTACTCTTCGCCCTTCGGTTCGGGGATGCCGTAGATCTTCGCCGCGTTCCGACAGAACACCTTGTTCGAGACGCCCTGCCCTTTGGCGGCGAAGTACCCTTTCACCAGGTCGATCACCGCCGCGTAGTCCGCGGTCGTCTCCGACACCGGCCAGTCGCTGCCGAACACGAGGCGGTCTTCGCCGAACGCCTCCACCGCCAGGTCGAGGATCGGCTTGTAGAAGTCGAGTTCTTTCGGTGCGGGTTGCCTCTTCACCCGGCCGTAAAGGGCGGACACCTTGCAGGACACGTTCGGGTGCTTCGCGACCGCCTTGAACCGCCTCACCCACTCGGGGTCGAGCGGCCGGTCGTTCAGTTCCACGTTGCCGAAGTGGTCGAGGACGAGTTTCAGTTTCGGCACCCGGCGGGCGATCTCGGCCGCGTCGTCGAGGGAATACTCCTTGTCGCTCGGCAGCAGGTCGACGGTGCGGCCCGCCTTCGCCGTCAGTTCCAGGTGGCGGAAGAAGTCGTCGGTGAGGGTCTTCTGGTGGCGGCCCGACAAGCGGTACCCGACGTACCGCTCGTCCTTGCACAGCTTCTCGAACAGGGGGGCGAACTCGTCGGTGCCGATCACCTTGGACAGGTTGCCGACCACCCCGCGGTACAGGTCCTTCTCCTTCGCCGTCACGTCCAGGTTCCACTGGTTGTCCGCCAGGTGCTGCCCGGCCTGAACCACCACGACCGCCCGCACCCCGTTCGCCGCCGCGAGCGGCTTGTGGTCCTTCGGCAGGAACGACTTGTTCAGCACCTTGCTGTCGGCGGCGATCCAGCCGAGGCCGTCCCTCCGGTCGATGTCCCACAGGTGAACGTGGGTGTCCACGACCGGCAGGGCCGCCGGCTTCTTCGGCGGGTCGGCGGCCCGGACGCCGGCGGCCAACAGGACGCCGAGCGCGACGAGCAGGGCGTGACGGGATCGCGGAGTCATGATCGACCCCTCACTTCTTCTCGGGGTCGTAGGTGTACGCGTCCTTGTCGGCCGGCAGCACCCACACGTTGCGGAACTTGACCGGGTTGCCGTGGTCCTGCAGGAACACCGGGCCGACGCTCGTCTTCTTCTGTTGGTCGCGGATCTTGTCCAGGTACGGGGTGTTACCGTACCGGAACGGGTGGAACGTCGATTTCGGCTCGCCGAACTTGGCGTCCTCCTGCACCTTCTTCCCGTTGAACCACACGGTCGCGGTCCCCTGCTCGGTGATCTTGCCCGTGTCGTCCCGCCGCGGGGCTCGGTAGCGGATGTCGAACACCTGCCACTCGCCCGGCTTCTTGCAGGCGTTCTCGGTCGGGGCCGAGAACCCGTACACCGCGCCGGCGTCGTCCTGCGTCACCTTCTCCTTGCCGAACGAGTTGAAGATCTGGATCTCGTAGTTCCCGTGGATGTACACCCCGCTGTTCCCCGGCCCCTTCTCCGGCAGCATGAACTCGACGTGGATGTCGGCGTCCTTGAAGTGCAGCTTCGACACGATGTGGTTCTGGTTCTTCTTGTTCGACGTCGAGGTGGCCACCCCGTCCTCGATCGGCCAGTCGATCTTCTCGCCGGCCATGCTCAGGAACGCGTGCTCCCCCTTCTCGCCGAGCAACACGGTCGCCCCTTTCGGCGGGGCGGCGGGCAGCTTGCTCTGGTCCGGTTTGAAGGCCGGGTCGGCGGCGAGCGAAGCCAGCGCGAGCAGCAGGGCGGGTGTCATCCGGTCTCTCCGCAACGGGTGGTGTGGGTCGTCACTTGGCGCGTTTGTCCCAGGCGACGTTCACGTCGTTCTTCTGCTTCGCCCCTGGGGTGCTCCGGCCGTCCGACACGTACCTCTCCATCAGGGCGGTCAACCCCTTCACCTGGTCCGGTTCGGCGGCGTAGCGGTTGTCTTTCTGTGCGGGGTCTTTGGCCAAGTTGTACAGTTCGCCGGCGTGGGTGTGGGCGGCGTACTCGCGGTCCTTGCGGAACCAGTCCGGTTCGCCGGCCTTCCCGTTGTCGTCGCCGGTGGGGGCGAAGATGAGCACCCAGTCCCCTTGGCGGATGGCGAACTTGCCCTGCCCGGTGTGGTGGATCGTCGCCTCCCGCAGCGGCGCCTTCCGTTCCTCGCCGAGCAGTGCGGGCAGGATGTTCACGCTGTCCACGCCGGCGTCCGCGGGCAGTTTCACCCCCAGCACGGCGGCCAGGGTGGCCATCAGGTCGACGTGGCAGACGGTCTCGTCGCAGGTGCTGCCGGCTTTGATCCTGCCCGGCCAGCGGGCGACGAACGGCACCCGGTGCCCGCCCTCCCAGGCGTCCCGCTTGGTGCCGCGGAGGGCGCCCATGCTGGCGTGCCCGAAGTCCTTCAGCCGGTCGTACGCCCCGTTCTTGATCTCGACGACCTCCGGCCCGTTGTCGCTGGTGAAGATGACGAGCGTGTTGTCCGCCACGCCCGCCGCTTTCAGGGCGTCGAGTACCTTGCCCACCACGGCGTCCGTCTGCGCCACGAAGTCGCCGTACTCGCCGACCTGTCCCTTCCCCTTGAAATCGGCGGACGGCACCACCGGGAAGTGCGGCGAGGTGAGTGGCAGGTACAGGAAGAACGGCTTGTCCCCCTTCGCCGCTTTCCCGATGAACTCGGTCGCCCGCTTCTCCAACCCCGGCAGGATGTCCACCAGCTTCCAGTCGGGCACCGTGAGGCCGGCGATGTTGAACATGTCGCGGCCGACCGGGGCGGCCTCCGACGGGATGCCGGCGGTGCGGTCGTTGTCGATGAAGCAGTAGGGCGGCCAGTTGGGCACGTCGACACCGAAATAGGTGTCG
>CAYMHO010000141.1:0-17222 GCA_964390195.1 uncultured Fimbriiglobus sp. | reverse complement strand
AGAGCCTGTCCAAAATGGGTGACGATTAGGTTCTGAGTCGCCGGACCATCAGGTGGATCATGGCGACCTTGATGAACGCCTCACTGCTCTCGACCGTCCGCTCGTACTCCTTGCTCAGCCGCCGGGAGCGGCCGAGCCAGCCGAACGTCCGCTCGACGATCCACCGCTTCGGCTGCACCACGAACCCGACCTGGCCGACCAGCTTCTTCACCACCACCCCGACCCACCCCCACTGCACCCACCCGTGCGTCAGAGCGGTGTCGAAGTGCGTGTCCCCCCACACCACCTTCAGCCGCTTCACCGCCGCCCGCAACCGGTCCATCAGTTGGGGGCCACCGGCCCGGTCCTGGGTGTCGGCCGGCGTGACCATCAACGCCCACACCAGCCCGAGCGTGTCCACCGCCACGAACCGCTTACGCCCGGCCACCTTTTTTCCCCCCGTCGTACCCGTTCGGGGCACTGTGCTCGGTCCCCTTCACCGTCTGGCTGTCCACGATCGCCACCGACGGCTTGGGCCGCTTGCCGACGGCCTGCCGCACCTTCGCCCGCAGGGCGTCGTGGATGCGGTCCCAGGTGCCGTCCTTCTGCCACGCCCGGAAGTAGTGGAACACGATCCGGTAGGGCGGCAGGTCGTGCGGCAGGGCCCGCCACACGCACCCGTTGCGGGTCTGGTACAGGATGGCGTTCACCACCTCCCGGCGGGGGTACCGGGCCGGCCGCCCACCGGGCCTCGGGTCGGGCACGTGCGGGGCGATCAGCTTCCACTGGCGGTCGGTCAGGTCGGTCGGGTACGGCGTCCTGCTCATGCCCGATACGCTACCGGGCGAGGCTTATTGGACAAGCTCTCAGGAACGAGTCGGTGGGATCGGGCAGGTCACGCCAGGATTTCCGTCAACGGGCCGCTCTGGTCGACGTCGCGCAACCCTTCCAGCGCCGGGTCGATCTCGCCGAACGACTTCCGCTTGTCGCCGACGGCGTGCAGCAGGGCGAGGTAGAAGTTCGCGACCGTCCGGTGCCCGGCGCTCTGGTAGGTCGGGAACTGGAGATACCGCCCCGCGGTTTTGAGCCGACCGCCGAGGTCGCCGATGACCACCAGCGGCCATTCGCTACAGAAGCCGTGGTGTTCCTCGCCCGAGTCGCTCATCCAGATGATGAGGGTGTTGTCGAGCACGGTCCCGTTGCCCTCCTTCACCGCGTCGAGTCGGCGCGCCAGGTCGGCGACCCGCTCCGCATGGAACTTGCGGATCGGGATGCACAGCTTGTCTCGTTCCGGGTTGTCCGGGTGCATGTGTCCGATGGCGTGGCCGTCGGTCATGACGCCGAGTTCCTTCCACGTGTAATACCCCACCCCCGAGGCGTCGATGTTGACCACGTTCGTCAAGCCGGAAGCGATCGCGGCCGCGGCGATCACACACTGGGCCTCGAACCGGCCGGTCACGAGCTTGCCGTCGAACTTGTCGATGGCCGGGACGTTCGCCTTGAGGCGGTCCTTCAGCTTGGCGATGTCATCCTGCCGGGTCCGCATCTGCTCGAACGTGTCGAGGTAGATGTCGAGCTTCTCCCGGTCCATCGACGGCAACTCGCTCTGGACACGCTTGATGTCGGAGCGGGCCCAGTCGAGCAGTTTGTTCCGGGCGTTGAACGATTTTCCGGCACTCCCCTCGGCCACACTTCCGAAGAGCGTTTGAAAGGCGACGTCCGGCTGGCAGACCATCGGCAGCGGCCGCTTGGGGGCGATGGCCGAGACGGTGTTCACGACCACCGCCTCGGCGGACGGTTGGACACCCAGGCCGACGACCGGAATCGGGCTCGGTCGGGCCGAGGCCAGGGCGTGGTCGATGGTCTGGGCGAGCGGCCCGCGACGCCAGTTGAAGCCGCCCAGTGCGCCGTACTGCTTGCCGTGGTCACCGCCGCCCGAGATCTTGTGCGACAAGTTCTGGATGATGCCCAGCCGCTTCTTGAACGGTTCGAGCGGGGAGATGGGGTCGGGCAGTTCCAGGTCAGCCAGCGGGAGGTCGACGAGCTGGTTCGTCTTCTTCTTGTCAACGCCCTTCGGCTGGAGGTGGTACGGCCAGAGGCCGTTCCCCTGCATGACGAAGATGACGCGGGGCGGCGGCGCTTCGCCCCGCCCGTCCGCCGCGAGTCGGCCCAGGAACGGGTGGAGTAATGCGGCACCGGCTCCGAGCGTGACGCCTTTGAGGAGCTTTCGGCGTTCGAGTTTGTCGTGTGTGAACATGGCGAGTCCTGGAGGGTTGGTGTTCACGGTTCAGTCGGCGATCGCGTCACACGAGTCCGGGAATCGGGGTTCCCTGTTCGACGCGGCGAAGCAAATCAGCTCGGATGTTCGGGAAGAGCCGTAGTTTCGTCGGGTCGAGGAGCGTTTGCAGCACGGTGGAGGTCAGGTCGGCGGGTGTCACGGGCGTCGTCGTCGGTCGGCCGGCTTGGGCGTCCGAAGCACCGAGCACCTGCCCCATCTTGTACCCGCCGCCGGCGAGGAACAGGGGTGCCAGCGTGGGCCAGTGGTCGCGCCCACCCTTCGGGTTGATCTTCGGCGTGCGGCCCATCTCGCCACACACCACCAGGAGGATGCGATCCTCCAGCCCTCGATCTTTCAAGTCATCGAGGAATGCGGAGACGGCGCGATCGAGCGCCGGGCCGAAGCCGTCCAGACCCGCCTTCTGGGGCGGATTCAGCCCGTCGCCGCCGTGGAAGTCCCACCCGCAGTTCTCAACCATCACCAGCCCGGCACCCGCTTCACACAGCCGCCGGGCCAGCAGCATCTGTCGGCCGAGCGTCGACGCCCGCCGCGGAAAGTCCGGCAGCTTGAGAAAGTTCGGGCAGGTGAGGGTGATGTCGCTCGTGTCGTACTTGGAGACGGTCTTCGTGTCCTCGCGGTCGAGTCGGAACGCTTCCGCGACGCTCCCCTTGAGCACGGTGTACGCCTGGTCGCGGTAGGCTTCGTGGTTGGCGAAAGTCGAATCGGACTCCAGCTCGCGGGCCGCCGCGTCGAACGACTTCAACAAGGCCCGGCGGTCGTCCCATCGGTCCGACGGGAGCCGCAGTTCCATGTTCTTCAGGAGCGGTGAGAACGTCACCTCGCCGTCCGGCTTGCGTTGCGGCCCGGTCGGTTTGGGCGTCGGCAGGATGACACCCGCCGGGTTGAACGCGGCATACGCCTCGGGCAGGTCGCCGGCCGTGTTCCCACGCAGGAAGTGTTCTTGGAGGAACTCCTTGTTGTTCCCGCTGTCGAGCAGGATGTAACTCGGCACTCCCGTCTTGGGGTGATTGGTCCCGCGGAGGAAGGAGTACATCGACCCGACACTCGGCGGAGGCAGCTTCTCCTCGGAGCCCGTCAGCATCGTCCGAACCCAGTTGTCCTGGTGGTCCTTGCACGGGGTCTGGAAGGACCGCACGACGGCCAACCGGTCGGCCCGTTCGGCGAGCTTCGGAAAGTGGCTGCCGAACGTGACACCGGGAAGAGACGATTTGACCACGCCGAACATCGTGCGAACCGTGTCCGGGGCGTCCGGCTTCGGGTCCCACGTCTCGGCCTGTGGTGGGCCGCCGCCGAGCCACACCCACACGACCGACTTGCCCCGCACCCACGGCTTGTCGGACGTGCTGCTGCCATGCAGCAACCCCGGCAGGCCGAGCGCACCGATCCCGGCCGCGCCGACGCGGAGGAACGTTCGCCGCGAGTGGGTGGACGAGTTAATCGTGAACATGGCGGTACCGGGTGGTCATTTCTTCTCCTTCGCAGGGACGGTTCGATACAGGAAGGATTCCGAGGACAGCAGTGACACGAGCAGCGCCTTGAAGCTGCCGCCGCTGTCGATGTAGGCTTTTTCGGCTTCTTGCAGCGTGACTGCGTCACCGGGTGTTTCGTTCCGTCCAAGGAAGAATCGGAAGGCGTGCCGGATGAACACCTGCCGCACGCGGTCCGATTCCGCCAGTCGGCGGAGCATCTCGGGGGCGTCCTTGACGGGGCCGTCCAGCTTCGAGTCGCCGCTGAACGCGATGAACCCGGTCGTGTCGAGTGGAACACCGCGGTAGATCTTGGCGTTCTTGTCCTTGCTCTGGGCCACCGCTTCGAGGTCGAGCACATCTTCGGTGCGGCGTGGGAAGCCGTAGTGGGTGACGTCCTCGAACGGCAGCCCGAGTTCGTCCATCTTGTTGTGACACTTCCAGCACTGGGCCTCGCGGGTCGCCATCTGCCGTTGCCGCAAGGTGCGGTGCGGGTCGTCGGGGATCATCGCGGCGGCGTTGATCGGCAGGTCCGGTACGCGCCCGCCCAGCAGGTGTTCCCGCACCCACCGGCCTCGCCGGACGATGTCGTTGTGGAAGTTCGTGGACCACGCCACCTGCCAGCTCGGCTGCATCAGGATGCCGATTCGGGCGGGATGCTTCGCCCCCTGGTTCTCCTTCGCGTACGGAGGTAGGTGGCGGAAGACGGACCCATCCTTCCCCGGCGTAAACAGTTCATGACTGCGGTAGGTGGTGGTGGTCGTGAGCAATTCTTTCAACACGTCCTTGTCGTGGGCCAGGATGTGGAGGATCGCGAAGTCCGTGTCCTCAACGGTGCTCCGGGGGTTGAAATGGATGCCGCGGCGTGTCATGTGGTCGGGCAGCGGGTCCTTGAACACCTCGGGGGCGCGGTAGTAGTCGAAGTACTCGCGGAAGAACCACAGCACCTGGGACTTGTCGATCTTCGGGTCGTCGAGGATTCGCCGCACGCTCTCGACGACTTCCTCACGGGTCGTCAACTTGCCTTGCGCCGCGGCCGTGAGCAGGCCGGGGTCCCGTTTGCTCGAAAGCGCGAGGCTCAGCGCGAAGGCGGTCTCGCGGGGCGACAGCATGTGGACGCCCGGCCGCACCTCGGCTCCCAGACCGACCTCGAACCTCAGAATGGCCTCGGGCGTCAGCATCGGGGCCATGAGAATCGTCTTGCCGGCTAGTGCGAAGTCACCCTCTTTCGCAACGTCTTCGTACAGGGCCAACACGCTGGCGAGTTCCTTCTCGCCCGGTTGTCGGGCGATGGCCGTCTGATACTGCTGCCGAATGGCCTTCTCCAACTCCTCCTTCGTGGCCCGCACCTGGGGGTGCACGAGCGGCGCGAACACCCCATTCCCCTGCCGCACCCGCAAACCCGTCTTGAGCAACTCTCGCTCGGCGTCGGTCGCGGTCTTGGTGCGGGCCTCGTTGGGCCAGAGGTTCTCCTTCACCGCCGCGGCCGGGATGTCGTTGATGTTCACGAGTTGGTGAGCACGGACCTGAGCGGCGACCAACTGCTCGGCGTTCGACAGGAGCAACCCGGTGGCCCCCTCGTCGGGTGCGTACAGGGAGGCGAAGTCGCGGAAGCCCGCGTCCTGGACCACCCCGAACGGCTGTTGCAACCCGTGGGCGTTGAACTCGCCGAGCCACTTGGTGTAGGCCGCCGGAGAGAGCCGCCAGAGACGCGGCGGGGGCGGCACGCTCGGCCCGCGCGGCCCGCCGAACAGGATCGCGTTCGGCAGCCGGTTCCCGTCGATCGGCTTCTCTTTCACGGTGTAGTAGGCGGGCTTACCCGGCAGCGGGGCGTCGAGCTTCGCCTCGATCCACTTCGCCACGCCGGCCGCCTCGCCGGTATCAGGGCGATCCTTCTTCGATGGCGGGGGCATGTCACCGGCGTGAAGGCGTTCCAAAATCGAAGCATACGCGACGCGGCCGGCCACGTCGTCGGTGTCGAGCGCGTCGAGGGTGAACTCGCCGGACTTGGATTCCGCGTCGTGGCAACTGGCGCAGTGGGTGTCGAGGAAAGTGCGAACCGATTTCGAGTCCGACTTCACGGGGACGACAGTGACCGCGGATCGGAACTTCTCTGGCAGACCAATCCTCACACCGGTTTTCAGTGTCTTCAGTGCCTCCGGCGGCAGCGTCGTCAACCCGTTGAGCGAGACGACTCCACGGTGCTTCGTCAGTTCCTTGGCCGAGGTCTCGGTGAGCGAGGTGAGGCCGTCGAGGATCAGCCATTCGCCGGGGTGCTTCGCGAGGCTACCGGCCGCTACGTCGGACAAGGTTGTCAGCCCGGTGAGTGACAACCGGCCGTCGTGCCAGGCCAGCGCCAAGGCGGACTTGTCCGAGAGGGTCTTCAACCCGTTCAGTGACAGAGTTCCGCCCCGGTGACTGGCGAGCGCGACCGCGGCCTCGTCGGAAAGTTCCGCGATGCCGTCCAGTGCGAGGTTGCCCTGGCGTCGGGCGAGCGACCGTGCGGTTTCGACGGACAGAGTTTTCACGGCGGGCAGTTTGCCGTCCCAGGTCCGCGACGAGGCCAGAGCCGTGGCGGTCTTTTCGGAGAGCGCCGTCAGGGCCGGCAGTTCGCCGCTCCACTTCGGCCACGCCGCCAGGGTCACGGCCCCGTCGTCGGACAGCTTCGTCAGGCCTTTGAGGAAGACCGCCGGCCGCGCGTGACCGGGTGACTTGTGTTCGGTGAGCGCCTTGAGCGAGTCGTCGGGGATCGTAGCGAGGGCGTCGAGGTACAGGTCACCCTCTCGCTGGCAGATGGCCTTGGCCGCAATCGGAGTGAGCGTGGTCAGGCCGTTCAGATACAGGTTGCCGCGACTGTCTTTGCCGCCAATTGCCAGAGCGATGTCGTCCGGCAGCGCGGTGAGGCCGTCGAGGTTGAGGGAGCGATGGAACTGCCCCGGCACCGGCCCGACGAGCGCTTTGGCGCTCACGACGGTGAGCGAAGTCAATCGCGGCAGGTTGCCGTCGAGTTTACTTTGGAGCGCCTTCGCCGACTCGTCCGAAAGCGAGGTCAGCCCTTCGAGGGAGAGTCCGCCGCCACGTTTGGCCAACGCGCGGGCCACATCCTCGGGGATCGTCTTCATGGCGGGCAACCGGCCGTCCCAGTTGTGGCCGTGAGATTCCGCCAACGCCGTCGCCGCCTCAACAGTCAACGTCTCCACGCCGTAGAGACACACCGCGTGGGTCGGCCCGCCCCCCTTGCGTTGCGCGAGTGCCTTGCCCACTTCCGTCGAAAGGGACTTCACGCCGTTGAGGTACAGGCGACCGCCCGTGTGCTTCGCGAGCGCGACGCCGACTTCGTCGGAGATCGTAGTCAACCCGTTGAGCGACAGTTCACCGTTATGCCGGGCCAGTGCCTTCGCGTCCTCCGGCGAAAGCGCCGTCAACCCGTCGAGATGCAACTGCCCCTTGTGCTGTGCGAGCGCCTCCGCGGATCCGTTCGAGAGGGACTTGATGCCGTTGAGCGACAGCCAGCCCTCGTGACGGGCCAACTCCCTCGCGACCTCGGGTGAAAGCGCGGTCAGGCCGTCGAGCGTCAGCTTGCCGCTCTTGTCCTGCGCCAGTTGTTTGGCCCGCTCGGCCGTCAATCCCTCGGCGCGGCCGACCGTGACGCCGAGGAGGCAGAGACAGAGCAGGCTGTGGAGCGAGTTTCGCATCATGGCGTTCCCGGTATTGTGTCGCGGTGACAGCCGCGTCCGCGGTACTGAAGCGGTTCCAACTTCCGAGCTAACCATCAGCCCTTGGCTCTCCCGCGCAGGGTCATGTGGATGTGGTTCTTGCCGGCCGTCTGCCAGTCGATGAGCACGGCACCTGCTCCGATCTTCCAGTGGTAGTTGCCGCCGTCCTTGTGCGACTTGGTGGCGTCGCCCCAGATGGCGATGCGGAGCGAGCCCACGCCGCCCTCCTTTTGGATCAGCGCCTCCATCACCTTCCGCCGGTCGGCGGAGAACACTTCCAGCCGCTTCTCCACCAACTTCTCCGCCAGCTTCCGCGGCTTCTCGCTCAGGTCGCCGATCTTGACGGCGTCCTTGGCGATGGCCGCGCCCGACCCCGACCCGCCCGTGCCCTTGACGGCCTTGGCGTCGTCGGCCGACAGAGCCCCGTACAACTCCAGCAGGATCTTCTCCTCATCGTCCCACAGGTCCTTCACCGGGTTGCCGCCCAGCAGGATGGGACCGAACTCGTCGGGCTTGTCCTCGCCGAACTCGATGTGGACGAGGGTCAGGTGGTGCTGGGCGAAGCGCCACGAGAACCGCCCCTTCTCGGTCGGCTCGCCGAAGAAGGTGACGTACCGCTGCCCGTCGCCGTCCTGCTTGGCGATCTCCAGGCACCGCTTCGCGCCGTACTCCGAGCAGGTGGCCTTCACCACGTCGGCGACCATCGCCTTCTGCTCGGCGGTCAGTTTTTCGAACGAGACGCCGGGCCGCTTGCCGGCGGGGAAGGTCTCGGTGTAGCGGTCCTTGTCGTCGACCTTCTGAACCGCGTCCTTCTTCTGCTCGTCGCTCAGGATCCTTGTAGAGCTTCAGGATGGCGGCCCGCGCTTTGGTGTCGGGCGACTCCTCCTTCTGGGCCTGAGCCAACATGGCGACGACGCCCAGGAGCAGGACGCAGACCAAACCCAGTACCTTTCTCATGGCACGCACCTCCAGGTGAGGGAATTCAGAACGCGTCCGACACCGGATTGCCCTGCACGGGGAACATGGGCCGGCCGGTCTGGTCGACGACCTCGGTCTCGGGACCGACGCCCAGCGCCTTGTACATCGTCGCGAACAGGTCGGTCACGTGCACGGGGTTGTCGGCCGGTGCCCCGCCCTGCTTGTCACTCTTGCCGATCACCACGCCACCCTTGATTCCGCCGCCGGCCAGAACCGCGGAGTAGACGCGGCCCCAGTGGTCGCGGCCGGCGTTGCCGTTGATCTTCGGGGTGCGTCCAAACTCGCCAGTCCAGGCGATCAGGGTCGAGTCGAGCAGTCCGCGGTCCTTCAAGTCCTCGATGAGCGCCGAGAAGGCCGAATCGACCGGCGGGAGTAGCGACCCCTTCATCTTGGCGAAGTGCTTGCTGTGCGTGTCGAAGTTCTGCTCGGACTGCTTGAACACCCACGGCACGGTGACCAGGGCGACGCCCCGCTCGATCAGCCGCCGCGCGATGAGCACGCTGCGGCCGAAGCGGTTGTCGCCGTACCGCTCGATCGTGCCGGGCTTCTCGTCTTCGAGTCGGAACGCGCGCCAGGAACTCTCGGACTTCATCACGTCCAGTGCCAGTTGTTGGAAGCGGTCGAAGTCCTGCTCCGCCTCGGTGCGGGCCGGCTTCTCTAGCAGCCCCAACAGCTCGGCCCGGCTCTTCTGCCTCTCTCCGCTCACCTCACGGGCGGGGCTGAACCCCGGCAACTCCTTGCCCGGCACCCAGGTCTCGTCGAAGAGGAAGAGGGGGTCGTACTTGGCCCCGAGTAGGCCGGCGTGCTGCCCGGCCCACATGGCGTTGTTCTGGTCGCCGACGGGACGGGGCAATTGCACCGCCGCGGGGAGTCCGTCCCGGTCGCCGCGGAGTTGGCGCATCACGCCGCCAATACTCGGCGGGTCTCGGCGGTCGAGTTGCGGTTCGCCGGCGCGGCGCGGGGGCGGCTTGAGGCCGGTCAGGTTGTAGTGCACGCCGACGCCGTGCGTGTCGGACCCGTGGAAGACGCTGCGGAAGACGGCGCAGTGGTGCATCACCTTCGCCATCTTCGGCAGGTGTTCGCAGATCTGAATGCCGGGGGCACTGGTGGCGATAGGCTGGAACTCGCCGCGGGTGCCGGACGGGGCGTCGGGCTTGGGGTCGAAGGTCTCCTGCTGGGCGGGGCCGCCCGTCATGTACAGCAGGATGCACGCCTTCGCCTTCCCGTCGAGCTTCCGCACCGCACCGTCCTGTGCCCGGAGCAAGTCCGGCAGGGTCAGGCCGAGCGCCGAGAGAACCCCAGCCCGGAGCACTTCTCGGCGGCCGACGCGGTCAGTGAACCACCGAGTGAGGGCGTCAGTGCTTCCCATGAGAATACCTCCGGGTGGTGTCCAGTTTTCGGGTCACAGCCTTCGAGAACGGATGCCTGACGGTCGCCGGGGACTCACACCAGTTCGCGGATCGGCTCCGTCTCTTCAAGGAGGTACTGCGGACGGTTATTCGGATCCATGATGGTGGTCTTCGCGGGGTCGATTCCGAGGTGCCGGTACAGCGTGGCGAACAACTGCTGGTAGTGGATCGGGCGGTCCTTGGGCCGTTCCCCGTTCTTCGTCGTGCTACCGATCACCTGGCCCACTTTCAGGCCACCGCCGAACAGCAGCGCGGCGGCGGCTGGCGCGTAGTGGTCGCGGCCCGCTTTGTCGTTGATTCTCGGCGTGCGGCCGAACTCGCCCCAGACGAGCACGAGGACATCGTCCAGCATCCCCCGCGCTTCGAGGTCGTCGAAAAAGGCACTCAGGCCCAGGTCGAACGACGGCAACAGTTCGTGCCGCAGTGCGTTGAAGTTGTCCTGGTGGGTGTCCCACCGCCGTTCGCCCTCTTCCTCCCAGGTCACGTTCACGCACCGCGCGCCGCACTCGATCAGCCGTCGCGCCATGAGGAACCGCGCGTTTTGGAGGCCGAGTGTTCTTTTCGATTTCGGGCTCTTCGCGAACCCGATGCCGTACTGATCCCGCACCTTCGACGACTCACTCTGGAAGTCCAGTGCCTGAGCGAACTCCCGCGAGGTGACGAACTGAATGGCCCGTTCGGTGTGGGCGTCCATGGCCGCCATACTGCCGCCGGCATCGATGTCACGGGAAAGGGTGTCGAAGCCGGACAACAACTTGAGCCGATCCGGGGTGAAGTTGCGGGCCTTCAGGTTCGCCCGTCCCGCCTCGCTGTCCGGCGTGTAGCAGTCGAAGGTCGAGCCGAGGTACCCCGCCGAGCGGGAGTACGCCTGCTCGCTCGGGTTATAGCCGGAGATCATGGCGACCGATGTCGGCACGTTTCCGTTGGTCGGACCGTGCAGTTTGGCCACGACCGACCCGATGTTCGGTCGACCGCCGATGTTCTTCAGACTGCCCGGCGGGTACCCCGTCGCGCACATCGCCCCGTCGTGCGAGTCGACCGTCCCAGTCAGCGAGCGGATCAGGGCCATGCGGTCCATCCGCTCGGCGATCTTGGGCATGTGCTCGCAGATTTGCAGGCCCGGCACCTTCGTTGCGATTGGTTTGAATTCCCCGCGGAACTCCGCCGGGGCGTCCGGCTTCATGTCGAACGTGTCAAGATGGGACGCGCCGCCGGCCAGCCAGACGTTGACGATCGACCGCTTGCGGTACTTCGTGTCGAGGGTGGAGCGGTCGTCGGCCCGCAGGAAGTCGGCCAAGGTCAGGCCGCAGAACGACACGGCCCCCATCTGGAGGAGGTCGCGCCGACTCAAGGCGGTGGGGGCGAAACGATCCATGCTGTTTCCGAAGTGTGTGGTGGGGAAGGCGAAGTTCTTGTCGAGGCAGGTGGGACACGGCACGAGGGATTCCGTGTGTCAGGCGGGCTCAGTACTCGCTGCGTTTCACGCCAGTTCGCGGATCGGGTCGCCGAACGGGAGGATCGGGATCGGCCGCTTCTCCTGGTCGTACAGGTGGGTGCTCGGGTCGACGCCCAGGTGCTTGTACACCGTCGCCCACAGGTCGTTCGGGGTCAGGCGGTTCTCGTGTGGGTGCGTGCCCAGCTTGTCGGTCGAGCCGACCACCTGCCCCATCTTCAGGCCCCCGCCGGAGACCAGCACCGACATCGCCTGCGGCCAGTGCTCGCGGCCGGTCCGCATCCCCTTCGCCCCGCCGTCTGCCTTGCTGATCTTCGGCGAGCGACCGAACTCGCCCGTCACCACCAGCAGCACTTTCTTGGTGAGTCCGCGGTCGTGCAGGTCTTCGACGAGGGCCGTGACGACCTGGTCGTACACCGGCAGGCGGAGCTTCATGTCGGCGAAGTTGTCGTGGTTCACCGCGTGCGTGTCCCAGTTGTAGAAGCACCCGTTGATGTGCGGGTTCTCCAGCACCACCGTGACGAAACTGCACCCGGCCTCGACCAGCCGCCGGGCCATCAGCGCCCGCTGACCCCAAGCGGTCATCCCGTACCGCTCCCGCACTTTCTCCGACTCCTTCGACAGGTCGAACGCGGCCCGCGCCTGCGTGCTGGTGAGCATGTCGAAGGCCCGCTCGTAGTGCCCGTCCATCGCCTTCATCGTCGGGTTGGTGTCGGCCTCGCGGCGGACGCCCTCGATCCCACGGAGCAAGGTGAAGCGGTCGTCGAGCCGCTGGGCCATCTCTTCGGAGACGCCGATGTTCTTGACCTGGAACTTGGTGCTGCTCGGGTCGCCGTCCACGATGAACGGGGCGTACCCCCGCCCCAGGTACGCGGCCCCTTGGGCGTAGGTGTCCACCCCGGCCCGGCCGCCGTCCACCAGCGAGACGCAGTTCGGCAGGCCGAGTTTCAGTTGCTCCCGCATCTTGGCGACGACGGTGCAAACGGCCGGCGAGTCGTTCACCGTCTCGGTCGGCGTGTTGGGGATGCGCCCGGTCATCACCCGCTTGGACCCGCCCCCGTGGTCGTTGAACGTGTGCGCGATGCTGCGGATCACGGTGTACTTGTCCGCGCACTTGGCGTGCAGCGGCATGTGCTCGCACACGTCCAGGCCGGGGAGGTTCGTCTTGAGCGGCCGGAACGGCCCGCGGTACTCCTCGGGGGCGTCCGGTTTCATGTCGTACATGTCGAGGTGCGGCGGCCCACCCGCCAGCCAGACGAAGATGACCGCCGTGTCCGGGGCGGCGCTCGCCTTCCCGCCGGCGGCCCGCAGGCGCATGACGTCGGCGAGGCTCAGCCCGGCGACGCCGAGCGTGCCCGCGGTGAGGAACGACCGCCGGGACACCGGCCCGGCACAGCGGGGGAAGTTCATCGGCGTTCTCCGGCACTCGGGAACTTGTGATGGCGGTAGGGTCAACGGCCCTTCAGCAACGAGTCGGCGGGGCTACTCTTTGTTCCACAGCAACCCTGGTCGGCCGGCTTCGACCAGTCGCGCGACCTCCTCCTTCGGCAGGGCGCGGCTCCAGACCGCCAGTTCGTCGATCTGGCCGCGGAGGGCCCGGGTCGGGAACTGGTCCTTCGGGGCGGGCAGCCAGTTGCCGATCCGGCACGACCCAGGCTTGAGCGTGACGTCGCTCTGCCAGGTGCGTTCGCGGGCCAGAACCCCGTTCACGTAAATCTGTTGGGAACGCTTCCGGGCGGAGATCACCGATGCGACGTTGACCCAACTCCCGAGCGGGACTGGCTTGCCCACGAACCGATCCTGGAACGCCCCCTCGATCACCACGCCGCCGCGGGCGAACCCCTGGCGGTTCAACTGGAAGTGGATGCCGCCCGGTTCATACCCGTCCGAGTTTAAGATCGCGTTGAGCACGAAGTCGATGCGATCGACCTTCACCCACGCCGCGACGGTCAACTCCTGGTGCTCGCCGGGAATCGTGACCTGTGCGAAGTCGGTGTCGCGGTCGAAGAGGAGCGCGTCCTTTCCGGGCCACCGGCCGGTCGTCCACCGCGCACCGACGACTCGGCCGTCGCTCATCACGCCCGCGACCGCGTTCGCCAACAGGGACTCGTCGGCCTGCCGCTGGAACGAGAAGAACGCCAGGAGCGTGCGGTCCTTTCGCACCTCCGCCTCGTACTGCTCCCATCGCCTCAACCCGATGGCACCGGGGGTTGGGAAGTCCCCGTCCTTCAGCGGCGGCGCGTCCGCCGGTCGACCGTTCACCGACCGGGCCGACGTGCCGCCCGTCACCGACCGCACCTCGCCCGACTTGGGGTCGGTGACGTCCACCTGCCCGTCGAACACGTACAGGTCGCTGGCCCCGCTGGCGTCATCGACCCGCAGGCCGAATTCGGTGCCGAGGTCGACGTACTTCGCGGCCTGGGTGGCGACGGTGAACCCCTTCGCGGTCGGCGGGGCGATCACCCGCACGCGGCCGTAAACCAGCCGGGTGTGTTGCGAGTCGGTCACCTCGATGTGCGCCGGGGCGACCAGAACCACATCGGCCCCTTGCGCGAACCGCAGGTGGACGACCCCCTTGAGCAGTTCGTACTCGCCGGGGCCGACCCGGACCCCGTCAGGCGCCCGGCCCGGGGCGAACTCGGCTCCCACCCCGTCGACGAGCAGGGCGGCGATCGCGTCCGCCGACCGGGCATCCGTCGTCGGCGGGGCGGACGACAGGTCGAGAGCCTTCGGCGGCACGGGCCACAGCAGGAGCAAGGCCACTGACACGGCAGTGGCCAGAAGGACCCCCGCGCCGAATGCGGCCAGCCAACCGAGCCGCGGCCCAGTGCGGTGAGCCGATGGCGCCGGAACGTGCTCTGCTCGGGCGGCGGCGACGTAGTCCCAGTGCAGCGCCGAGTGCAGCGCCATGAACTCGCGGTACGCCCGCCGCACCTCGGTGCTCCCGCGGAGCAACCGGGCGAGGGCGTCCTCGTCGGCGTCCGACGCGAGACCGTCGGCGAGCCGGTTGAACAGCCCTTCCAGGTCGGCGTCAGCAGTCTTCACGCGATGGCCTCCCCGAGTGCCCGCCGGACGCAGTGCAACAGCGCATGGCGAATCCGCCGCAACTTGTCCGAGACCGCCTTCGGTGTGGTGCCGCCTGCCGCGGCCATGGCGTTGACCGACCCGTCCGGCTCGTAGCGGCGGGCGATCAGGTCGCGCTGTTCGGCCGGGATTTTCTGAAGGCACGCAGCCAGGGCGTGACGCCGGTCCTCGAACGCCGGCTCCTCCCGCACGGCCTCGTCCGCCAGCAACTGGGCGAGGTCGTCGTCGAACACAAGCCGCTGCTTCTGCCGCCGGTGTCGCTTCAGCCACGCCAGGGCCTGGAACTGGGCGAACCGCATCGCCCACGGCAGGAACGGGCGGCCGGCGTCGAACTCCGCGGCCTTCTCCCACAGGACCAGGTTCGTCTCCTGGAGGACGTCGTCGGCGTCGGCCGGATTCCACACCATCGTCAGCAGAAACGCGTGCAACTGTCGTTGAGAACGGGTGACGTGGGACATGAACTCGGCAGACACCGCCATCGCGATTGCTCCATGCCCCTGGTCGCAAGCACCACAACCTGCCCCAGTGGCTGTGACCAGAATGTAGTTAGCCAGGAGATGGGAAATCCCGCGAAGAAAATCACCCGGAAGCACGCTTTCAGTCTCACCCGAGAGGGTGTCTACGCCAGCACCTCCGAGAGGGGGCCGGTACTCTCCTTGAACGCCTTCACCGGGCAGCCGAGCTGCTGGAGGATTGTCAGGTACAGGTCGGACATGGGCTTCTTGTCCGAATCCCACTTCAGGTGTTGGCCGTGCTTGAACCCGAGCTTGCGGCCGCCGGCCAACAGGGTCGGGAAGCTCTTGCCCGAGTGGCTGCTGATCTGCGCCCCGCCGAACAGGAGGACCGTGTGGTCGAGCAACGTCCCCTCGGCCGCCTTCACCCCCTTCAACTTCTCCACCAGCCGGGCGAAGCATGCCACCAGCATCTCGTCGCGGGCGGCCAGCACCTTCGCGTCGGGCGAGTCGGCCCCGCCGCCGCCCTTGTGGTGGACGTCGTGCGCCCCGCGGACGGGTGCCCCGTTCTGCTGGGCCCACTCCTTGTACTCGTCGTAGTTCGGCCCGCCCTCGCCGCCGAGGCTGTGCGTCACCACCCGTGTCATGTCGGTCTGGAACGCCAGGGCGATCAGGTCCATCATCAGGTCAATATGTTCCTTCATGCTGTTCTTCCCCTGCGGCACCGTCTTCACCGCCGCCTCGTCGAACTTCGGCCGGCCGCGTTCCAGGATCGCCTTGCTGTCGTCCAGCCGCTTCTCCACCTCGCGGATCGACTCCAAATACTGGTCGAGCCGCCGGCGGTCGTCCGCCCCGAGGTGCCGCTGAACGTCCTTCACACCTTCGCCGGCGGTGTCGAGCACGCTCCTATCCAGGGCGATGCGGGCTTCGGCCTCTTTCCGCTGTGATTGATCCGCGGGCGGGAACAGCCGCTCGAACACCGTGCGGTAGTTGGCCGTCGCCGCCACGTCCACGCCCATCGCGTTCCGCGACAGGGTGGTGGTGCCGACCCCGTCGGCGAACGACAGGGCGAGCGACGGCACCCACGTCGGCCCCAGGTGCTTGGCCGCCACCTGGTCCATCGACACGCTGTTGGTGACGGTGCCGGGGACGATGTTGATGTTGTGCCCGGTCAGCCAGTTGTACGGGTGGACGTGCCCGCTGATCCGCCCCTGAATGTGCGACAGGTTGGTCAGCACGCTGAACTCGTCGCGGAGCTTCTCCAGCGGCTTGTGGGCGTCGGCCAGGGTGTAGTCGCGGCCGGTGTCCTTGGGGAACCAGGTGTGCCGGTTGATGGCACCGGGGATGTAGAAGCAGGCCAGCCGCCGCGGCTCCTTCGCGCCGCCGTCGGCCGCCCGCGTGCGCCCGCCCATGATGTCGAGGTACGGCAAGGCGATGGCGGCACCGAACCCGCGGAGGAGAGTGCGGCGACTGATCGTGTTGGCCTTCGAGCTCATCGCGGCTCCTTATTTTTGGGCGGTTGGGGCGTGTCGTACTGTTCGAGGAACGCCCGCGACTTCACCACGCCTTTCAGCAGGTCGCGGAGCGGGTCGCCCGTCTCGCGGGTGGCGGCGGTGACCTCGGCGATCTCGGCCAGTTCGTCGATGCCGGGCACGCGGCCGGTGCCGTACACGAACCAGTTCTTCATCAGCCCGCGGACCACGTCGGGCTGATACTACTCCGTCACCACTTTTTTGAACTCGGCGAACGACTTGAACTCCTCACCGCGGGGCAACCGGCCGGCCGCGTCCACCGGGCGGGTCTTGCCCTCACCGCGCCAGGCGATGCGGCCGTCGAGTTCGCCGCGCTTGTAGCTCTCGTGTTCGACGTCCCGCCACCGCCCGCTGATGTCGAAGTTCTGGAACGCGAACCCGAGCGGGTCAATGGTCTTGTGGCACACCGCACACGTGGCGTCCGCCTGGTGCTGCTTGAGCAGCTCGCGGAACGGCTTGCCCTTGTTCTTCCCGTCCGACGGGTTGAGTTCCGGCACTTCGAGCGGCGGCGGCGGCGGGGGCAGGTCGAGCACGTGCCGCAAGGCCCACACGCCGCGGTAGATCACCCAGTTGTCGCCCATCCAGCACAACATCGACTGGACGCCCGCGTGCCCGAGGAGGCCGCCGCCCCGCGGGTCATCCGCCCGCAACTTGACCTTCCGCAGGTGCCCGCCCTCCAGCGGCGGGTACTCGTAGTGCCGGGCCAGGGCGTCGTTCATCAGCGTCCAGTCGCTGGACACGAGTTCGCTCGCCGGCCGGTTGTCGGCGATCAACTTCGCCACGTAGCCCACCGTCTCCTCCCGCATCGACGCCTTCAGGTAGCGGGCGAAGCGGAAGTCCTGCTTCTGGATGTG
>CAYMHO010000140.1:6683-17254 GCA_964390195.1 uncultured Fimbriiglobus sp. | reverse complement strand
GGCCGCCGTGCTCGCGCGCACGCGCTGACCCGCGCGGGGCGGCCGCCGGCCGCCCGGCCCCGCCGCCGCGGAGCCGCGCGGGGCCCCCCCCCCCCCCCCCCCCCGGCCCCCACGGCCATCCCCCCGACCGAGGTATCACCCGTGCGAAAGATGTTGTTGGCGTGCGCCGCCGGTGTGGCGCTGCTCGCCGGTGCCGGCTGTGAGCCGGAGAAGATCAAGGTGGAAGGGACCAGCGGCAGCCCGCCGCCCCAGGACTCCCAGGCCGACAAGAACGCGCCGCAGAAGCCCGGCGCGCCGGGAGGCCCGGTGGGGCCGACCGAGCCGCCGAAGGGCGGCGGACCGGCCGGCCCGCCGAAGCGGGGCGGCAAGCCGATGGGTTAACCGGACGCGGCCGGCGGGGAGGTCTCTCCCGCCCCGCCGGCCGCCCACCCGGCCACCCGCCCGAACACCGCCTCGGGGTGGGCGAACAGCAGGAAGTGAGTGCCGGTCGGCAGGCGGTCCACGGTCACGTCCGCCCCGGCCCTTCGGAGCGCTTCCACTCCCTTCTCGACGTGCGCCGACTTCACGTGCCGGTCGGCGTCGCCGTGAATCACCAACACCGGCCTGCCCTCCAGGGCCTCGTTCTCCAGCACCCTGGGCTCCATCGTCGGCGAGACGAACACCAGCCCGGCGAACACGTCCGGTAGTGCCACGGCCGCCCGGCCGACACCCGCCCCGCCCTGGCTCAGCCCGGCCAGCCACACCCGCTCCGGGTCGATCTCGGCGAAGTGCTCGAAGGCGTACCGCACCGCCCGCTCCACACACCCCGCGGCGTGCGGGTGTTCCCAGTTGCCGTACCCGAAGCTGGGGCACACCAGCACGCACCGGAACTGGTCCGCGAGCGGCCGCAGCAGGTGCGGCAGGAGCAGGTTGTTGCCGCCGTGCCCGTGCAGGAACACCAGCAGGCCGAGCCGCTCGCCGTCTCCCGCCTCGGGGCGGTAGGCGAACAGGTGGCCGGAGTCGGGGAACAGGATTCGCCCCCACACGGCCAGTGGCAGGGCGGGCGGCAGGGTACGGTACTCGTTCCCCTCCTTCAGATCGTCCAGGTGGTGGCGGACGGTGTCGCGGATCAGCCGCCGCTCGTCCCGCTTGATGCGGAGGTCGAACCGAGTGGCCAGGAGCGTGCCGAGCCACAGCCAGTCGGGTTCACTCAGCAGCACCATCTGCAGGCGGTGCAGGAAGAGCGGGCCGAGGAACACCGACCGCAGGCCGGGGGTGTCGGAACGGTACGCCGGCTGGGTGAACAGCAGGAACGGGACGACCACCCAGCACCACAGGAAGGCGGCCACCCCGAGCAGGACGGAGGCGATGGCGACGATGTCGAACACCCAGATGGGAAGGCCGAACGGCATCGGGGCGGGCACCAACGCCCCGGCCGGGGTGCGGACGAACCGCGGGAACAGGGCCATCACGTTCAGCAGGACGAAGCAACTGAAGCCGGTCCACAGGGCGACGAATAGGGTGCCGACCGCCCGCCCGTGCCAGGTGCGGGCGGTGAACAGCAGCAGAGGGGCGAGGACGACCGCCGCCGCCCGCAAGGTCCACACGGCGCCGACGTCGAGCAGCGTTCGCAGCCTCATACCTCACCGTCCGGAAGGGTGGTCGCGGCGCCGCGGGTAGAGTACCGGAAACGCTGGACCCGAGTCCGCCATTCTCAACATCGCAGAGGAGAGGCTACAAAAAGAAGTGGGGCACGAGATTCGGCGCGGGGGACTCGCATACCCCGCGCTAGTCTCGTGCCCATGTTCGGAAGGGGAGGACGAGGGTTGCCCCTCGTTGAGGTTCGGGACTCGCAACCGTTCCTCGGTCGCAGTCTAGAGCATCCCGGGTGCCAAGCCGCCCCATTTGACTCCCGCTTTGGCCAGTTGCCCTGTGTTTCGCAGTTTTCCAGGCATTTTTCGCCACCGGTCCGTTACAATTTCGGCACCAGAATTCGCGCCCGAATCGTAATTTTCTGGCCATAGTGTTGCATTCCGATCCGATGCCCTGTCGAATTCCGCCACACTTGTGGAATACAACACCACAGCCTTCCGCGAACCTTCATTCACGTCTGAATTGCAGTCTGATTTGCCGTAAGTGCTTATCCGACATGGATTTTTATAAACTCAGGCGATGGTTTTCCGGATGGGTGAGGGGGTGGCACTAGCCATCCGCCATCAGCGCGTGGTCAGCAGCACCGCCACCAGCGCGGCCACAACCACGATCAGCCCGACCATGACGGCTACCAGCGGGAGCCAGGGGACCCGTCGCGGGGGGTGGTCCGGAATGTGAACCAGCGGCCGCTCCACACGAACCGTCTCCAGGGGCGTCACCGAATCCGACCGGGCGAGCGGGTTGGGCAGTTCGGCGGTGGACTGACCGGGGGCGACTCGTTCGAAGTCGTCCGTCGGGCCGGGGGTGATCGACAGGCCGACCGGCGGGGTGTCGTCGCCGCGGTCGAGGCGGTCGAACACCCCGTCGGCGAAAGTCGGGTCGGCGAACACGGCGAGTCGGCGGGCGACGTCGGCGGGGGTGGGCGGGCGGGCGTTCGGCCGGCGGGCGAGCATGGCCGACACGACGGCGGACAGTTCCGCCGGCACGTCCGGGCGGAGGTGGTGGACGGGCACCGGGTCGGAGTGCAGTTTCGCCCGCACCCGCTCGGTCCACTCGGCGTGCGGGAACGGAGGGTGACCGGCGAGCAGGAAGTACAGGGTGCCGCCGAGGGCGTACACGTCCGCCCTGCAATCCACCGCCGACCCGTCGGCGATCTGCTCCGGGGCGACGTACTCGGCCGTGCCGAGCAGCCGCTTGCCGGCCAGGGACATGGCGCTCGCGCCCTGGGACAGCCGCACGGTGCCGAAGTCGAGCACCTTCACCAGCCCGTCGCGGGCGAGCAGCAGGTTGGCCGGCTTCACGTCGCGGTGCACCAGCCCGGCGTCCCAGGCGTGTTGCAGGGCGAGGGCCGCCTGCCGCCCGCACTCGGCGGCCGCCTCGGCGGTGAACGTGCCGCCCAGGGCGACGGCCGCCTGCAGGCTCACCCCGTCCACGTACTCCATCGCCAGGAAGGGCGGGCGGTCGGCGCCCCCGGGGTCGTACCCGAACACCCGTACCACGTTCGGGTGACACAGGCCGGCGGCGACGGCCGCCTCGCGACTCAGGCGAGCGGCGGCCACCGGGTCGCTGGCCGAGTCGTCGTTCAACACCTTCACCGCCCGCCGCTCGCCGGTCGGGGCGTGTTCGGCCAGGAACACCCCGCCCACCCCGCCCTCGCCCAAACGGGCGAGCAGGCGGTACTCGGCCAGGGCCAGCAGGTCGCCCCGCCCGGCCAGCACCTCGCCCGCCTGGAAGGGGGTGAGCAGGCCGGCGGCGACGGCCCGGTCGGCGATCCGCCGGGCGGTGACGGCCGGCAGCCCGCGAACGCCGGCCACGAACGCCTTCAGGCGGGCGTCGTCCACCAGCCTCCCGCGGCGGACGGCGGAGACGAACTCCTGTGGGGTCTGAAGCGCGGGCATGGGAATTCGTGCCGGGACGAAGTAGTACGAGCGTAGAACACGGCGGCGGCGTTTCGGACAGGGGGTGCGAATTTTCCGGTCGGGCGGGCGGTGCGGTGTCGGGATCGCGTGCTAGGGTTGGCCGCTCGCGATCCCGCCCGGAGGTCGGTCATGCTCCGCCGTGTCGTGGTGGGAGGCAACGCCCCCCACACCCCCTCGCCGTCCCGCCGCCGCGGGACGGCCACCGTCGAGTTGGCCCTGGTGATGACCACGGTGGTCGTCCCGCTGCTGCTCGGCCTGTGGGAGATGGGGCGGTACGTGCAGGTGCAGCAGGTGGTGGCCAACTCGGCCCGCGAGGGCGCCCGCATGGCCGCCCAGGCGGTGACCATCAACAGCACCGGGGCGAACACGCAGATCGTGCGGCAGGTGGCCGACCCGAACAACAACCCGGGCAAGATGCCGAGCGTGAAGGCGGCGGTCATGCAGTACCTGGCCGGGCAGGGGCTGAGCGGGCTGCGGTACGAGGACGTGGACGTGACCTTCGAGTTCCTGCCGCAGCAGGGCGGGGACCCGGCGTACCCGTCCGGGACCACCCCCGGCCCGCTCGGGCTGAACGTGGGCGAGCCGTACCAGGGCATCCAGAACCAGCGGTTCCGGGTGATGGTGACGATCAGCGACGAGACGACCCCGGGGTCCGGGGTGCTCAAGCCGGCCGGCAGCCGCCCGCTCCGCGAGCGGGTGCTGTGGACCACCCTCGGGTTCGTCCGCCCGGACACCGTGCGGTACCAGGTGGAGTGGGTGATGCTGCTCGACCGCCCGTTCACCGTCAACGCCACCATGCCGAATTGGTGAGTGAGTCTGGCGACCCGCGGGTGTGACCCGCGGGTGACTGTTGCGTACCCAGGCGGCTGACGCCGCCGGTTCACCGCGTCGGAGACCTGCCATGCGCCGCATGACCACCCGCCGCCCGCGGAGCGGGGCCACCCTGGTGGAGACGGCCCTGGTGCTGTCCATCCTGCTCCTCTTCCTGTTCGCCATCTTCGAGTACGGGCGGTACCTGCTGGTGAACCAGATGCTGGCCAACGCGGCCCGCGACGGGGCGCGGTACGCGGCCACCAACGTGGACAAGTCGAGCACGTTCGTCACCACCGCCGAGAGCGGGCGGATCAGCATCAAGGACTACGTCATCCAGGAGTGCAAGGGGGCGGACAAGTGGGTGGAGAACTTCACCGTTGAGGTGTTCCCGTGTGACGACTCGAACACCGCCGGGGCGTACGCCAACCCGCCGCAGATCAAGCCGAAGGCCGGGTGGCCGACCACTGTGGATTGGAACGAGGCGTCGTTCACCGACCGGCTGGCGGTGCGGATCACCTGCGTGTACCGCCCGGTGCTGCCGGTGGTGTGGATCCCGCAGGCCGGGCAGAGCGGGTTCCGGGTCGGGTTCTACGGGAGCAGCAGCAACGCCGTCCCGCTCACCATCGTCGCCGCCACCGGGTCGGAAGGGTAACGGCTCACCCGGTCACCGCGTCCCCCGTTCCAAGTTGGTCGCCCAGGAGACACCGCCGTGCGCGTCCGCCAGTCCACCGCCCGCCGCCGCGGGAACATCCTGCCCCTGCTCGCGCTCACCGTCACCCTGCTGTTCGCGTTCGTGGCCCTGGCCATCGACGTGGGGGTGCTGACCATCGCCCGGACGGACGCGCAGGCGGCGTGCGACGCCGCCGCCCTAGCCGGCGCGCGGGTGCTGAACAACCGCCCGGGGAACGTGAACAACGACAAGTCGGACGCCGCCACGGTGGCCCAGAACACCGTCCTCCAGAACGTCAACGTGTTCATCCAGTCCGACCACAAGTACACGGTGGCGGACAACATGACGTTCCCGGTCGGGAACGCCATCGACGTCGGCCAGTACAACTACAACGCCACCCTGCAGCGGTTCGAGCCGAGCTTCCCGACCAGTTCGGGGGGCGTGTCGTGGACGGCCATGCGGGTGCGGCTGCGGGGGGAGAACCCCACCTTCTTCGCCAAGGTGGTGGGGGTGAACACGATGCCGTGGGAGACGTTCGCGGTGGCCGCCCACCGCCCGCGGGACATCGCCATCATCCTCGACTACTCCGGGTCGATGCAGTTCGGCAGCCAGTTCAACTGGGAGGGCGACTGGGGCGGGTCGACCGGGTCGGTGTACGGCACCATGAACCCGGACCCGGTGTACCCGAAGTTCGGCCACTACTGGCGGTACACCCAGTACAGCGACACCACCGCGCTGACCAGCGGGAACGCCGCGGCGGCCGCCCCGGCCAGCCGGCCGAACCCGTTCCGCACCGAGAACGCGTTCGTCATGGCGTCCGGGGAGGTGCAGGCGCCGGCCAACCTGACGGTCGAGACGAACAGCGGCCCGCCCATGATCCTCGACTTCCGCATGTCCCCGGACAACGTGAACAGCCCGGGCACCCCGGCGACGTCGGTGAACGCGAACAACCTGTGGAACGCGTTCAACCGCTGGATGCAGGCCACCCCGGCGGTGGAGAACGTGTTCAAGGACGGCGGCTTCCGCCCGGGCGGGGCGAACACCGGCACGAACACCGGGGTGTACGTCAACCGCACGTTCAACTGGGCCAACTACGACGCGTTCGACAAGACCAACCAGTTCGGCCCGACGCCCGCCCCGGACTCGTACGCCGAGCAGTCGGACGCCGACGCCACCTACGTGGGCGACCGCTACCCCCGCAAGGGCGGGCAGATCTTCACCACCGCCACCAGTTGGGACCCGGCCACCGCCACCGGCGCCGCCCGCGACGTGCGGGAGTTGCTGTCCACCGCCACCGCCGCCAACACCAGCCTGATCGCCCTGGCCGCCCGCACGGTCGCCCCCAGCGTCGTCCCGCTCGGGTACACGTTCCCGACGTTCGGCGACGGCGGCACCACCTGGGACAACTTCCGCGACGACATCTGGGAGACCTACGGGTACGACCTGAACCTGGACCGGTACTCCGGCACCAACCCGGCCGGGACCAACCGGGCGAACGCCGGGCGGAAGACAGCCGACCTGTTCCAGGGGTACAGCATGGGGCCGGGGTACTACGGGAAGACGTTCTTCGTCTGGCCGCCCGACCCGCGGTTCGACGCGAACGCGAACGTGACCGCCCCGGCCACCACCGGCAGCCCGGCGTTCGACACCAGCGGGCGGGCCATGTGCGACTGGCGGCGGCGGTTCTTCTACCGCGGCGGGTTCACCGAGGCGAACGCCACCGCCGCCACCCCGACCGGGCGGTTCGACCCGCAGGCGGACAACGACTCGGCCGTCACCGGCACCCAGAACATCAACCAGACGCTGCTGAACAACGGCACCGGGCGGACCCTGAACGCCACCACCAGCAAGTACCGGGTGAACTACCGGGCGGTGCTGGCGTGGCTGAAGTCCGGCCCGCAGACGCTCCCGCCCAACCTGCGAGCCGGCCGCATGCTGTACTACACCAGCATCCCGGACAACGTGGACGACCTGACCAACCTGGATAAGCGGTTCTGGCGGGACTACATCGACTTCGTCCTCGGGTACAACGGGAACAACGGGGCGTACGTGCCGACCACCTCGCTCGCCGGGGTGGAGTCGTTCGGCTTCCCCGAAGGGGCGACGCCGGCGGTGCAAGCGACCGGCACGTTCACCCCGGGCGGCACCACCACCGCCAACCCGCGGCCGTACATGAACTACACCGACAACCCGAGTCGCCCGCGGCTGCACTTCTGGTTCGGCCCGTACACCATGCTCGCCTTCCTGTCCGCCCGCGAGGGGTCGAACGGCGGGCGGAACTACTGGCTGGCCGGCACCGTGCACGAGGCCCAGTGCTGGCAGCTGAAGGCGGCCATGAACTCCGCCCTGGACGACATCAAGAACAACCACCCGAACGACTTCTGCTCCCTGGTGTACTTCTCCAACTACAACTTCCAGACCCCGCGGGTGCGGATGGGGCAGGACTGGGAGGCCCTCAAGCTGAGCCTGTTCTACCCCAACTTCAACCCGGACGTGAGCACCACCCACAGCAACTTCATCACCGCCCTGAAGAGCGGGGACACGACCACCGAGATCCGCCCGTACAACTCCAGCCTGGGCAACCGGCTGGTGGGCAACATCCCGAACGCGAACGGCGGGACCGACCCGGTGAGCGGCATGGCGATGGCCTTCAACACCCTCTCCTGGTCCACCTCGGCGTACACCGCCCGCACCCCGAACGGGGCGGTGAACGGCGGCACCGGCCGCCGCGGGGCGGCCAAGATCGTCATCTTCGAGACGGACGGGGTGCCGAACGGGCGGCCGGCGTGGACGTACACCGGCACCGGGTACAACACCTACTACGCCGAGGGCGGGAGCAACCCCGGCAGCAGCGCCGCCGACGACGCCGTGCAGGTGGTGAACAAGATGCGGCAGAACGCCGGCAGTGGCGGGTTCAGCCTGCCCAGCGCCCCCTGCCGGGTGTTCGCCATCGGGTTCGGCGACCTGTTCGCCATCAGCCCGCCGACGGTCGCCGCCACCGACGCCAAGACGTTCCTGCTGAACGTGCAGAAGGCCGGCGGCACGTCGGCCGCCACCGAGACCGCCCTGCCCGCCGGGCACATCATCACCGGCACCTACCAGACCCGCATCGACAACCTGAAGGACACCCTCCAGCGGATCATGCAGTCGGGCGTGCAGGTGACTCTGATTCAGTGACCGCGCGGTGGAACCGGGGACGGAGTGACCGGGTGAGTTTTCACCCGGTCACTCCGTCCCCGGTTCCATTTCGGGTAGCACTTTTCTTCACCCGTCTTCGATCACACCTGCGTCCGCGGTGCGCCGCCGGAGGTGGGACCATGACCGTCGAGCCGAAGCTGATCGCCGAGTTCGTGTCCGACATCTGGCGGCTGGTGGTCGGCCGCCCGATCCAGCCCGCCCCCACCGTCCCGCCCGCGGGCCCCGGCTGGGCGTTCGCCTGCGTGCAGATCACCGGCGCCTGGCGGGGGACCGTCACCGTCGCCGCCGACCCGGCCCTGGTGCGGACTCTGGCCGCGACCGTCGGCGGGGTGTCGGCCGAGCGGGTGACCGACGCCGACCGCACCGACGCCCTGGGCGAGCTGGTCGGGATGATCGCCGGCAACCTGAAGGCGGTGCTCCCCCCGCCGTGCTACATGTCCAAGCCGGCCGTCGCCGCCGGCGACGGGAGCGAGCCGGCGGCCAGCCGCCGGCGGGTGATCCGCGACGGGTACGCCGACCCGGCCGGGGAGTTCGTCGTCACCGTCGCCGAGACGTCCAGGGCGTCCGCCCGCCGCACCCGCCGCCACCCGGAGCGGCCGTCCGGCATCAACCCGCTGAGCGACTGCGAGACGTCCGGCCGCTTCCCCCAGATCCTCGCCGAGGAGTACGTGGTGGTGAACACGCCCGCCCCCCGCGGCCCCGCAACCGACGGCGATTCCGTTCGATAACCCTGTCGGACTTGTCTACTCCCTTCCGGCGGGCGAACCGTGATCGTCATCATCGGGTGCGTGATGGTGCTGGTGGCCATCCTCGTCGGGTTCAGCATGGCCGGCGGGGACGTGCACTCTCTCGTCCACCCGTCCGAGTTCATCACCATCGGCGGGGCGGCCATCGGCGCGATGGTCATCATGTCCCCGAAGAAGACGCTCATCGACGTGATCAAGGGGACGATCGGCCTGCTCAAGGGCAGCCCGTTCACCAAGGCGACGGCGGTGGACATGCTCAAGCTGATGTACGGGCTGGCCCGCGCGGTCAAACAGGACGGGGTGCTCGGGCTGGAGTCGCACGTGTCCGCCCCGGACGCCAGCCCGCTCTTCCAGCAGTCGCCGAAGGTGAAAGGGAACGGCCACCTGAAGCACTTCGTGTGCGAGGCGTTCGCCCTGCTCATCGACGGCAAGCCGACGAGCGAGCAACTGACCGCCTGGCTGGAGGAGGAGATCAAGGTGCTGGAGCGGGAGCACCACCAGGCGAGCGGGGCGCTGGCGAAGGTGGCCGACTCCCTGCCCGGGTTCGGCATCGTGGCCGCCGTGCTCGGCATCGTGGTCACCATGCAGGCGATCGGCGGGCCGGTGGAGGAGATCGGGCACAAGGTGGGGGCGGCCCTCGTCGGCACCTTCCTCGGCATCCTGTTGGCCTACGGGTTCATCGCCCCGATGGCCGCCCGGCTGGAGGCGGTGGGCGAGCAGGAGGCGGTGTTCCTGCGGTCGGTGCTGGCCGGGGTGGTGGCCGTCAGCGAGGGGGTCAGCCCGCGGGACGTGGTGACGCGGGCGCGGCGGGTGCTCGGCACCGACATCCGACCCAACGCGACCGAACTGAAGGCGATCTTCGGGCAATAAGGCGAGCCGGGAGCGTGAGCGACCGGAGGGGCCCACCTGCGGGCGCTCACGCTCCCGGCTCGCCCATCAGGAGTCTGGCTATGGCCGGCAAGAGCGGCGGGTCGTGGAAGGTGGCCTACGCCGACTTCGTGACGGCCATGATGGCCTTCTTCATGGTCATGTGGATCGGGTCGCAGGACCAGAAGACCCGCCAGGCGGTGGCCAACTACTTCGTCGACCCGTCCGGGGCGTCCAAGAAGCCGTCCCGCACCGGGGCGGTGTACGACACCGTCAACGGCGGCTCGCTGCCGGACGCGGAGAAGACGGCGACCGGCCGCGGGCGGAACCCGTACAGCGCCGGCCAGCCGAACTGGGCCACCCGCATGGTCGGCGAGTACGTGGCCACCGACCCGAAGGCCGCCCCGTACTGGAAGGACCAGGCCCGCCGGGCGAAGGAGGCGGCCGCCGACAGCCCGCAGGTGCGGTCGAACGAGAAGCCGCTCGAGGAGGTGGCCATCGGCCTGCTCAGCCGCCAGTTGCAACAGGAGTTCGCCGCCGCCGCGCCGACCACGTCCGGGTTGTACGAGGACCTGCTGCACCGCGGCATCCAGGAGGTGAACTGGCGGGAGTTGGCCGAAGACATGATCCGCGTGCCGAAGCAGTGAGGCGTGGCGGGGGGGCGCCCCCCCCCCGGGGGGGGCCCCCCGCACCCCCCCCCCCCCCCCGCCCCCCGCCGCCCGGGGC
>CAYMHO010000140.1:0-6673 GCA_964390195.1 uncultured Fimbriiglobus sp. | reverse complement strand
GGGTTGGCGCATACCCTTGGCCGGGGGGGGCGACCTTGTGGGGGTGGGGGGGGGCCCCCCCCGGCCGGGGGCGGCCCCCGGGGAACGCCTCACCCGCCGCCGACCTCGGCCTCCTGGCTCTCCAGCCGCAGCGGCTGCCACACGTGCGGGCGGGCCAGCGGCTCGATGTGCAGCATCAACTCCCCGCCCTGGAACACCCGCACCGTCCCGCTCGACTGGCTGATGCAGAACGAGATGGCTTTCGTGTGCTGGGTGACGGCCGCCGCCGACAGGTGCCGGCTGCCTAATCCCTTGCTCAGCCCGATGCCGTCGGTCGGCACGTCCAGGTAAAGACAGGCCGCCTCGGCGATGCCGTCCCGGCCGATCAGGATGGCCCCGTCCAGCTTGGCGATCTCCTTGATCTGCTCCCGCACCTTGCGGTCGCGGATGTCCCGCTCCTGGCGGGTGTACCCGCGGAACGGGTTGAAATTCAGGAACCGCGACACCCCTTGCACCTTCTTCACGTCGCCCACCACCAGGATGGTGCCGATCGGGTGCCCCTCCCGCCCCTCCCGGCCGATCTCTTTGGCCAGGTCCACCACCGCCCGCAGCACGTCGAGCGGCACCCCCTTGCCCAGCTTCCGCAGGTCCTGGTTGGTCATCGGCTCCAGGTGTTCGCCCAGGTGGATGACGCTCAGGCTGTCGATCGGCTCGGGCGCGTCCTCCATGGTGGCGATGCCGTTGTACAGCACCACGATGTGCGCGCCCGGCTGCACCGCCTCGGTGGTGACGGCGTTCAGCAGGGCGTTGCTCAGCCGCTCCTGCACCGGCAGCGGCTCCGGGTCCAGGTCGAGAACCGTCCAGTTCTCGCTGTCCCGCAGGGGTTTGAGCAGGGCCGGCTTGTCGGAGGCGGCGAACAGCTTGCACCCGATCAGGTGCCGCTCCACCTCCTCCCAGTCGAGGGCCGTTTCGGTGAGCATCAGCACGCCGTCGGCCGGCAGCGCCTTCACCAGGTCGCGGGCGGACTGCAACAGGGCGGCGGTCTGGAGCGGGAGACTCATGCGCACCGGGCGAGCTAAGAGACGTGAGGGTCGCGCGTGCCCACAGTCTAGATGGGAACTGACGGAAGGCCAACCGCAATCGGGAAGTCCGCCCCGGTCGTCCTCGCGGCGGCCGGGGGTGAGGGGTCCGCCGCGGGCGGTCACGCCTTCGACACGCCGATCACGTGGCACACCCGCCACGCCACCCCGCCGGCCCCCTCGTCGGCCGCGTCTTGCACCGAGTTGAACGACTGGCCCCAACTGTAGATCTTCCCGCCGTGCCGGTACATGTAGTGCTCCAGCCCGTGGTACGGCTTGGGCAGCCCGTTGTCGTCGGTGGCGGACGAACTCACCCCGATCACCCCGTCCCCGCCGCCCGACCCGACGGCGTGCTCGCTGACGGTCGCCTTCCACCCCCACACCCGCTGCACGTAGTCGGCCACCGCCTTCGGCGGCAGGGCGATGCTGAACAGCGGGTCGCCGAGCACCTGGGTGCGGCTCAGCCCGTCGGCCGCCGCCTCGCGGATGCGCTGGATGTAGTCTTCCACCTCGAACGTGTCGTACGGCGGGCCGAAGGTGCGGGTGAAGTCGCGGATCTCCTTCAGCAGCGGACTGCCGTCCGCCTGCAGCATGACCAGGTAGGTCTTGATCTCGGCCAGGACGCGGAACGCCTGCGAGGCGTTGATGACCAGCGGCCGGCTGGCCGGGTTCAGGTCGTACATGGCGTACAGGGTGCTGGTGAACCCGCACACGCCCCACTTCTTGTTCGTGTACCCCACCCGCGTCATCGGGTCGGAAATGCCACCGGGCATGGGTCGATCTCCCGCAGGGCACCCCGGACCGGGGCGGCGGAGACTGCCCCCGCGCCGCCGGTGGCCGGTGTCGGCCGCCGCTGTGCTGGGATTACTCCGCGACGGGCGGCCAGATTGCACCGGCGGCGGCGGCATCGGCCGGATTCTGGTGGCGACGAAGAAAGACGCCCCGACCGCAGCCGCTACCGCCGGTGGGAGCGGAAGAACGCCCACACCCGCTCGCACCCGTTCACCCGGTCGGACGGCGGGCCGGCGATCCGCGGGTTGAACATCGCCTGCCCGCCCGGCCAGTGGTGGCCCAGCCCGCTCACCGTCAGCCTGGCGAACTCCACCGGCCCGGCGAACCGCTCCGCCCGCACGCCATCAACGTCGCTCACCACCTGCGGCGTCGGCGAACAGCCGAGGGCGACCGCCCACTTCGCCAAGCTGGCATCCACCGTCGGGCGTTCGACGACGCGGTTGCCCCACGGCACCCGCACCGGCCCGCCGTTCAGCGGGATGAGCAAGTCCTGATCGCCGACGACGTACAGCGTGGGAACGGGCGGGATGACGGACGCCGGGGAGACGTGACAGTACCCGGCGAGCGGGGCGACGGCGGCCAGTTCGGTCGGCCGTTCGGCGGCGAACCGGAAGCACATGGCCGCCCCGTTCGAGAAGCCGGTCAGGTAGACGCGGGCCGGGTCGGCGTGCGCGTGCCGGACGGCGTGGCGAATGACTTGCGAGAGGTAGGCGACGTCGTCCGGTTCGTCGGGCTGAGTGGACCCGTCGTTCCACCGCTTCGGGTTGGACAGGAACGACGGCGGGCGGGACGGGTCAACGGGCAACCCGTCGGGGAAGGCGACGAGCAAGCGGTGGGCGTCGGCGAAGGCAGGCCAGCGGGTCTCGTCGGCGGCGAACTCGGCCGACCCGCCGGTGCCGTGCAGCATGACCACCAACGGCAAGGGCGGACCGGACTGGTCCGCCCCGTGCAGGAGGAATCTTCGATCACCCGAGGCGGTGTTCAGGACGACGGCGTTCACACCCGTCAGTTTAGTGGTCTGCTCGCTCCGCGAGCGGCATCAGACCGCTCACGGAGCGAGCAGACCACGTCACCGCCAGTTGCCCGGCTGGTTCGACCAGTTGCGGTTGTAGTTGCCGTAGAAGTTCGGGGTGCTGTTCCAGGTGTTCCACGGGTTGGTGTTCACGATCGGCCCCCACGGGTTCGGGTTGACGATCGGGGCGGTCGCCCACGGGTTGACGTTCACCACCGGCTGCCACGGGTTCTGGTTGATGATGACCACCGGCGGCTGGTACATCTGCCACAGTTGGGCCTGGCGGTAGGCGTTCAGCCACATCAGGTCTTGCTGCATTTGCATGGCCGGCTTCGGCGAGGCGACGCCGACCGACCGCACCCCGATCTGCCCGGTCCGCACGGGGGCCTGGGCGGTTGCGATGGCGGCCCCGAACAGGGCGACGGCGGCGACGGCGAGGGTGCGGGTGGCGGACATGGCGGTCTCTCGTGGGGTGACGTGGTGAGCTTCCACCCGTCGGACGCGGCCGCCCCCCGCCCTTGCGCCAACCGCCCCGCCCGTTGCATTTTCCGCCCCGGCGGGAAAGATGTCCGGTACGGTCGGCGTAATCGCATTGACTGGTGAACACCCGGAGGCCGGGCCATGCCCCACACCACCCGCCGAACGCCGTACAAACTGTTCGCGGCCATGCTGGCCGGGCTGGTGGCCGTCATGGCCGTCCAACTGGTGTTCCAGGTGCCGAAGGCGGTGGCCGCCGTGAAGGTGTCCGCGGACAAGCGGCCCTGACCGGCGACCCCCGCGGTCACTTCGCCCCGATGCACGCCAGCACGGTGTTCTTACCCCGGTTCGGCCCCTCCAGGTTGCAGGTGCCGACGAACAGCTTGCCGCCGTGAACGGTCACCCCCCCGTACACCATGCCGGGGGCTTTCGTCGTCGGGTCGGTGCCCAGGTCGAGCGTCCACTTCGCCGTGCCGTCCTTCGCGTTGATCGCGTGGACCCGCCCGGCCAGGTCGGCCACGTACACCACCCCCGCCACCACCGCCGGCGGGGCGAACAGCGGCGCCTTCGCGTCGTACACCCACTGCCGCTCGCCGTCGGCCACCGCGTACGCCCGCACCTTCCCGTCGGTGGCGGTCACGAACGCCGTCCCGTCGGCGATCGCCGCACAGCTCGTCACCCCGCCGGGCACCTCTTTCCGCCACCGCTCCTCGCCCAGGATCAGGTCGAACGCCACGATCTCCCCCTTGGCCCCCTTGATCTGCTCGTAGTACAGCCCGGTGGTACTCCCGGTGACGACCACCACGTCGCCCGCCACCGAAGCCCCGCCCCACGGGTTGGTGGCCAGCTTCTTCTTCCACGCCTCCGCCCCCGTCTTGGCGTTCAGCACGATGACCGCCCGCTCCCCCGCCTTCTCCTTCTCCAGGTAGCCGCTGCACACGACCACCCGGTCCTTGATCACGTTCACCGGGGCATCGACGTGCCACTTCTTCGCCCCCTCCTGCCACAGCTTCTTCGGCTCCGGCATGGGTAGTTTGTCCTCGGTCGGCGGGACGGCGAAATCGGGGTTGGTCTTCTTCTTCTCCTCGTAGGCGGCCTGCAGTTCCTTCCATTTCGCGTCCTGAATCTTCGTCACGTCGGCGGGCGTCACCTCCTTGCCGTCGAGCGTCAGCTTGGTCAGGTCCACGCAGATGACCCCCGCCGACCCGCCGCCGATGAACGCCTTGCCGTCGGCAATGGTCGGCCCGCCCTCCAGGTGAATCAGATCGCCCGGCAGGGTCAGTTGCCACACCGGGCGGCCGGTTTCGGCGGACAAACAGTGCAGCACCCCGCCGCTGTCCTGGTGCAGGCCGTCGCCGAACACGACAAACTTGTCGGCGACGGCGGGCGACGACACGCTGGCCAGCTTGAGCGTCGGGGCGGAGCGAGTCCAGGCCGGCTTCTTGCCATCCGACATCGGGAACAGGGTGACGGTCGGCCGGTTGAACGCCCCGAACGCGGAGGTGAACAGGTTCTCACCGACCGGCACCGGGGCGGCGATGAAGTGGTCTTGGGAAGGCACGGCCCACAGGACTGCCGGCTTGTCCGGACCTGGCTTGCCGTCGGTGTTGCCGGTCCGCTGCGGGTTGCCGCGGTAGGTGGCCCACGGGCCGGGATCGGCGGCAGGAGCAATGGCGACAACGGCGAGCAAGAGCGGGAGGGTGCGGAGCATGAGGCGCCTTCCGGGAGGTGGCGACATGATAACAGGATGAAAGGGGATCGGAGAGCGGTTGATGTGCCCACGCCTCGGGGCGATAGTAGTGGTCGTTGCACTGACGCCGTTGTGAACTCTCACGGGGCTTCATCGATGCTTCGCCTCGCCATTCTGGTGCTACTGACGGCGCTTGCAGCCCAGGCGACCGCCGCTCCCGTGCCGAAGTCGCTCAAGGCCAAGCCGCCGGCGCGAGCGAAGATCGAACCCCGCCCAGGTGAGAAGCTGTTTTCTGTAGCGTTCGATGACCTTGCACTGAAGAAAGTGGTCGAACACTTGGAGAAGGAATCGGACCTGTTGTTTGTGTCGAAGGACATCCCCGACCTGCGAGTGACGCTCTTCACCGCCGAGAAGGTGTGCATTTCGGAACTGTTCGCCCAGGTCAACGACGAGTTGCGGCCGAAGGGGTACATCCTCGCTCGGAAGACGCAGTCGTTCAACGTGCTGAAAGTGGACGCCCCACTGGAGCGGATGTACTGCCCGACTGTCACCCCCGAAGAGTTAGCACGCCGAGCGCCAGATGAACCGGTGCAGATGATCCTGCCGGCGTTCGACCAGGAAGGGGCCGAACTTGGACTCAAGCACGCCGAGAGCATCACGCACAAGTGGTTCGAGGCGAAACAGTTCGACGGTAAGGACAAGCTGCTGGTGGTAGGTCGGGCGGAGGATGTGCGGCAATTCCACGGCAAGTTTGCGGCCGAAATAGAGCCGCGTTTCAAAGCCCTTGATGAGAGGTTGCGCCGACTTGAATGGCTGCGGCGTGAGCGGTGAGGCGGACGGTGAACGTGTTCCCTACACTTCCCCCATGTCCACCAAGAACAGTGCCATCCTGCTCGTCGACTGCCCGGACCGCAAGGGGCTGGTCGCGGCCGTCGCCGAGTTCCTGTACACGCACAACGCCAACATCCTGCACGCCGACCAGCACCAGGACGCCGAGCGGAACGTGTTCCTGATGCGAGTCGAGTGGGATCTGACCGGGTTCGACTTCGACCTGAACGACTTCCCGGCCGTGTTCGGGTCAATTGCCGAGCGGTACAGCCTGCGATGGCGGCTGGAGCAATCCGCCCGGCGGCACCGCCTCGCCCTGTTCGTCAGCAAGTACGACCACTGCCTGAGCGACCTGCTGTACCGTCACCAGAGCGGCGAGCTGGCCTGCGACATCCCGCTGATCGTCGCCAACCACCCGGACGCCGAGCGGTGGGCGACGTTCCACGGCATCCCGTTCCACCTGATCCCGGTGGAGGGGAAGAACAAGGCGGAGGCCGAGGCGAAGCAGCTCGCGCTGCTGAAGGCGCACGACATCGACCTGGTGATCCTCGCCCGGTACATGCAAATCTTGTCGCCGGCGTTCGTGGCCGAGTTCCCGATGCGGGTGATCAACGTCCACCACTCGTTCCTGCCGGCGTTCGTCGGGGCGAAGCCGTACCACCGGGCCTACGAACGCGGGGTGAAGTTGATCGGGGCGACGAGCCACTATGTGACGGACAACCTGGACGAGGGGCCGATCATCGAGCAGGACGTGATGCGGGTGTCGCACCGCGACAACCTGGACGACCTGCTGACGAAGGGGCGGGATTTGGAGAA
>CAYMHO010000139.1:0-17265 GCA_964390195.1 uncultured Fimbriiglobus sp. | reverse complement strand
CCCCCCCCCCCCCCCCCCCCCCCCCCCCCCCCCCCCCCCCCCCCCCCGCCCCGCCGGGTAGCTGTGCACCCCGTCCCCCTCACCCCTAACCCCTCTCCCCCAGGGGAGAGGGGGGACCAACTCAGGCGATCAGCGGGTACCGCCCGTTCGCCTGCGGCTGGGCGGCCGGGGTGATGCCTCGGTAGATGCGGTCGATCCGCTCGCGGGTGAGGCCGAGCACCTTGTCGAACCGGCTCAGCTTCAACCCCTCGATGTCGGTCTCCAGGCTACCCATGTGCCGGAGCATGTTGATGTCCTGCTGGATCTCGCGGTCCACCTCCATGCGGAACAGCGGCTTGGCGAGCCGCAGCCCGCCGGTCGGCCCCGGGTACTTGCTCTTGCCGTACACGAACGACACGACGGCGGTCCGCAGCTCGTCGATCGGGTAGAAGAAGATGTACAGCCGCCAGCGGATGCGGCTCTCGCGGCCGCCGTCCGGGCTGGTCCACCAGTGGTCGAACACGCTGTACACGGGGGAAAAGCGGGTGGTCCAGTCGTCGTGGAACAGGTCGCCGTCGTGGATGCCGAGCAGCCAGGCGAACGGGCGGAACAGCCGCTTGGTCGGGCCGACGTTGATCACCCGCACGCTCTCGTCGGTGCTCTCGAACCGCACCCGCACCTCGTGCATGCGGTCCAGGTCGTACCCGAACGTGTCGTGAACGGTGCCGGAGTGTTCGATCTCGTTGAAGTTGTCCAGCGTCAGTTCGAGCGGGGCCGGGCACTCGTGGCGGAAGGTGCCGAGCGAGTAGAAGTTGTCCTTGTTGATCTCGGGGAAGACCGGGTTCGACGCCTTCGTCTTCAGCCACACGTACCCGTGCTCCTCGCGGGTGTCGAACGCCTCGGTGCAGGTGGTCATCTTCGGGGTGCTGGCGCTCTCCCCGTTCCCGCACGGGTCGAACTTCCACCCGTGGTACTTGCACTCGATGCGGTCGCCCACCACCTTCCCGTAGCTCAGCTTCAGCCGGCGGTGCGGGCAGACGTCGTCCACGGCTGCCGCCTGCCCGGACGCGGTGCGGTACAGGCAGATGAGCCGGCCGGCGATCTGTACCCCGACCGCCGCCCCCGCTTTCAAGTCGCGGCTCGGGTGAACCGGGTGCCAGTGGTCGAGCATCCCCATTGAAACAGCGCTCCGCGCGGACAACATCCCACATCAGGCTATCGGCCGGTCGTCCCGTCGGCCTTCCGGAATTTTACCCAAACTGACACGGGGGAGTCATTGTAGCCGGCTTCTGTGAGGCCGGTCTGATTCGGCCTCACAGAAGCCGGCCACCACGTCGGTCACTCGCCCAGATACGCCGCCCGGATGCGGGCGTCGTTCAACAACACGCTCGCCTTGTCGGTCAGCGTCACCCGGCCGGTTTCGAGCACGTACCCGCGGTGGGCCACCTTCAGGGCCATGCGGGCGTTCTGTTCGACCAGCAGCACCGACATGCCCTGCTTGCCGTTCAGGTCGCGGATGACGTCGAAGATCTGGGTGACGATCTGCGGGGCCAGCCCCAGACTCGGCTCGTCGAGGAGCAGCAGTTTCGGCCGACTCATGAGCGCGCGGGCGATGGCGAGCATCTGCTGCTGACCGCCGGAGAGCAACCCGCCGGCCTGCCCTTTTCGTTCCCGCAGGATCGGGAACATGTTGAACAACTTCTCCAGGTCGTCGGCGATGCCCGGCTTGTCGCGGCGGGTGAACGCCCCCATCTGCAGGTTTTCCAGCACCGTCAGGCGGGGGAAAATCTTGCGTCCTTCGGGCGACTGGGCCATGCCCAAGCTCACCACCTTGTGAGCGGGGGTGCGGGTGAGATCGTACCCGTCGAACTTCACCGCCCCGGAGCGGGTGCGGACCGCCCCGGACACGGTCAGCAGGGTGGTCGTCTTGCCCGCCCCGTTCGCCCCGATCATGGTGACGATCTCGCCCGCGTCCACCCGCAGGGCGATGTCGTGCAGCACGTCCATCGGCCCGTACCCGGAGCGGAGGTTCGTCACTTCGAGCAGCGGGGGCATCAGTGGCTCTCCTCGTCTTTCCCGAGATACGCCTCGATCACCTTCGGGTCGCGTTTCACCTGCTCGGGCGGGCCTTCGGCGATCTTCACGCCGTAATCCAACACCGCCACCCGGTCCGAGATCTCCATCACCAGGTCCATGTGGTGCTCGATCAGCACGACGGTGATGCCGCGGTCGCGGATGCGACGGATGAGGCCGACGAGGGTGTTCGTCTCGGACTCGTTCATGCCGGCGGCGGGTTCGTCGAGCAGCAGCAACTTCGGATCGGCGGCCAGCGCCCGTGCGATCTCCAGCCGCCGCTGATCCCCGTAAGGCAAGTTCTTGGCCAACTGTCCGGATTTCCCGACGAGGCCGACGAACTTCAGCAACTCGATTGCCTTCTTTTCCGCCGCCACCTCCTCGCGGTGCAACCCCGGCAGCCGCAGCGCCATGGCGAACACGTTCCGCGACATCGTGCGGTCCATGCCGACCAGCACGTTCTCCAGCACGGTCATGTTCTGGAACAGGCGGATGTTCTGGAAGGTGCGAGCGACCCCGCCGTGGGCGATGCCGTCCGGGGTGCGGCGGGACTGGCTCCACACGACGAACGCCGACACCACCCCGAGCGCGAACCCGCCGACCGACCAGTACAGCATCTTCTCGCCCAACCCCGGCGTCTCGGTCAGGTACTTGCCGGCGGCGTCGAGGGCGGTGAACAGGTTGAACTGCGCGCCGGCCTCCTTGAACGGTTCGCGGACGGCCGCCCCCCACAACTTCTCCGGGTTCGTCGAGATGACCCACCCCAGCAGCGCCACCACCAGCCCGGTGAGCAGGCAGCCGAGCATCACCATCGGGGTGAGCTTGCTCGCCCGGTCGTCCCCGCCGAAGTGGACCGTGCCGGTGGTCGGCTGGTACAGGCCGGTGATGACGTTGAACACCGTCGTCTTGCCCGCCCCGTTCGGCCCGATGACACTGAAGATCTGCCCCTTGTGCACGTCGAACGACAGGTCGGACACGGCGGTGATGCCACCGAACCGCATGGTCACGCCGTTCACGGTGAGTACGGAGTCGGTCACTTCTCGCCCCCCTTCCGCCCGTTCAGTCCCTCCACCTCGCCGGTGGTGCGGGCCATCGTGATCGGGTCGATGTCGCCGCCGACTTTCTCGTCCGGGTGCAACTCGTGCTTCACCCGCACCGACGGGAACAGCCCCTCGGGGCGGAACCGCATCATCAGGATGAGGGCGAGGCCGAACACCGCCAGCCGCCAGCCGGTGAACGTCAGGTAAAGCTTGCCGCCGGCGTCCGGGAATTGCCGCTGGATCGCCCCGTCGATGATCGGGGTGAGGATGTTGTCGAACCCGACGAGCAGGAACACCCCGAGCAGCACCCCCAGCCGACTGCCCAGCCCGCCCATGATGAGACAGCACACCATGAAGATGCTGCGGTTGAAGTCGAAGGCGAGCGGGTTGGCGGTGCTCGTCAGGCGGGTGGCGTACAGCACGCCGGCCAACCCGGCGATGCCCGCCCCGAGGGCGAACGCGGCCAACTTCAGCTTGTTCGGGCTGAGTCCCATGCAGTTGGCGGCCAGTTCGTCCTCCCGCAGGGCGACCCACGCCCGCCCCAGCCGCGACCGCTCCAGGTTCCGCAGCACAAGGCTGACGAGGATGAGCACCACCAGGGTGAGGTAGTAGAACGGCTGGTAGTAATCGGACCACACGTTCGGATCGACGGCCGGGAGCGGCGGCGGGGGCACCGGGGAGAGCCCGCGGGTGCCGGCGGTGATGCCCTCCATGTTCAGCAGGGTGAACTTGGTGACCTCGCCGAAGCCGAGCGTCACCAGGGCGAGGTAGTCGCCGCGGAGGCGGAGGGTGGGGGCGCCGAGCAGCAGGCCGAGGCCGGCGGCGAGCAGCGCCCCGAGCGGCAGGGCCACCCAGAACGGCCACTGGAACGAGTACGCGGCGGAGGTGAAGATGCCGGCGGTGTACGCCCCGACGCCGAAGAACGCCGCCACCCCGAGGTTCAGCAGGCCGGTGTACCCGACCACCACGTTCAGCCCGTACGCCAGCAGGGCGAAGACGAACACGGTGGACAGTTGGTCGCCGAGCGACCGCTGGGTGACGGCGAAGAACCCGGACTCGAAGAACGGGAACAGCGGGTACAGCAGGAGGGCGAGGAAGATCGCCCCCTCCCACCCGAGGCCGAACGGTTTGCGAGCCGTGGGCATGTTAAACCTTCTCCCGGGTGGGCGAGCCGAGCAGGCCGGTCGGGCGGAACACCAGGATGACGATCAGGATGCCGAAGATGAGCGCCCCGTTCCACCGCTCGTCGCCGAACCCGCTCCCGTACGCGCTCACCAGCCCGATCAGTAGCCCGCCGAGCACCGCTCCCGGCAGCCGGCCGATGCCGCCGACCACCGCCGCGGTGAACGCGTACAGGCCGTTCTGGTAGCCCATGTCGAACTTGACCGTGCCGACGGTCAGGCAGTAGATGACACTGGCCGCCCCGCCGAGCGCCCCGCCGATCAGGAAGGTCAGGCGGATGACCGCGTCCGTGTTGATGCCCATCAGCTTGGCGGCGGTCGGGTTCTGGGCCACCGCCCGCATCGCCTTGCCCAGCTTGCTGTACTTCACGAACAGGGTCAGCCCGATCATCAGCGGGATGGTGACGGCGAACACCAGCAGCGTCTTCGGGGTGAACCGCACGTTGGCCGTGTCGAGCGGGCCGACCACCTTGCGGGCCTCCCCGCCGTCCGAGCCCGGCACCTCGGTGGCGAACTGTTCCAGCAGGTTGGTGTTCGGCAGCACGTCCGGGAAGCTGACCGGCTGGGAGCCGCCCCAGAACAGGCCGGCGTTCATCAGGATGAAACTGACGCCGATGGCGGAGACGAGCGGGGCCAACTTGGGGGCGGTCCGCAGCGGCTGGTAAACCAGCCGGTCGATGCCCACGTTCAACCCGCCACAGCACACGGTGCTGGCGACGAACGCGGACAGCACCGCCAGCACCAGCAGCCACGGGTCGGCGGCGCCGACCGCCCCCTCCTGGGTCAGCCCGAACCAACTCAGGACGGTGAGGGCGAGGAACCCGCCGAGCATGAACAGGTCGCCGTGGGCGAAGTTGATCAGCTCGACGATGCCGTACACCATCGTGTACCCGAGGGCGATGAGCGCGAACAGGCAGCCGTACTGGAGGCCCAGAATGGTGAACTGGACGAGGTTCTCCGTTAGCGTCGGGTCGGCGGCGAAGAGCATGGTGGGTTCCGGCGGGCCTGCTGGAGGGACTCGGCAACGGGCTAACGCGGCGGCGGCAACTCGAGCCGGTCGGTGAACGTGAACCGCGTCTCGGTCTTCTTCTCACCCGCCTTCGGGTCGGCGTCCGTGACCTTCATCGCCCGGTTGACGCTCATGAACTTGTTGGACGTATCGCCGGTGGCGGGGTCGAAGCTGAACGTGCCGGTCGCGCCGTGGTACTGGGTCACCTCGAACACCGCCTTGCGGATGGCCTCGCGGTCCTTCTTGCCGGCCTTCTTGAACGCCTCCAGCAGCACCACCCCGCACTCGTACCCGTACACCGCGTACGCCTCGGTCGGGGCCGCCCCGTACTTGGCCGCGTAGCTGTCCACATACTGCTTCGACTTGCCGCCGGCGGCGATCAACCCCTCGGTGGGCAGCCCGCCGAAGGTGGCGTAGAACGGCACGTCCTCGAACGTGTCGGCCCCGGCCGCCTTGATGATGGCCGTCTCGAAGCACCCGTCCGGGCCGACCACCGGCACGCCCTTGAGCCCGGCGTTCCGCATGTCCTTGAGCAGTTGCCCGGCGTTGCTCTGGGTGGTGCCGCCGAAGTAGATGGCGTCCGGGTTCAGCCCCTTGATCTTGGTCATCAGGGTTTCGTACGTCTGGGCCTTGGCGTCGATGCTCGTCTGCCCGAGCACCTCGATGTTGAACCCGAGGCTCGGGTCCTGGCAGTGCTTCTTCACCGCGTCGGCCAACCCCTTGCCGTACAACTGGTTGTCGTCCAGGATGTAAATCTTCTTCGCCGCCAACCCCACCTGGGTCACCTTGCCGTTCGTGTCCTTGAGCGTCGGCCGGGCGATGAAGTACACCCCGAGCAGGCTCTGCAGGTCGTCGGTCGGCACCACCCGCACGTAGTTCAGTTTGGGGGTGCCGTCCGGGTTGCGGGTCGGGCGGTAGCAGTCCGGCTCGTGCCGCTCGCCGGTGGCGGGCTTGGTCAGGCTCTCGGCCGTGTTCGCCGGCGAGATCATGAGCAGGCTGGCCCGGTTGGTGATGGGCATGCTCACCTTAGCCGCCCCGGAGTTGTACGTGCCCACGTATGCCATCACGTCCGGGTCGCGGCGGGCGTAGTTGGCGTTGGCGATCTCCTGCTCGATGGTCCAGTCGCCGGCACTCGCTGTGGCGTCGTCCAGGTCTTCGTAGGTGAGCTTGTACTTCTTCTTCTCGCCGGTCGTCGGATCGGTCAGTTCGATCTCATTGCCCACCTCGTGGAAGGCGAGGAGGAGGCCGTTGCGGATGGTGTCGGTCTGCCCGCGGGCACTGCCCGAGCGGGGCATGCTGGACACCACCTTGATCACGTCCGGGGTGCCGCCACTCCCGCCCACCGGCATCCACTGCGGGAGGAGGAAGGTGCCAACAGCCCCGACCGCCGCGAACGCGACGACGAGCACCAGCGGGATGGTGATGCGGAAGGGCATGGGCACGACAAACGGGCGGGAGAGGAGTTGGGCCAAATGCTACGGGGGTGGGGGTGGGGCGTCAACGATTTACCCCGGCGTGTCAAGAATCAGTGTCACCGGGCCGTCGTTCGTCAGTTCCACTTGCATGTCGGCCCCGAACACCCCGCACGCCACCGGCACCCCGAGCGACCGCAACCCGTTCACGAACGCTTGGTACAGCGGTTCGGCCAACTCCGGGCGGGCGGCGTTGATGAAACTCGGCCGGCGCCCCTTCGCCGCGTCGGCGTACAGGGTGAAGTTGCTCACCGCCAACACGCCGCCGGCCACGTCCGTCACGCTCAGGTTCATCTTGCCGTCGGCGTCCGGGAAGCAGCGGAGGTTGGCCACTTTTTCGGCCAGCCACTCGGCCGCGGCCGGCGTGTCCGTCGGTGCCACCCCGACCAGCACCAGCCACCCGCGGGCGATTTCCCCCACAGTTTGCCCGTCCACCACGACCCGCGCCGCCGACACCCGCTGGAGTACCGCTCGCACGACCTGCCTCCGAACCGACCTGCGGGATGGGTGAGAGGCGGGTATCATACGGCGAACACAGGGAGGGTCGGGCGATGGGCATGAACGACTTCAGCGCGCACCAGCAGAAGATCATCAAGCGGTATTACCAGAACATCGACGCCATCTCGCTCCAGAAGCTGAGCGAGACGGTGACGGAACTGTACCTGGCCGAAGGGAAGAAGCGGGAGCGGCTGTGGAAGAACGCGGCCGCGGCGATGGAGAAGATGGGCGTCCAGCCGGCCCGCATCGACCAGATCGTGAAGTCGAACAAGCCGGAACTGCTGGCCGAGTTGGTGCAGGAGATGCAGGGGAAGTGACGGACGAGCCGCGTGCTGATGTACCCGCGGACGTGCCCGCCGCTGTTCGCCACCTCCGCCCGCAGCCCGCCGAAGCCGGGCAGCTCGATGTCCCCGCTCCGCGTCACCAGGTACACCGCGTCGGCCGCCGCACACGTCCCGTCCGCGCCGGGCAGGTCGCCCCACACGCCGGCGTCGATCACCACCCAGTCGAACCACTGCCGCAGTTGGCCGACCAGCTTCGGCAGGTCGTTCGCCATCTGCTCTTCGGTGGTGTCGGTCGGCGTGCCGGCGGCCAGCAGGTGCAGGTTGGTCACCGGCGTCGGCTGCAACGCCCACGCCAGCGGGATGCTCTGGTTCAGCACGTCCGCCAGCCCCGGCGTCTCGGCCGCCCCCAGCCGCCGGGCCACCCCCGGCCGGCCCAGGTGGGCGTCCACCAGGAGCACCCGGCTGCCGTACTCCTGGATCAGTGACACGGCGAAGTTGACCAGCACCGTGGTGGTGCCGGCATAGGCGCTGCCGGCGGTGAACAGCGTCACCTTCGGCCCCGGCTCGTCGAACTGCCGGACGATCTGGTCCCGCACGGTGCGGTACTCCCCGCTCACCGGGTGATCCGGGAAGTGGTACGCCACGATCTCCGGGGCCACGCCGGTCTGCTGCATCAGCCGCAGCCCGACCTTCGGGATCGGGTGGAACGTGACGGACAGGATCCGCGAGTCGGTGACCGGCGGGATCGGGTCGGCAAACTTCGCCGCCGGCTTGGGTGCGCGCGTCGGGGCGGGGATGACCACCTCGCGGGCGGCCGGGGCCGGCCTGGGCGGCGGGGCCTTCACGACCGGCGGCGGGGTCGGCTTGCCGAACGACGCCACCACCCCGTCCGGCCCGCCCACCTCCACGAACGGCACGGTGTCCCCGAACGGCTCGGGGGCGACGGGTCGCGGTTCGGACGGGTGGTCGTGCGGCATGTCGGACCCGACTCCGGAAATCACACGGAACATGCGACTCATGGTCTTCCTTCGCCGGGGGGGGTGGCGAGCCGTCTGCTGTATCCGGCCTCTGTGAGGCCGGTCCGACCGGCCTCACAGAGGCCGGATACAATCCGATCACGCCGTCTTCCGTTTCGTCGTCTTCTTCGGCTGCGGTTTCGGCTCCGGCGGCTGGCTAATTGGGAGCACCGCGGGTGCGGGCAGTTCGCTCGCCAGGCCGAGCTGGTCGAGGGCTTCCAACACCGCTTCGGCGTCCGTGTGCTTCTGCCCGGCGTTGGCCGCGATCTCGAACGCCAGCGCCGCCGCCCGGTTGAGCACCCGCGGGATGCCGCCGGTGTGGTCACCGAGCAGGTGCAACGCCTCGTCGTCGATCAGCCACTCCGGCCGGCCGCCGCACTCCCGCAACTGGTGCCGCACGAACCGCACCGCCTCGTCGCGGTCGAGCGACACCAGCGGCTTCCGCACGGCGACCCGCTGGCGGAACGCCGCGCTCAGCCGCTCCTCGCCGGGCAGGCCCAGCAGGAGCACGAACACCGCCTTCGCGTCCTTCGATTCCAGGTTGCCCAACAGCCGCAGTTCCTCGCCCGCTTCCGGGGTCAGGTGGTGGGCCTCGTCCACCAGCAGCACCACGCTCTTACCCGCCAGCAGCCCGTTCAGCAGTTCGCCGTGGACGGCCAGCCGCAACTCCTGCTCGCTCAGCCCCTGGTACGGCTGGCCCAAGTCGAACAGCACGGCCTGAAGCAAGTCGACCGCCCGCGTGTCCGGCGGGGCGTGCAGGATCACCCGCGTGGTGGCCGCGGGGATGGCTTCCAGGAACCGCAGCCCGAGGAGCGTCTTGCCGGTGCCCGGATCACCCCGCACGGCCGCCGCCGCGTCGCCGTCGGCGAAGGCCCGCATGACCGCCGCGAACGCCGCGTCGTGGGCGGCGGTGGGCACGTACGCGGCCGTGTCCGGGGTCGGGCGGAACGGCCGGCGGGTCAGCCCGAACGTGGCCCAATCCATGTCCACACCCCGCCGTGAGTAGCCGGTCGCCCACGCCTGTGAATCGACAGCGGCGGGCGGACGACTTGAGAGGCATTGGGCGGAGAACGCCGACAGTTCGGACAGCCCGCACGACCGATCCGCGAAATGCGACCGGAAAAATCGTCAAGTTGGCATCCGATTTCGACTTGCGGGTTGGGGCCGGTCGCCGGTATATCACTCCCTCAACCAAAACGCGGATCGTCCGCACACAGGGCTGCACGGAGGCAGTTCATGAGCAGGATGCTCTCCCTGTTGGACGGCGGACTCGCAACCGCCGCCCACCAGTTTCGAACCGGCCGCCCGCAACACGCCGCCGCCACCCTGGATTGCCTCCGGGGCGGGGCCGGCGACACGGCGCAAGCGGTCACGGTGCTGCGGGCGGCGGCGGCGGTGGCCGCCTCCGCCGAGAGGTACCGGCGGGCGCGGAAGCTGTTGCGGGATGCGATCGCCCTCGCCCCGACCGACGCCGCCGTGTGGTTCGAGATGGGCCGGGCGTACGAAGACGACCCCCGCGGCGACGACCGCAAGGCCGCCCGCCGCTACAAGAAGGCCGCCCAGTTGAACGCCGACGAACCGAAATACAAGGCCGTCCTCGGACGGGCGATGGTCCGCATCAACGAGGTGGGCAGCGGGGTGCGGCAGTTGTGCCGCGCCGCCGACGCCGCCCCGACCGACGCCGACGTACTCGGCGTGGTGGCCGAAGGCCTCCGCGAAGCCGGCCGGGCCGAACTGGCCTTCTCCCTGCTGAGCAAGGCACGGTTCCTCGCCCCGAACGACCGCGGTATCGAGCACCTGTGGACGCGGGCCAAGTTCGACATGCTCGCCCAACGACAGAAGGGCGGGCGGACGAATTCGCCGGCCAGCATCCCGATGCTGCGGGTGTTCAATGACTCCCCAGCTCGGCCGATCGGACGAACCGACAACGCCCACACCCCCGCCCCGCACATCGCCCGCCTGCGGGCCTTCCGCACCGACATGGGGTGAGGCCGCTAGTTGAACTCACGAGCCGCGACCGCGAGGATAACCTCACGGTCACGGCTGTTTTTGTTGGGGTTCACTCGTCAGCGTACCTGAGCGACACTCACGCTGAAACGTGAACCCCAGCAACCGCCCGCCTGCGGCCCAACGCCGCCGTCGGCTCCGCGAACGTGTGCGACAACTCGTAGGATCCCTTTCGCGGAGCGGACGGCGGCGTTCTTCCCGACTCGTTTCCTCACCACGGGCTGTCACACATGGGCCTGTCGTTGGAATTCCACCTGGGCGACCCGACCGCGATTCGACAAGCCGTCGCCGAGGGGCGGAAGCGGTGGTTCCGCGACCCAGCCCTCGTCACCCACTCGGCCGACTTCTCACTCCACATCGAACCGGCCGACCTCGATCTGCTGTCCCGAGCGATCGGGAACGCGTTCGGCGCGCCCCCGCGGAAGCTGCGACCGTCACTTACGCCGATCGTCGACACGAAGACGCACGGCACACTCGCGGTCGCTCCGGAGTGGGTGAAGTATGCCGGGGCCGTTCAATTCTTCCAAACCGTCTTCAAACGCGACCTCGTGGCGGAGATCGCCGAGAGTTGGGTGTCGGCGATGCGGCACAAGCACGCCGAAGATGTTGTGGTGACGGACGCGATGCGAACCGCGGTCGGCCGGCTCGTCGAGCTGTGCGCCGCAGCCCACGCCAGCAAAGGCGAGGTGTTTCACATCTGGTACCTCTGACGCGGTTGTCTCCGCCCAACGTGCGTTCTACGGTTCGGCATGAACGCCGCCGCACTCGCACCCGCCGCGTCCCTCACCGACACGCCCCCGCCAGCAGTCCGCCGGCCGGCCTACTTCGAGCGGTCCGGGCCGCCCCGCCTCATCCTCGCCTCGTTCCTCTACCTCACCCTGCCCGTCGCGGCGGTGGTGCTGCTGGTGCCCGATTCGGGCGTGCTGTCGTGGCTGTACTTCTGGCTGTTCGGCGGCACGCACATCGTGGTCACGCTCACCGTTTACGGCAGCCGGGCGAACCGCCGGCACTTCGTCGGCTCGCCGAAGATGTTGGCCGTGTTCGTGCTCTTTCCCCTGCTGAGCGTCGCCCTTTACCTCGCCTTCTTCGGGCTGAAAATGGGCGGATCCGTGCCGCTGGTGGCGGTGTGGTTCTGGGCGTTCGTCCGGTTCATGAACTTTCTGCACCTGAACCGCCAGACGTTCGGCGTGCTGCAACTGTTCAAGGCACGGGCGGGCGGGAAGTTCCCGGCCTGGGGCTGCGGGTGCGAGAACGCCACCGGGTTCGCCCTGGTGGCCGCACTCATGGTGACGCACGCGGCCGGCGGGGTTTGCCCGCTGCTCGGCGTGACACCGCTGTACCCGCCGGGGTTGCCGAGTGAGTGGACGGTGCCGCTGTGGGTGGTATGTGTGGCGGCGGCAATCGGGCTGTTCGCGGCGTCGGTGGTCGGGCTGGTTCGCACACGCACCACCCGCGGCCGCTGGGAGGCGCTACTCTACTTCACGGCGCAATTCGTCGGCACCTTCGCCGCCGCGGTGTACCTGCCGCTGTACCTGGCGGCGCTGGCAATGCACTACGCCGAGTACCACATCCTGATGGTGCCGCGGATCACCGCCCAGCTGCTCGACCCGGCCAGCCGCATCGACCGCGGGTTCGGCTGGCTGCGGGCGAAGCCGGTGTTGTTCGTCGGGGTGATTCTGTTGCTGTCGCTGCTGGTTACACAGGGAATGGGGTCGATGGACTTCCAGCCGCCGGCGGAACTGGGCGGCGGCACGCTCGCCTGGGGGCTGACACTCGTCGCCTTCGACGCCCTCATCCTCGTCCACTACGTGCTGGAGATGTTCATCTGGAAGTTCAGCGACCCGCACTTCCGCAAGTCGATGGCCGGCGTCTACTTCACCCCGAAGGCGGGGTGACGCGGTTGCCGGCCGTTCCGGTCACGCGGTGCCGGTGCGGCACAGGTTGCCGCGGAACATCGGCCAGGTGCCCTTCCCCTTCCCCAGCTTGACGGCATACGCCCGCCCGAAGTTCTGCGGGCGGGTCTTGTCGGACGTGCCCTTCCCGCACACGAAGAACGCCTCCAGGATGCCGTCGCCGTCGAAGTCGCCGACCACCGGGCCGGAGTCGATCCCCTCGTAGATGTGCTTCTGTACGGTGGCGTCGAACGCCCGCAGTTCCTTGCCGGTCTTGCCGTCGAGCGTGCGGAAGTGGCGGTCCTTCCCGCCGAACACCACCACAGGCTTGCCGTCCACCTCGGCCGGGGCCACCCCGCGGGGGACGCTCACGTAGTCGGCCGACTTCCACTTCTCCTCGCCCTTCAGGTCGAAGGCGTGGACCTTGCCGCCGCACACGACGATCTCCGGTTTGCCGTCGCCGTCCACATCGCTCACCACACTCGGCGCGAACAGGTACCCGCCCGGCTCCTTCGCCCACACCACCTTGCCTTTCTCGTCGAGCAGCGTCACGTCCCCGGCGATCGACGCCGCCACCACCTTCTTGCCGTCACTGTTGAACGCCGACACGCCGTGATACATGTCGCCCTTCATGACGTGCGACCACAGTTCCTTGCCGGTGTTGAAGCTGAGCGCCCGCACCGCCTTGTCGCCCCGCCAGGTGGTCACCAGCACGTCCAGCCCGCCGTTCCCCAGGTCGAACAGGGTCGGTTCGGACTGCACGTGTCCGGGCACCTTGACCGCCCACTTCTCCTTGCGGGTGGCGGCGTCGAGTACCACCACGCGGCCGTTCTTGTCGCCCAGGCTCATGGTGCCGACGACGATCTCCAGTTTGCCGTCGCCGTCGATGTCGGCCACCGCCGGCGGCGAGTCGGTGGAGTTCGGCAGTTTGTGCTTCCACTTCTCCTTGCCGGCGCCGTCGAGGCAGAAGAGGGTGCCGGTGCTGCTGTCGGCGGCCAGCACTTCCAGCTTGCCGTCGCCGTCCAGATCCACCAGGGCGACGGAGGCGTCGAACGGCCCGCCTTCGGATTTGAACTTCCACAGCAGGGTGCCGTCTTTGGCGTTGAGGGCGTAGAGGTGTTCGTCGTTGAAGTAGGTGCCGAACACGAGGGCCAGTTTGCCGTCGAGTTCGCCGAGCGCCCCGCCGCCGTAGGACGGGCTGGCGAGGTCGTACTTCCAGAGCGGCTTGGCGGCGTCGGCGGGCGGGTCGGCGGCGAACGCCGGGGCCGCCAGGGCGGCGAGACCGGAACCGAGGAACGCGCGACGGGAGAGAGCCATGTGGCACCGGGGTGGGAAGAGGAGGCCGCGGCACCGAGGTGACGACCCGCCCACGCCGGGACTAACCCGTTAGCGATACCCGAACGGGCTGGGGTTCACCACGTCGCTCTCGACGACGCCGTCGCGGAGGCGGACCACCCGCCGCGCCCAGTCGGCGATGTCCGGCTCGTGCGTCACCATCACGATCGTCTTACCCACCTTGTTCAACTCGGTCAGCGTCTGCATGATCTCCACGCTGGTGCGGCTGTCCAGGTTGCCGGTCGGTTCGTCGGCCAGCAGCACCTGCGGGTCGTTCACCAGCGCCCGCGCGATGGCCACCCGCTGCTGCTGCCCGCCGGACAGTTGCAGCGGGCGGTGGTCCAGGCGGTCGCCCAACCCGACCATCTCCGCCAGAGCGAGGCAGCGGGCTTGCGTCCGCTCGTCCAGTTTGATCCCCTGGTACACCAGCGGCAGTTCGATGTTCTCCACCACCGTGTACTGGGGTAGCAGGTTGTACGCCTGGAAGATGAACCCCAAATAGCTGCTGCGGATCTCGGACAGTTGGTCGTCGGTCATCCGCGACACGTCGCGGTCGGTCAGCAGGTACTGCCCGCTCGTCGGCCGATCGAGGCAGCCGAGGATGTTCATGAGGGTGGATTTGCCCGACCCGGACGGCCCCATCAGGGCGACGAACTCCCCCTCACGCACGCTCAGATCGACCCCCTTCAGCACCGGGACGGTCACGTCCCCCATGTGATAGTCCTTGAACATGTCCACCACCTCGACCACCAGGTCGCCGAGCGGCGGGAGCGGGGACGCGAGCGGCGGGGGGGGGGCGTCGGTGGTGGGGGAGTGCATGAGATTTGTCCCCCTCTCCCCCGGGGGAGAGGGGAACCATTAACGCCCCGAGCCGCACCTTTGCAGGTGCGGCTCGGGGGTCGATTCCGGGGCGGGGATGAGTGGGGGTGCCCTGAGCAGCACCCTCCGCCGCTTATGGCTGCTCCTTCCGGCCTGACCAGGTTCACGCCTTCAGGTCTGTCAGGCCCCCACCCTCCTCGCCCCGGCAACCGATGTCTGAGGACAGTTTACGCCCCACCGGGCGGCGGCGGACAGGGAGCGGGGAAAAAATCTTGGTGGTACAGGCGGGAATGCCTGCGCCACCAGAACCCGGGTCACCCGACGTTGGTCATCCACTGGCTCCGCGGCAGGCGGGCCAGCCACGCCAGCCAGGCGTAGTTGCTCGCGCACCGCACGGCCGAGTGGTGCGGCAGGGCCAGGGCGGCCAGGTTGCCGGCCGGGTCCTGCACGCGGTCGGCCACCGGCTCCGGGCCGGCGAAGTGGGCCATCTCGTGGTTCAGGATGTCCACCAGGTGCTCGGCCGTGCTGGCCCGCACGCTCGGCTCGCAGATGTAGATGCCGTTCTGCGACAGGTTCGGACCAGCGAACTCCGGGCTGCTCATCGGCGGGTGGCCGTCCGCCCCGCGGCGGGTGAACCCGCCGGGGTACGTGAACGCCTGGATGACCACCCCGCCCCGCGTCTCGGTGCCGGCCGGCGCCAGGTGGAAATACCTCACCCCCTTCTCCGACCCGGTGACGACCGAATTCATCTTCTGGAACACGAGACGGATGTCCTTCATGGCCTTCAGCCCGTCCGCCGTGGTCAGCGCCTTCACTTTGAAACAGCGGTCCACCACGTCCAGGCAGGCGGCGGCCTCGTCCACCTCCTCGAACGACACCTCGGCCGACTGCAGCCGGATCGCCAGGTTCAGGCACTTGCGGGCGTGGTTGATCCAGAGCAGACACATGGGCAGGCTGTCGTACACCCGGTCCATGATGGGCAGGGTGGCCGCCGGCAGGGTGGGGTTCTCGACGTGGACGAAGGATTTCCCCCTCGGCGGGCAGGCGCAACCGGGGGTGACGGCGGCCGGGGAGGTCTGGAACTCCCGCAGTTTGGCGATGGTGTACTGGTTCGGGTCCACCCGCCCGTCCGCCTTCGCCTGGCCGAAGTGGAACGTCTGGAAGTTGCGGATGGCGGTGCAGGTGAGCGGCCCGATCCACGAGTCCGGCACCAGCGGCGGGGTCGGCCCGCCCTGGGTGGGCGGCACGCGGTTGAGGGCGTCCTGAATGCGGAGGACGTCCGGTTGCAGGTTCTTCCCGCCGACGCCGACGGACGACTGGATGACGAACGGGGCGGCGGTCGGGGAGTCCGACGAGGCACCGACGGGGACGCAGGTGCGGAATCTGGTCAGGCCCATGAGCGGCAGGGGCACGGCGGAAGCCCTCGGGGGGTGGGGGGCACGCGGGGTGCCTACCCCCGAATGCCCCACACCCCCCGAGGTGTTACCGCGAATCTGTCTTTCTGTAGCCGGCCTCTGTGAGGCCGGTCCGGGGTCACAGACCCCGGCTGGCTACAGGGTCACTTCTTCGTCTGCCCGCGGGCGAAGATGCTGGCCACGAAGTTGAGCACGTCGGTCGCGCTCGAGTCGTTGTACCCGTGGTTGCGGATGAGCCGCGCCTTCACCACGTCGATCTTCTCCTGCGTCGCCCGGTCGACCACGTTGCTCACCAGGGTGGTCAGCTTGATGGTGTCCTTCTGGTCCTCGAACAGCTTCAGTTCGAGGGCCTTCTGCAACCGCTCGTTGGTGCGGTAGTCGAACCGCTTGCCGTCCAGGGCGAGCGCCCCGATGTAGTTCATGATCTCCCGGCGGAAGTCGTCCTTGCGGCCCTCGGGGATGTCGATCTTCTCCTCGACCGACCGCATCAGCCGCTCGTCCGGCTCCTCGTCGCGGCCGGTGAAGCGGTTCCGCACCTTGTCGCGGAGGGTGTACGCCTTCACGTTGTCGATGTAGTTGCCGCACAGGCGGGTGAGGGCCTCTTCGTCGGCGGCGATGGCCCGCTGCACCTCGTTCTTCACCACGTCCTCGTACTCCTCGCGGACGGTGCTCAGCAGTTCGCGGAAGTAGCGGAACTGCTCCTCGTCCTTGATGAGGGCGTGGTGCCGCAGGCCGGCCTCCAGCTCGTGCATGACCATGAACGGGTTGATGTTGTCCTCGTCCGGGTGGGCGACCAGGGCGTTGCTGATCTTGTCCTGGATGTACCGCGGGCTGATGCCGGTCATCCCCTCCGACGGCGACTCCTTCTTCAGGTCGATCAGGTTGTCCTCGGTGAACCCGGGCAGGGTCTTGCCGTTGTACAGCTTCAGCTTCTGCATCAGGCTGAGGGAGGCGTGCTTGGGCGGGGTCATGCGGGTCAGCACCGCCCACATGGCCGCCACCTCGACCGTGTGCGGGGCGATGTGCTTGCCCTTCACCTTGGTGTCGTTGAAGTCCTTCTCGTAGATCCGCACCTCGTCCCGCAGGCGGGTGACGTACGGGATGTCGATCTTCACCGTCCGGTCCCGCAGGGCCTCCATGAACTCGTTGTTCTGCAGCCGCTTATACTCCGGCTCGTTGGTGTGCCCGAGGATCACCTCGTCGATGTCCGTCTGGGCGAACTTCTTCGGCTTGATCTTGTGCTCC
>CAYMHO010000138.1:11784-17579 GCA_964390195.1 uncultured Fimbriiglobus sp. | reverse complement strand
GTTGGAGTTCACGCTTCACCGTGACGGTCGCCCCGCGTCACGCTGAAGCGTGAACTCCAACCCCGCGGCCGGTTCGCTCACGTGGTCGGGGTACCGCTCGGCTCGCGGCACCTACTACAATCCGGTTCATGACCCCAGACGTACTCATCATCGGCGGCGGGCTGGCCGGGCTGTGCTGCGGCCGTGAACTGGCCCGTCGCGGCATCTCGTTCCAAATCCTCGAAGCGTCGGACGGTGTCGGCGGGCGGGTGCGAACCGACCTCGTGGACGGCTACCGCCTCGACCGCGGGATGCAGAACTACCTGTCGTCGTACCCCGAAGGGAAGCGGGTGCTCGACTACGAAAAGCTGAACCTGAAGGCGTTCGAGCGGGCACTGCTGGTGCGGTTCGGCGGCAAGTTCCACCGCCTGGCCGACCCGCGAGACGCCTTCACCACTGCCCTCGCCTCCGCCTTCTCCCCCGTCGGCACGCTCTCCGACAAACTCGCCGCCGCCAAGCTGAAGGGGCTGGCGAACACCGACCCGGCCGCCTCGCCCGACACGTCCACCGCCGCCCTGCTGTCCGACGCCGGAATCGGCCCGACCATGACCGCCCGACTGTTCCGCGCGTTCCTCGGCAGCGTGTTCCTCGAACCCGACCTGTCCACCTCCGCCCGCTTCTTCCGGTTCGTGTACAAGCTGTTCGGCGAAGGGCGGGCGAGCCTGCCGGCGCTCGGCATTCAACAGATCCCGGAGCAGATCGCGGCAGGGCTGCCGGCCGGGTCCGTGCGGCTGAACACGCCGGTGGTGGGGGTCACTGACACCTCGGTGTCAGAAGCGAGCGGGGGGCGACTGACCGCGAAGGCGGTGGTGATCGCCACCGACGGGCCGGCGGCGGTGGCGCTGGCCGGCGGGGCCATGCCGCCGGTCGGGTCGAACGGCACGACCACGCTGTACTACGCGGCGGACAGTTCACCCCGTGCGGAACCGGTCCTGATGCTCGACGGGGAGGGCACCGGGCCGGCGTCGGCGGTGGCGGTGCTGAGCGAGGTGAGCCGCGAGTACGCGCCGGACGGGAAGAGTTTGATCGCCGCGTCGGTGATCGGCGTTCCGACCGACGACGACGCCACCCTCGACCGGCGGGTGCGGGAACAACTGAGCGGGTGGTTCGGGCCGGCGGTCGGCGGGTGGCGGCTGCTGCGGGTGTACCGGATCCGTCATGCCCTGCCGAGCCAGCCGGTGGGATCGCTGGAGCCGTGGGAGCGGGCGGTCAAGCTGCGGGCCGGGCTGTTCGTGTGCGGCGACCACCGTGACAACGCGAGCATCAACGGGGCGATGGTGTCAGGGCGACGGGCGGCGGAAGCAGTGGCGGCGGAATTGGCGAACGATGCGACGTAGGTCTGCGGGTGCTCGTCGAAGTGCGTCGGTCAGCAGGCGAAAAAAGAAAACCGGCTCGCAGACAGCCTCTCCCTCTGTCTGCAAGCCGGTTTGGCTCTCGCCGGAAGAAGATAAAGCAGGCGGTGTGCCAAACCGTGGAACAAGAGGGTGACATCTCCGCAACCCACTTTCCTGAGAGTGTTTATCGCAAGTCGCCGGAGTATCTTTCGAGACGTGGCTTTCCCGGCATGCTCGCTGAATTAGCATATTTGCCGCGCGCCACAGCGAAACGCACACAAACCGGGCAGATGAAGGAATCGGCTAAGTTCTGGTTTCTACTTCACGCCCCACACCACGCCCGCAATCGCCCGACCATCCACGGCACGAACCGCCCTTCCCCCATCCGCCGCACCGCCTTCCCCGCCAGCACCGCCGCGTGCCGTGGCAGGTTCCGCCACAACTCCCGCCCGCGGACGTTCCGCCAGAACACCCGCTCCTCGTTGCACGACTGCTGCTCCAACACCCGACGGTTCGGCAACCGCCCGTAACTGGCCGACACCCGGTGCCACACCACCGAAGTGGGTTCAAACCACACCTGCCCGTGCTTCCGCAGCCGGTGCGACAGGTCCACGTCCTCGAAGTACGCGCCGAAGTGCTCGGGGAACAACCCGGCCGACAGCAGGGCCGAGCGGCGGTAGAAGCCGGCGGTGGCGGAGACGCCCCAACAGTTGCCAGCGGTTAGCCGCGAGCCAACGGCGAGCGCGTTCGACCCATGCCAGCGTTTCCGCGCGAACCCGCCGGGGTCGTACTCGTCGCCGGCGCTGTCGACGAGCGGGGGCAGGTGCGGCAAACGGGCGGGGTCGAGTTGCAGGACCAGCGGGGCGACGGCGACGACGGCCGGGTCGGCGAACCGGGCGAGGGCGGCGTCGGCCCAGCCGGGCGTCACCTCGGTGTCGTCGTTCAGCAGTTCCACCACGTCGCCGGTGGCGGCGCGGATGCCGGCGTTGGCGGCCACGCAGAAGCCGGACTGTTTCGGCAAACGGATCAGGCGGACGAAGGGGAACTCGGCGGCGGCGGACGACACGCACCCGGCGGGCGAGCAGTCGTCGACGACGATCACTTCGGAGTCGGCCGGGCGGTGGGCGGCGACGGTTTGCAAGCAGAGGCGGAGCAGGTCTGCCCGGCAGTGCGACGGGATGACGACGGAGAGTCGGGGCATGCGTCACCCGCTCGCGGGGCGGTCGTTCGCGTGGGCGACTTCGGACAGGAACTCGGCGGCGAAGCGGATGGCGGCGTCGGCCTCGGCGGTGCGGTCGTTCAGCACGTGCCCGACCAGTTCGCCCAGCTTGCGGAAGCAGACGACCGCGGCCTCGTCCTTCCGCCGGCGGGCGAGGAGTGCCCGGGCTTGTGCCTCCAGCCACACCACCCCGCCGAGCACCCGCGCCTGCCACCCGGCCCAGTGCTTCCTGGCGTAGGTGAGCAGGGCGTGCCGCGTCACCAGCCGGAGCGGGGCGGGCACGCTGCGGGTGTGCAGGGGGAAGTGGTGCGTCACCTGGAGGGCCGGGTCGTACCACACGCCCCACCCGCCGTCCCGCGCCCGCCGGCAGAAGTCGACGTCCTCGTAGTACAGGAAGAAGCTCTCGTCCAGGCCGTCCAGTTGCTCGAAGCAGTCGCGGCGGACGAGCAGGCACCCGCCCGTCACCCACGGCACCTGCTGGCGGCGGTTCAACCGCTGGTGCTGGCACTTGCGGCGGCTGCGCGGGACGAACAGCCCGGCCAGGGTGCGGAACAGCGTCGGGAACACGCCGGCGCTCGCCTGCTTGCTGCCGTCCTGGTGCCGCAGTTGGAAGCCGACTACCCCGGCCTTCGCGTCGATCGCCGGGAAGCGACTGGCGAACTCCAGCACGTCATCCAGGAAACCGGGGTCGACGGTCACGTCCGGGTTGAGCAGCAGCACCCACTCGCCGCGGCTGCGGCGGCTGCCGCGGTTGACCGCCCGGGCGAACCCCTCGTTCCGCCCGCTCCGCACCACCGACACCCCGGACAGCTTCCGCAGCCGCTTGGCCGTGGCCGTGCCGGGCGAGTGGTTGTCGATGATGACCACCTCGGCGGCGCCGCGGCGAACCGCTTCGCTGGAGCGGAGTTGCTCGGTCAGGCGGGCGGTGTTGTTCCACTGGCAGAAGTTGACGATGACGACCGACAGTTGCGGCGTGTCGACGGCCACCCGCGGGCGGGCACGGCGTCCCCGCACGGCGGCGCCGGCCACCGGATCGGTGGCGGGGTCGGCGGGGGCGGGGGCGAGTGCGGCCAAACCCATCGGGGAATCCTTCCCACGCGGCGGAACGTCCGTGACGGCGGATAATGGCATGTCCGCCCGGCGGATGCAACCGCAACTGAAACCGCCCGCCGCCCCCCTTCCGCCCCCCTTCCCGAGGTGGTACGCTGGCATAAAACACGTCCCACCGTCCCAGTCCGCCCAGGTGCGCCGCCATGCCGTTCGACGTCCGCTGCCCGTCGTGCAAGGCGAAGATGCGGTTCGAGGACGACGAGTTGCCCAAACGGGGCGACCCGATCGACTGCCCGAAGTGCAACACCACCTTCCCCACCCCCAGCTCGAACGCGTTCGAGGAGAAGAAGGCGGACGAGCCGAAGGAGAAGGGGAAGGCGAAGGAGAAGGAGAAGGAGAAGAGGAAGCCGAAGACGGTGGAGGCCGAGCCGCGGACGTTCTTCAACCACTGGCTGCTGCTGCTCATCTGCGGCGGGCTGATGAGCATCCTGATCGTCACCCTGAGCGTCACCTGGGCGATCGTGGCGAAGGCGGCCAAGGCGGAAGACATGGTGGCGTGCGTGCCGGACAACTACAACGTCATCCGCGGGGTGAACCTGAAGACCCTGCGGAACTACCCCGGGGTGCAGTCGAACGGGGACAAGTTCTTCGACGCCGAGGCGCAGGGCGTGTTCGACGAGGCGGCCAAGAAGGTGGGGGTGAGCAAGGGCGACCTGGCGTACTACGTGTGCGCCCGCGAGGCCGGCACGGCCAACGTCCTGTACCTGTTCGGCACCACCGCCCACTTCGCCCCGTCCGACCTGGGCGACGGCCAGCCGGTCAACCTGTCCCGCGGGGTGATCGCCACCGCCCCCGTCCGCAACCTGATCGTCGCCGCCTCCGGGCCGAAGGCCCAGGCCACCCTCACCACCGCCGCCGGGAACGCCCGCGTCAAGCCGCGGGACGGCACCCACACCAAACTGGGCAACACCGGCAAGCTGGCCACCCGCGGGCAGATCTGGTCGGTGTTCCGTGCCGAGGGGGCGTTGAAGGGGTGGGGCGCCCGCGGGGCCGAGGCGATGAAAGAGGACGGGTCGCTGAGCAAACTGCGGGAGGCCACCGGCAAGGCGTCGGTGATCGCCACCTGGGTGTCGTTCGGGTCGGGCGGGGTGCGGGTGGGGGCGGGCATGGAGTTGGCCGAGTCGAAGGAGGCCGGCGACCTGGTGAACGACATGAAGAAGGGGCCGCTCGGCAAGGCGGACGAGTCCGAGCCGCCGAACGGGTTCAAGAAGGCCATCCAGAGCATCAGCAACGTCAGCCAGACCGGCGCCTTCTGGCAGTACCTGGAGTACCGCTCGCAGGGGTCGTGCGCGTACATCATCTCCAAGATCGAAGACCCGGAGAAGTACGGCAGCGTGATCAACGAGTTCATCAACCCGAACCGCGGGGCCGGACCGACCGGCGGACTCGGGGCGTGGCCCGGTGGCTGACCCCGCGGCCGGCTGGCCGCCCCCCGCCGCCGACGCCCCCCTCGCCGTCCTGGTGAGCGGCGGGCTAGACAGCGCCGTGCTCGTCGGCGAGGCGGTGCGGGCGTACCCGCGGGTGCACCCCCTGTACGTCCGCACCGGGGCGGTGTGGGAGGCGGTCGAGTTCCTCCACCTGCAACGGTTCCTCGCCGCCCTCGCCTCGCCCGTCCTCGCCCCGGTCGTCACCCTGCACATGCCCGTCGCCGACGTGTACGGCTCGCACTGGAGCCTGAGCGGGGACGGCGTGCCCGACGGCTCCACCCCGGACGAGGCCGTCTACCTGCCCGGCCGCAACGTCATCCTGCTGGCGAAGGCGCTCATCTGGTGCCACCTGAACGGGGTGCCGCAGGTGGCCACCGCCCCGCTCGGGTCGAACCCGTTCCCGGACGCGACCGACGAGTTCTACGACGGGTTCGCCGGGGTGGTGAGCCAGGCCGTGGGCGGGCGGGTGGGCGTGTTGCGGCCGTACGCGGCGATGGGGTTGCACAAGCGGGACGTGCTGCGGCGGGGGGTCGGCATGCCGCTCGAACACACCTTCTCGTGCATCCGCCCGGCGGGCGAGCGGCACTGCGGGCGGTGCAACAAGTGCGCGGAGCGGCGGCACGGTTTCCGCGACGCGGGGGTTGATGACCCGACGGGGTACGCGGC
>CAYMHO010000138.1:0-11684 GCA_964390195.1 uncultured Fimbriiglobus sp. | reverse complement strand
AGCGGCGGCACGGTTTCCGCGACGCGGGGGTTGATGACCCGACGGGGTACGCGGCGGCCGGTTAGCCGCGAGACGAAGGCGAGCGCGCCCGAACCGCGCTCGCCTTCGTCTCGCGGCTAACCAGAGCGCACCCGCCGCACACACTCGGCCACCCGGTCGGCCGCCCACTCCACTTCCGGCACGGTCAGCGTTGGGGAAAAGCTGAACCGCATAGCCGACCCGAGCACCGCCTCGGGCACGCCCATCGCCGCCAGCACCGGCGACGGCAGGAGCGACCCGCTGCTGCACGCGCTGCCCGTGCTGCACTGCACCCCGGCCAGGTCGAGCGCCATCAACAGCACCTCCGACCGGCAGCCGGGGAAAGAGACGTTCAAGATGTGGGGCAGTGCGTCCGGCGGGCCGTTCACCACACACTCCACCCCGCCCAGCCGGCCCAGGAACGCCACCCGCAGTGCACGCACGGTGTCCGTGTTCGCGGCCATGTTCGCCACCGCGTGTTCGAGCGCCGCCGCCAACCCGACGGCCAACGCCACCGGCTCGGTGCCCGGCCGGTACCCCCGCTGCTGGTGCCCGCCGAACATCTGCGGACGCAACTTCGCCCCCGCCTTCAACAGCAACAGCCCGACGCCGACCGGCCCGCCGAACTTGTGCGCCGAGGCGGTCAGTGCCGTCACCCCCAGGTCGCGGAAGTTCACCGGCATCTTGCCCACCGCCTGGGCCGCGTCGGTGTGAACGAGGACGTGTTCGGGGAGCGCCTTCGCCACTTGCCGGACGGGCTGGATGGCGCCGGTCTCGTGGTTCGCCAGCATGAGCGACACCAGCCGGGTGTCGTCGGTGACCTGATCCAGAACGGTCCGCGGTTCGACGACGCCGTGCGGGGAGACGGGCAGCCAGGTGACGCCGCCGAGCTGGCGGAGCGGCTCGACCACGCACGGGTGTTCGATGGCGGAGCTTAGCCGCGAGCCGACGGCGAGCGCGCTCGCCGTCGGCTCGCGGCTAAGCAGACCAACGATCGCCAAATTGTTCGCCTCGGTCGCCCCGCTGGTGAACACCACTTCGTCCGCACGCGCCCCGAGCAGGGCGGCCACGCGGTCGCGGGCGTCTTCGAGCAACTGGCGGCCTTTTCGACCGGCGGCGTGTGAGGAGGACGGGTTGCCGATTCCGCCGGCGAGGGCGGACAGGACGGCGTCCCGCGCGACCGACAGGACGGGGGTGGTGGCGGCGTGATCCAGGTAGACGGGCGGCATAAATGGGAGTCCGTTCGCGGTGCGAACGGCGACACTCACCGCGCCCGGAAGATGATCCGCCCGCGGGTCAGGTCGTAGGGGGAGATTTCGACTTTCACCCGGTCGCCGGGGATGATCCGGATGAAGTTCTTCCGCATCTTACCGGCGATGTGGGCGATCACCTCGCCGCCGATGTCCAACTCCACGCGGAACTGCGTGTTGGCCAGCGCTTCCTTCACCTTGCCTTCGACCTCGATCGCTTCCTCTTTCGCCATGGGTGGTGCCCTGGAGATACCCTCTGGTGCCTGAGAGGGGGGGTTTGGGGTTGAGGTCATTCGAGGCGACCCGGCGGGTCGCACGGTCCACCGAACGCCGAACCGGCGGCGTGAGCCGCCTGGGTGCCGTTGGTGGTGGGAGGCAACGCCCCCCACACCCCCTACCCAGGCGGCTCACGCCGCCGGTTCGCTCTGCTGTTAGTACCGGTCGTCGCCGCCGCCGCCGTACCCGCCGCCGGCATCGCCGCCGCCACCATAACCGCCACCGCCACCCCCGCCGACGTACCCGCCGCCGCCGCCACCGTACCCGCCGCGGCCGCCGCCACCACCACCGTACCCGCCCCGACCGCCGCCACCGCCACCGTACCCGCCCCGACCGCCGCCACCACCGCCGTACCCGCCGCCGCCTCCGTACCCGCCGCCACCGCCCCGCGGCTCACGCGGGCGGGCGATGTTCACGGTCAGCGGGCGGCCGCCCATCGCCTGGTTGTTCAGGGCGTCGATGGCCCGCTGAGCTTCCTCCTCGGTGGGCATCTCGACGAACCCGAACCCGCGGGAACGGCCGGTGTCCCGGTCCGTGATCACCTGGGCCTTGATGACCTGCCCGTAAGCCGCGAACATGTCGCGGAGCTCGGCGTCGGTCGTGGACCACGGCAGGTTGCCGACGTAGATGTTGATGGCCATGCTGGGACGGGAGGTCTGATGCCCGACGTGCGATTCGCGTCTTGCCCGGCCCCGCAGAGACGTTCGGCGGCAGGTTCGGCCGGCAGGAGATCGATCGAAGTCACATCTGGGGCGGCGGAAAATTGTTTGGATGATAAGCGGGCCGGCAGCCGATGCCAAGTTGATTCCGGGAAAAACGGATGGGCCGTCGGAACGTCCGCGGCAGGTGGGGATTTGAAGATCGTGTGTGGAACGAGCCGCGACCTCGCGAGAGCGGGTGTTGAATCACCCGCTCCCGCGAGGTCGCGGCTCGTCGGCTCACGCCACCACGGCCAGGATGTCGTCCTCGGTCAGGATCAGGTACTCCTTGCCGTCCACGGTCACTTCGGTGCCGGCGTAGCTGGTGAACAGCACCCGGTCGTTCACCTTCACCTGGAACTTCGCCCGCTGGCCGTTCTCCAGCGGCTTCCCCTCGCCCGTCGCCAGCACCTTCCCCTGCTTCGGCTTCTCCTTGGCGGTGTCCGGCAGGATGATCCCGCCGCTCGTCTTGTCGTCCGCCGCCAGCCGCTCCACCACGATCTTGTCGTTCAGCGGGATCACCTTCATCGATCGCTCTCCGGGTGTGGGGATTCCCCTCGCTCGCCGCCGCCTACCGCTCGCCGTAGGCCGTGCTGAGCGCCCGCTGGAGCAGGTGCACCAGCAGGCGGGCGTTCACCGGCTTGGGCAGCACGCTGTACACGTGCGCCTGTTGGGCGCGGCGGATCACCTCGCGGGTCGGCTCGGCGGTCACCAGCAGGGCGGGCAGCAGTTCGTTGAACTGCCGCACCTGCTGGAGCGCCTCCAGGCCGGTCATCCGCGGCATGTGCAGGTCGAACACCACCAAATGGATGGTGTCGAACCGCACGATCTCGATCGCCTCCTCGCCGCACGTGGCGGTGCGGGTGCGGAACCCGCGGTCGGCCAGCACGCCGGCAATGGCGTCCCGGCTGCCGACGTCGTCGTCGGTGACGAGGATCGAGAACGGGTGAGCCGTCGGCTCGGTGAGTTCGGCGGTCATCGGAACACCTCGCGGGCGAACCGTTCGCCCGAGGTTCCTCGCTCCGGGGGAATGCTAGGGAGCGCCAAGCAAGTTCGACGCCGGGAACGCCCCGCCGCCGGAGGACCGATCACAACGAATTTAGCACAGAGGGTTTGCGGAACGCAAGCGGGATCGCCCGGCGGGCCGGTCTGCCAGGTCGAACTGCCGGAGTGGCAGCGAACCGCGGCAGCGGTAGCGGTTGATTTCGACCCGATCGGCAGGCGGATGAATTCGCCGTAAGTGCCTGACGGGCATGGGACGTTCCGCCGACAAGTGATGGTTTTTCGGTCCGGTGGGGGAGGTGAAACGAAACCATCCGCAATGTCACACCGCAGCCAGTTCCGGCTCCACCACCGCCGGTTTCGGCGTCTCCGTGGACGGGGTGTTCAGGAACCGCCGTTCCACCCAGCGGTGGAACGCCCACCCGACCGCCAGCGCCGACGCCAGCCCCGCCGGCACCGTCAGGCCGAGCGTCGCCAGCGGGTCGGTCACGCCGAGGTGGATGGCCAACTTGCTCAGCGGGTAGACCACCACCCCGTGAACGAGGTACAGGCTGTAGCAGCGTTCGCCGCACCACCGCAGCGGGCCGAGGGCCTTCCACCTCGCCGTGACCGGGTCGAACGGTTCGAGCAGCCCGAGGACGAACGCCCCGGCGAAGGCGACGGTCAACTGCGACGGCACGCCCTGGGCGAACGTCTGCCAGTCGGGCACCGACCGGGCGGCCCACACCACCCCGGCGAAGAGTCCCACGTCAACGACCCGTCGGCCGAACGGGGTGGCGTAGTTGCGGCGGTAGTAGACGGCGATGCCGGCCGCGAACGCCAGCCACGGCCCGCCGAAGAACCAGCCGTCGGTGCTGAACGGCAGGCGGATCACGTCAGACACGATCAGGAACACGCCGAGGCTGAGCACCCCGACGACGGCGAACAGCCAGCGGCGGGCGAACACCGCGGCCAGCCCGAGCAGCAGGTAGAACTGCTCCTCGTAGCAGAGCGTCCAGACGGCCCCGATGAAGTAGTCTCGCGGCGGGCCGACGAGGTGCCACCGCCATTCTTCCGTGAGCGTGAACGAGCCGAGCCACGCCCACGCCGACACGTCGGTCGGGTCGCGCGGGGAGAGGGCGAGCGGCAGGCCGGGCAGGAGGCGGGTGAGCAGCAGATGAAGCACCACCGTGCCGACCAGGAACACCCACAGGGGCGGGTAGATGCGGCGGAAGCGGCGGAGGAAGAACTGGCGGGCCGGGTGCGGGCGGCGGCGGGCGTTGTCGGCGGCGGCGGCGATGCAGTACCCGCTGATGACGAAGAAGAGCGGCACCCCGACCCACAGGTAGCCGAACAGTGGGAGGAGCCGGCAGGCGAACGTGTCCGACGCGGGCAGTTCGTGGTTGGCGACGTAGGTGCAATGGAACAGCACCACCAGCAGGCACGCCAGCCCCCGCCAGGCGTCAAGGGTGTCGTACCGCGGGTTTCGCGGCGGCGGCAGTTCGGGCACCGGGGCGGCCATGAGAAGGTGTAGAACACTCGCCGGAACTTCACGAAAAGAACCGTCGCCGCCGTCGGCCGGAGACGCTATCATCGTTCGATGAGAGACTTCGGGAGGTCGCGGATATGGCACGCAAACTGATCGCGGGCGGGCTGGTGTTGGCGGCGGTCCTCGCCGGTGCGGGCGGGGTGTCCGCGTTCGTGCTGACGTCCGATCAGTTCACCCGCGTGCCGGCCGCCCCCGCGGCACACGGCCCCGCCGCACCCGGCACGACGACCGACGACGGCGCCGTCGACCTGAGCAACTGGCACGAGACCCGCGTCACCCTGTCCGGTTCGGGCTTCGTCCCCTCGCCGCCCCGCCGCCCGTGATCCCCCCCGACACACAACCCCTCTCCGCCCGCTGGCTGACCCGCGGTGGCGAGGGGTTGCTCATTTCCCTGGCCACCCTGTCGGCGTGGCCGTTCGCCGGCGTCCTGCCGTTCGCCGAATACCTGCTCACCGCCGGCGTCGGGCTGCTGGTGTTGGTCTGGGCCGTTCACGCCGTCGTCACCCGCGCGTCCGGTTTCCGCCTCGACCTCGTCTCCGGTGCGCTCGCCGGGCTGATCCTGTTCACCGCGTGCCAACTGGTGCCGCTGCCGCTGGGGGTGGTGAAGGTGCTGTCCCCCGCACGGGCGAACTGGCACGAGACGCTCCTCCCGGAACAACTCGAACAACTCCCCGGCGAAGCCGCGTCTCCGCGATCGGACTTCGTGCCGCTGTCGGTCTGCCCGAACGACACCCGCACCCTCGCCGCCCGGATGATCGCCGTGCTCGCCGTGTACGCGGCGGCCCGCAACTGGCTGGCCGGGCGGGAGTCGCGCGGCCGGTTCGCGTGGGCCGTCACGATCAACGGCGTGCTGCTGGCGGTGGTGGGGTTGGGCCAGTTCTTCTCGTCGCGGCCGGGGGTGGTGTTCTGGTCGGTCGAAACCGACGGCGCGGTGTTCGGCCCGTTCGTCTGCCGCAACCACTACCCGGACTACCTGGCGTTCGGCATCGGCGGGGCGATGTACCTGCTGCACCAGAAGAAGAACGGCGGGCGAACGGTCAGCGGCTGGCGGGGGCGGTTGCTCGTTGTGCTGGAGGTGTTCGAGCGGCCGGGGTCGCTGTTCGCGGCGGTCGCCCTCGGGCTGATGCTGGCGAGCGTCCCGTTCACGCAGTCCCGCGGCGGGGTGGCGGCGGTGGCGGTGGCGGGAATCGGGGTGGCGGTGCTGGCCGGGTGGGGGCGGAAACGTGCGGCGAACGTGGCGGTCGGCGTGGCACTGGCGGTCGGTGTCGGGCTGGTGCTGTGGCTCGGCCTCGGGCCGATCACCGACCGCTTCCGCGACGACGGGCACACGCTGGTCGATCGCCTGCCGCTGTGGGAGTCGGCGGGGAAGCAACTGCCGGGGCTGTGGGCGACCGGCGGCGGCGGGGGCACGTTCCGCTGGGTGGAACCGCTCGGCCGCACCACCCAACCGGCGAACGTGCTCGACCCGCACGCTCACAACGAGTACCTGGAAGCGGCGGTCGAAGGGGGTGTCGTTCGGTTCACGCTGACGCTGCTACTGGCGGTCGGCGTGCCGGTGGTGATGGCCCGCACTTTCCTCCGCCTGCGGGGGCGGTCGGCCGGGGCGTTCGCGCTCGGGGTGTGGTTCGCGGTGGTGGTGCTGGCAGTTCACGCGGCCGTCGATTTCGCCGTCCACCTGCCGGCCGTGGCACTGATGGCGGCGGCCGCGGTGGGGATGGTCGGGCAGTTCCGAGTTCCGAGTTCCGAGTTCCGAGTTGAACAGGACACAACCGCGGATGCCCAACCCACGAAGCGCGGTGTCTTCCTCCTCCCCTCGCTCCTGACCTTCGCCATGATCGCGGTGGCACTCGACGCCCGCGGCCGGTGGCGGGCGGACGACCTGCGACTGGCCGCCGAAGCGACCGATGACACTGCCACTCGTGTCGAATGGCAGTCGCTCCGCACGCGGGTAGCCCCGTCCGACCCGTCGGCGTGGTTCGACCTCGCCCAAGCTCAATTGAGGTCCGACCCGCACAGCGCCAACGCGTTCGCCGACCTCCGCACCGCCCGCGGGCTGTGCCCGCTTCACCCGGACGTTCACCTGCACCTCGGGCTGAAGGCGAAGCGGTTCGAGCGGGCCGAGCCGGGCGTGGTGCATTTGAAACGGGCGACGACGGTGCTGCCGACCGACGCCGACGTGTGGTTCGTCCGCGGGATGACGGAACGGGAAGCGGGTGAGAAGCCGGAGGCGAGTTGGCGGCAGTCGCTCACGTTCAGCCCGAAGCGGCTGACGCCGATCCTGAAGGAGTCGAGCGGGCTGTCGGCGACGGAGCTGCGTGAGCGTGTGTTGCCAGACGACCCGGCGGTGCTGATGGCGACGGCGGAGTTGCGACCGACGGGTGAGCGGCGGGGGTTCGTGGACGCCGCGGCGGGGGCGGTGGACCGCGACGGGTTGAACGTGTCACAACTGAAGGCGGTGGCGTCGGCGTGCGACGAGTCGGACCGGATCGACGACGCGGTGCGGATGTGGCACCGGGCGACCGCTGCGAACCCGACGAGCCGGGAACTGCGAGACACCGCCGCCCGCTGGTTCGAACAGCAGGAGAGGTACGGCGACGCCGTGCCGCACCTGGACTGGCTGGCGAACCGCTCGCGGAACGACGTCGGCCTGCGGGACCGCCTCGCCGCCGCCCGCCACGGGGCCGAACTGAAGCGGGTGATCGGGAAGTAGCCGCGATCCGGAGGGGAGCACGTTCCGGAACGCGCTCCCCTCCGGGTCGCGGCTACAAGACGGCCCGCCCGTCGAACCACTGGCGGATGCGGTCCTCGTGCCCGTGCAGTTGCGGGTTGCTTGCCAGTTTCAATTCGGTCAGCGTGCGGAGGAACCGTGCCCCGCGGAGGGCCTTCACCGCCGCCAGGGTGAGGTCGTTCGACCTCAGGTCGAGTTTGGTCAGCCCGGTGAGGGAGGTGGCGTCGGCCAGCACCCGCACGCCGGCGTCGCCCAAGGCGCACCCGTACAAATCGAGCTTCCGCACCCCGCGCAGGTGCCGGTTGCGGGCCAGGGCCGCCGCCCCCTCCTCCTCCAAGTGGCCCCAGGTGAGGTCCAGGTTCGGCACCCGCCCCAGCCACGGGCAGCGGGCCAGGTGGGACCGCACGCCGCCGAGGTGGCACAGGCTCAGGCTGACGACCGGGGTGCGGTCGAGCAGTTGCCCGCCGAACCGCAGGAAGTGCGAGGCGACGACGCTCACCTCCTCCACGAACCCGCGGCGGTAGTCCGGCCGCTCGTCCCAACGGGAGGTGTACCACTGCCGCACCCAGCGGGGCAACTCGCGGAACCACTCCGCCCGGTGGTCGTTCAGCAGGCCGTTCATCCGCTCGCGGACGGTCGCCCGCTCCCACCCGCTGAGTGGCTGCTCGTGGGCCACTTGCAACCGGATAAACTCGGCCCGCTCGCCGCGGCCGTGCTCGTCCAACCAGTCGGCGTACACCAGCCGCGGCAGGTCGTCGTCCGGGCGGGACGCGACCGCCTTGAGCAACGCCAGTTCGTCGCCGGTCGGGTGGGCCATACCCCACCCGACACCGGCTGGCGGGGGAGGGTTCGCGGGCGTAAGTTGACCGCCCAACCCGTCGAGGCTTCACATGGCTGACAAACCGCTCCGCTGGGGCATTCTGGGCGTCGCCGGCATCAACCGGCGGCTCATCCCGGCGTTCAAAGCCAGCACCACCGCCGACCTGACCGCCATCGCCAGCCGCAGCCTGGACAAAGCCGCTGCCGCGGCAAAAGCCGACGGCATCGCCAAGCCTTACGGCAGTTACGAGGCGCTGCTCGCCGACCCGGACATCGACGCCGTGTACAACCCGCTGCCCAACCACCTGCACGACGAGTGGACGCGGAAGGCGGCCGACGCCGGCAAACACGTCCTGTGCGAGAAGCCGCTCACGTGCGACGCCGCCAGCTCCGAGAAGCTGATCGCGTACACCCGCAGCAAGGGCGTGCGGCTGATGGACGGGTTCATGTGGCCGCACCACCCGCGGACGCACAAGCTGCGGAAGTTCCTCGACAGCGGGGCCATCGGCGAGGTGAAGAAGGTGAACGCCGCGTTCACCTTCAACCTGGCCGGACTGCCGACGGACAACATCCGCATGCAACCGCACGCCGGCGGCGGCGGGCTGCTCGACGTCGGCTGCTACACCACCTACGCCATCCGCTGGTGGATGCGAGCGGAGCCGGTGAGCGTGTTCGCCAAGGCGGTCATGGTGAACGGGGTGGACGTGGCCATGAGCGGGGTGTGGACGTTCGCCGACGGGCGGACGTGCAACTTCGACTGCGGGTTCACCCACCCGTTGCGGACGTGGGTGGAGATCGTCGGCAGCGAGAGCGTCGTGCGGGTGCCGAACATGTGGATCCCGGACGACCGGGCGGTGTTCCAGGTGCTCCGGCAGGACGGCGACTTCGGGGCGGTGATCGAAGAGGTCGAAACGCCAGGCGAGAACCAGATGGTTCACATGCTGGACGACTTCGCCGCGGCCGTGCGGGAGAAGCGGGAGCCGTACCCGAACCCGGACGAGGCGGTGAAGAGCCTGAAGGTGATGGACGCCCTGCGGCGGAGCGCCGCCGAGGGGAAGGAAGTGCCGGTGTGACCTGTCCAGGTGAACCGCGGGTGTGAACCCGCGGGTGACCACCCCCGCCCGAGGCCGCCCACCATGAGCGAGTTCGCCACCTGCCCGGACTGCGACGAGAGGGTGAAGGTGAGAGCTGGCAAGTCGTCGGTCAAGTGCCCGGCGTGCGGGTCGAGCGTCTCCTTGGACAAGCCATCCCGCGGCGGCGGCACCGCCCGCCGGACGAAGGACGACGACGAGGAAAAGAAGCCGAAGCGGAAGTACCGCAAGGAGTGGGACGACGACGATGACGACGAGGACGACGCCCCGCGGAAGCCGCCGACCCGCAAGGGCAGCCTGGCGTGGCTCTGGACCCTGCTGGCCGTCCTGGCGGTCGTGCTGGCGAGTTGCGGGGGGGCCATCTGGTGGTTCGTGACCAGCGTGAAGAAAGCCCGCGACGAGCTGGTGCAGAAGAACGAGCAGTGGGTCGAGGAGCAGCAGCGGAAGGCGAACGACCCGTGGGGGAACAACCCGCAGGGGCGGCCGAAGGCCCCGGTACAAAAGGACGCCACCGCCTACCCGAAGCGGAAGCCGTTCGAGGTCGATCCGGCGCTCAGCGGGGGCGGCCCGTACTACCTGTCCGACCTGGAGCCGTATGACGTGTCGCAGGGGGCGTGGAAGTACGGGCGGAACGGGGCGATGGGCGCGGACGACGGGCGGTGGGTGGTGGTGAACAAGGTGTACTACGACCACGCCGTCGCCATGCACCCGCCGGAGGGGGCGGGGACGACGGCGCGGGCCAGCTTCGCCCTCGGCGGGCAGGTGCGGCGGCTGAAGGGGAAGGTGGCGCTGAACGACGACTGGCACGACAACGACGCCTGGGGCACGCCCACGTTCACCGTGTACAAGGACGGCAAGCAGATCTGGTCCCAATCCCTCAAGCGGCGGAAGGCGGTCATCGACTTCGACATCGACGTGACCGGCGCGCGGGCCATCACCCTGGAGACGAAGGCCGAAGGCAGCGCCCACGACGCCCACTGCGTCTGGCTCGACCCGGTGCTGGAGAAGTGACCCCACTCTGAAGGTTCGCCCATGTCCAAATCCGTGCGTGGCCCGTCGTGCCTGCTGGCGGTCGCACTCGTGGTGTCGCTGGCGTTCAACGTGTACCTGCTCGTCCGCACCGCCGACGTCATCCGCGAACACGCGCGACCGATGATCGACAAGCAGGTCCTCCCCACCGCCGAAGCCGACATCCGGGCGGTGCTCGACGCCCAGGTGGAGGCGTGGAACCGCGGCGACCTGGACGGGTTCATGGCCGGGTACAGCGACACCGAACACCTGCGGTTCGCGTCGGGTGATACCGTGACGACCGGGTTCGCGGCCACGAAGGATCGCTACTTCAAGCGGTACAAGGCGGACGGCAAGGAGATGGGCAAGCTGACGTTCAGCGAGGTGACGGTGGAGGCTCACACGACGAAGGTCGCTATCGTTCGCGGGCGGTGGCACCTGAAGTACGAGAAGTCAGCGGAGGAACCGCACGGGTTGTTCACCCTGACGATGCGGTGGAGCGGGGACGAGGGGTGGAAGATCAATTCGGATCACACCTCGGCGGCGGAGAAGAAGTGACATCATCCAAAGCGGCACGCGGATTCCATCGCGGATGAACACGGATTGAAGAGAATTTCTCTGTCTTCATCTGCGTTCATCCGCGCTGGAATCCGCGTCATCCGCGTGCCCAAGTTTTGAAAGCGCGCATCGCGGTCCGGGTAGGTGCCTCTTGTCGGGTGAGTATGGCCCGCATCGGTGAACTCCTGACCTCCCTCGTGCGGCGGTCGCCCGACGGCGACCCGCTGTCGGACGCCGTGCTGCTGGAGCGGTTCGCCCGTGGCCGCGATCAGGCCGCGTTCGAGCTGCTGGTGTGGCGGCACGGGCCGCTGGTGCTCGCCGCCTGCCGGCGGGTGCTGCGTGACGCCCACGCCGCCGAGGACGCCTTCCAGGCCACCTTCCTGGTGCTGGCCCGCAAGGCCGGGGCGGTCCGCGGGGCGGTGGCCGGGTGGTTGCATCGGGTGGCCCTGCGGGTCTGCCTGCGGATGCGGCGTCGCCTCCCGCCGGCGGCACTCGCCTTCGAGCCGGTCGCCCCGCCCGCCCCCGACGCGGTCGTGTCCGCCGAGCAGTCGGCCATCCTCGACGAGGAGGTGGCCGGCCTGCCCGACCGCCTGCGGGTGCCGGTGGTCGTCTGTTACCTGCAAGGGCACACCACCGACCACGCCGCGAACCTGCTCGGCATCCCGCGGGGGACGGTGCTCTCCCGGCTGGCGGCGGCTCGCAAGCGGC
>CAYMHO010000137.1:0-17621 GCA_964390195.1 uncultured Fimbriiglobus sp. | reverse complement strand
CGGGCTGGACACCGGCGGGGTGGTGTGCGCGGTGGTGGTGCGGCCGAGCCACCGCCGGCGGGGGATCGGGCGGGAACTGCTGCGGCGGTCGGAGGGGTACCTGACCGGCCGCGGGGCGGACGTGGTGGTGTTCGGCTCGCAGCGGCCGTACAACCCGTTCCTGTTCGGCCTGTACGGCGGGGCGAACTCGCCGGGGGTGCTGGCCAGCGAGCCGACGGCCGAGCCGTTCCTGACGGCGATGGGGTACGAGCGGGCGGAGGAGCACGTCATCTTCCAGCGGAACCTGGAATCCCCCGTGGAAGTGGCCGACGGGCGGTTCGTCGGCCTGCGGCGGCGGTACGACATCCAGATGGTGCGGCCGACGGTCAGCCAGAACTGGTGGGAGGAGTGCCAGTGGGGCACCCTCGAGCCGACCGAGTTTCGGGTGATCGACAAGATGACGGGCACCCCGGCCGGGCGGCTGGTGAACTGGGACCTGGAGGGGTTCAGCGCCTCCTGGAACCGCCCGGCGACCGGCATCTTCGACGTCGAGATCCGCGCCCACGTCCGCCGCCAGGGGCTGGCCAAGTTCCTGCTGGCGAACGTGCTGAAGCTGCTGCAGGAGCAGTTCTACGCCGTCGCCGAGCTGCAGGTGTGGGGCGACGACCCGGCCGGCATCGGCATCTGCAAGGCCCTCGGGTTCGAGCAGGTGGACGCCGGCTACCGCTACCGCAAGGCGGTCGCCGGCGGGTGATCTCCCTCCCGTACGGCTCAGGTGATCTCCAACTGGCCGACGCGGGTGACCACCACGTCGGTCGGGTCGAGCATTGCGGCGGCCCTCACCACGTATTCGAAGATGCCGGCCTTCGCCGCACCCAGGCTGCTGTCCCAGGTGGCACCGCCCACCGAGACCGCCTGCGGGGTTTCCATCACCGTGCTGTCGAGCGGGACCAGGGCGGTGCTGACCATCCGGCCGCCGCTCACCCCGCCGGTGACGGCGAACCCGTTCGGCTTCGAATCGCCCTGGTTGAGGTTGGTGAGGGTCACGGCCGGCGGGTCGGCGGCGGTGAACGGGTCGGTCTCGGCGCTCCCGTCCGACACCCCGCTCACGAACCGCTCGACCACCAGCTTGTGCGAGCCGGCGGTGGTGGTCAGGGTGCACTTCCACACCCCGGCGCGGGGCGAGTTGATCGTCGCCTTCGACTTGGCCCCGGCGTCCAGCTTGCACCAGATCTCGGTCGACCCGGCGACGTCCACGAACGTGCCGATGGCGGTGAACGTGAGCGGGACGGTGTCGTTCACCAGGGGCGAACTGATGACCGGCGGGGTCAGTCCGGGGGGGGCCGGGGGCATGGCCATGGGCGAGTTCACTCCAGGGGGGTCAGGGTGACGTTCCGCAGACAGACGGTGCCGTTCGAGGCGTACACGCCGAGCGCGCCGCGGGGCGACCAGACGGGCGGGCGGACCGGGCGGGCGAAGGCCTCGGCCAACCCGTCCGCCCATTCCCTCCGCTTCGTGTCGATGCGGGCGGCGTCGCCGCGGGCGGCCCGCACCCACTGATTCGCCTTGTCGTCCCACCAGAAGGCGGTGACGCCGCCGGCGGTCACCTCGACGGCCACCTTCCGCCACTTCCCCCCGGCCAGCAGGGCGGGGGGGAAGCGGTAGCGGTCCAGGTAGGTGTCCCGCACCTTCGGCACGTCGCCCGCCACCGCCTGGAACTCGGGTTGGCTGACCAGCACGGCGGCGTGCGACGGCTGGACCACTTCCTCCAACTCGGACGCGTCCCAGTAGTCGCTGAACTGCCAGCGGCAGGAGCACCGCGTCACCCCGCCGGCCGGGTCGGGGTGGTCGGCGAACCCGACGAACAGCCCGACCCGGCCGGCCGGCGGGCGGGCGGCCACGTGCCGCAGTTCGGCTTCGAGGCGGAAGGAGTCAACGACCGGGTCGTCGAGCAGGGCGAGGTAACTGTCCTCGGCCGTCTGGAACTGGATCCCGCCGTCCCGCATCTCGTTGGGGGAGAACAGCGCCCCGCCGGCCATCCAGTGGTGCCAACGCGGGAGTCCGTCGGTCGACACGAGGGTGACCGGTCGCCCGGCGCGGAGGGCGGTCCTGTGCTCGTCGAGGGGGTCCGGCGGGTTGGCGTTCATCAGGACGACTACACCGGCCACCGCGGTCGCCGTGACGACCGCACCGATCAGGGCGGCCAGGATCGGCGCCCGCCGCACCCGCCGCCAGGCGCGCGTCAGCCACGGGTGCGGGCGGGCGGTGGTGGACCCCCGCGCCAGGTAGCGGTCCAGGTCCTCGGCCAGGGCGGCCGCGGTCGGGTAGCGGTCGGCCGGTCGCTTCCGCAGGCACTTGGCCACGACCTCCGACAGGTCGGCCGGGATCGCCGGGTTCAGCTCGTGCGGCGGTACGAGCGGGTCGGTGGTCACCCGCTCCAGGTTCTCCCGGCCCGGCGGGAACGGCAGTTGACCCACCAGCAGGTTGAACAGGCAGGCCCCCAGCCCCCACACGTCCGCGGGAGGGCCGACCGGGCCGAACGACTCGTCCACCTGCTCCGGGGCCATGAACCCCGGCGTGCCCCCGGCCAGGCGGCCGACGGCGGTCAGAGACACGGTCGGGGCTGAGGACGTCCCGCCGGCCGCCGACAGCGGCTCCTCCGCCTCGACCTCGGCCAGTTGTTTGCTCAGGCCGAAGTCGGCCACCTTCACCTTGCCGTCCGGGGTGACGAGCAGGTTGCCCGGCTTCAGGTCGCGGTGGATCACCCCGGCGTCGTGCGCCGCCTGCACCCCGCGGGCAGCTTCGGCCGTCAGCCGGGCGGCCCGGTCCGGGTGCAGCGGGCCGGCCGTTTTCAGGTGGTGGGCGAGCGACTCGCCCGGCACGAACTCGAGCACCAGGAACGGGTCGGCCGGGTCGGGGATGAAGTCGTCCAGCCGCACCACGTTCGGGTGTATCACCGCCGCGAGGGTGCGGGCCTCGGCCACGAACCGCCGCAGGAGGGCGGCGGTGAAGCACTCCGCCCGCAGCTTCTTGATGGCCACCACCTGCCCGGTGGACACCCGCACCGCCCGCCACACCACCCCCATCCCGCCCGCCCCGATCTGCTCCTCGTACCGGTACCCGCCCGGGGGCAGCACCCCGAACCCGGTCTCCGGCCCGACGGGGTCGTAAGTGTCGGTGCCGGCGGCGGGGTTGATGTGCCGCGTCTCGTCCGACACCCCGACGCACGTCTCGCACAGCCCGCTCGCCGCGAGCGTGTCGGCGGGTTGACCGCACCGGAGGCAGCGGGAGGTGGACATCGGGGCGGGCGTGGGGAGGGTGCGAGGGGCAGTCTACCGAGAGCGGGTGCGAGCCGACAGCCGCCTTCCGCGTGAAAGGCGGCCGTGCGGAGCCGACCACCAGACCCCTGGCGGCATCGGCCGTCAGTTGACGATGCCCGTCTTGGAATCCGACGCGCCGAGCAGGCTGGCGGTGATGGTGTAGGTGCCGCTGGCCAGCCCGGTCGGCTTGGCCAGGTTCCAGTCGCCGTTGCTGCCGCTGGCGGTGTCATCGATCTCCGCCCCGGTCCCCTCGTTCCGGATGTTCACGGCAATGGGGACGACCGGCGGTGGTGGCGGCGGTGGCGGCGGTGGCGGCGGGTCGTCCGGTTTGGCGGCGGCCAGAAGGGAGTAGGTGCCCTGGATGGTGGCGGGGAAGGCGTCCCCGTTGTTGAGCGGGACGGTGATGGTGACGGTGGCCACGGGCGAATGACCTCGGATCAGGGGGAGGGTCGGACGGTGACGGAGCGGAACGCCAACCCGGAGCGGAAGGCCGACACGCCCACCCCGCCGGCCGGCCCCCACACCGGTGGCAGGGCGTCCGGCAGGGTGTGCTTGCGGGCGGCGATCTCGCGGTGTGTCTTGCAGTGATCGTGCAGTTGGGCGGCGGTGAAGCTGGCGAACGGGACCGGCTCGGCGTCGGTCGCCTGGGCGTCGGCCGCCCACAGCAGCCGCACCCCGGCCGGCGTCACCTCGGCCACCACCCGCCGCCACTTGCCCGACACCGTCCGCCCGGCGTCGAACTGGTGGGCGTGCGCCCGCAGGGCGTAGCTGTGCGTGAACGACGCCCGCAGGGCGGTGTCGTGGATGGAGTACCAGAAGACGACGTTCACCGGCTGTCGCCCGTCCGGCTTGCCGTGCCACCACTGGACGTCGTAATCGGCGAACGACACCGTCAGGTACCGATCGACCGACACCCGCTCGTCGGCGAACCGCTCGTGGAACAGCACCGCGCCGACCTGCGTCTCGGGGTCGGCGGCGTCCACCACCGTCCGGTGCTTCAGGTCGAACGAGGCTGTGTACGACTCGCCCGGCGGGTCGAACACGGTGAGCACGTTGGTGCCGCCGGGGGTCAGGTACGCCGCCCCGTCGTCGTCCGGTGAGTCGGTGATCTCCGCCCGCCCGAGCACCCACCGCTTCCACGCCGGCAGCCCGGCCGTCGGCACCGCCGTCACCGTCTGGCCGGCGGCGTACCCCTTCTGCCAGCGGGCGTGCACCTGCTCGGGCGTTTCGGCCGACGGCCGGGGGATGGCCGCGACGGCGATGCCGACGGCGAGCGGGCCGATGAGGGCCACCAGCCAGGCGGCGGCTACCGCCCGCGGGGTGGCCCGCACCTGCCGCCACGCCCGCGTCACCCACGGGAGCGGGCGGGCGACGGTGGATTCGCCGCGGCAGAACCGCTCCAGGTCGTCGGCCAGCGCCGCGGCCGACGGGTACCGCCGGGCCGGGTCCTTTTCCAGGCAGGCGAGGATGACCGCCTCCAGGGCCGGCGGGACGCGGCGGTTCTGCCGCCGCGGCGGGACGACCGGCTCGTACACCGCCCGGTGGGCGGCCGCTTTCCCGCTCGGGAACGGCGACTTGCCGGTGACGGCCGCGTACAGGCACGCGCCCAGGCCCCACACGTCGGCCGGCTTACCCGGCTTGCCGTACTGTTCGTCCACCTGCTCCGGGGCCATGAACCCCGGCGTGCCGCCGACCACCTGGCCGGGTTCGGTCACCCCGTCCGGGGCGTCCACCCGCTTGCCCAGGCCGAAGTCGGCCACCTTCACCTTGCCGTCCGGGGTGACGAGCAGGTTGCCCGGCTTCAGGTCGCGGTGGATCACCCCGGCGTCGTGCGCCGCCTGCACCCCGCGGGCGGCGGCGGCGATCACCTCGGCCGCCCGGAGCGGGGGGAGAGGGCCGCCGTCCTTGAGCATGACCGAGAGCGGCTGGCCGGGGACGAACTCCATCACCAGCAGCGGGTCGGTCGGGTCGGGGACGAAGTCGAACACCCGCACCACGTTGTCGTGATCGACCGCCGAGATGGCCTTCGCCTCGGCCACGAACCGCCCCATCCCGCCCCGCGTGTAGCTGTGCGGCAGCAGCTTCTTCACCGCCACCGTGCGGTCGGTGGCCAGCTGCACCGCCCGGAACACCACCCCCATGCCGCCCCCGCCGAGCCGCTCGACGTACCGGTACCCGCCGTGCGGCAGCAGCCCGAACCCGGCTGCCGCCGGCGGGGTGCGGGTGTCGTCGATCGGCCGGGTGAACACCCGTTCGGCGACCGACGTGCGGGCCAGGATGGTGGCATCGGATTCGGACTGGCACGTCTCGCACAAGCCGCTCGGGGCGAGCGTCTCGGCCTGGGTGCCGCAACGGGAGCACCGGGATTGGTTCATCGGTCGTAACGCCAATGCGAGTGTGCGGACGATTCTACCCGATCGCGGTCGGCGGTCGCAACTGTTTCCCCCTTTGAAAGCGTGCCACCCGCCCTGGACCGGACAGCGAAACCGGCGGGGCGGTTGACCACCCCCCCAGAATGCCGATAACTCCTTTCGCACTCCACTGGAATGAACCGATGCCCGCCGACCTGTCTGCCGACGAGATCGCGGCTGCCAACGAGTTGCTCGCCCATGCCCCCCCGACGGAAATCCTGACCTGGGCGGTTCGGCGGTTCCATCCGAAGTTGCTCATGGCGACGGCCTTCGGGGCCGAGGGGTGCTGCCTGATCGACATGCTCAGCCGCATCGAGCCGGGGGTCACGTTCATCAACCTGGACACCGGCTACCAGTTCCCCGAGACGCTCGACGTGCGGGAGCGGATCCGGCAGAAGTACGGCATCGAGGTGGAACTGGTCCGGCCGGACACCACGGTCAGCGGGTACGAGAAACGGCACGGCCTGCCGGTCCACCAGACCGACCCGGCCCAGTGTTGTCACGACCGCAAGATCGTGCCCCTGCGGGCGGCCCTGGCGCGGCACGCCCCGCGAGCCTGGATCAGTGCCATCCGCAAGGACCAGACCGACGACCGCGGGGTGGCGAGCGTGGTCCAGTGGGACAAGAAGTTCGGGCTGGTGAAGGTGAACCCGCTGCTGAACTGGACGAAGAAGGAGGTGTGGGGGCACATCTTCAAGCACGACGTGCCGTACAACGACCTGCACGACCGCGGGTACCCGAGCGTCGGCTGTTGGCCGTGCACCAAGGCGGTGCCGCCCGGCCAGGACGAGCGGAGCGGCCGCTGGGCCGGCACCGCCAAGAAGGAGTGCGGCCTGCACGTGGACGAGAAGGAGGGGTCGGGCATCTGAGCCGAGGGCCGGGGGCAGTTCACCGGTCGATACCGCCTTCTGGCGTCTGTCCTCTGGCCTTTGCCCCGTCTCACCGCGGGGCCATCAGCCGGCCGGCGAGGGTCGGGCCGATCTGCGGGAGCGGCAGCACCTCCACCGCCGCCCCCTTCTCGGCCGCCACCTTCGGCATGCCGTACACCACACTCGTCGCCTCGTCCTGGGCGATGGTGTGCCACCCGGCCGACTTCAACCGCAGCAACCCGTCCGCCCCGTCCGGCCCCATGCCGGTGAGCAGTGCTGCCAGCCCGCGGCGGGGCCACACGGCGGCGGCGCTGGCGAACAGCACGTCGGCCGACGGGCGATACGGCCACGACCGCGGGCTGGCCGTGTACCTCAGCACCAGGTCGGCGGTGAGTTCCAGGTGGTCGTTGCTCACCGCCACCTGCACGGTGCCGGCCGCCGGCGGGTCGCCGTCCTTCGCCGCCCGCACCGGCAGCTTGCACCGCTCGCCCAGCCACGACACCAGCCCGGTGCCGAAGTCGGCGGCGATGTGCTGGGCGATGAGGACCCACGCGGGGAAGGTGGCCGGTAACGCCCCCAGGACCGTCGCCAGCGCCTCCGGCCCGCCGGTGGACGAGCCGAGGAGGACCAGCGGGGGCAGGTTCAAGGACTTCGACGTCATCGGCTTGTCGGCGGCGTTGGGGGTCATCACCCGCTGGCGGTGGGCGGGGGCGTACCCGGACCCCGGCACCCCCCGCGAGGCCGCGACCAGTTTGGACAGCCGGGCGAGCAGTGGCTCCGCCTTCTGCACCACCCCGCCGGCCGACAGCACCGGCGTCTCCACCGCGTCCAGCGCGCCCGCCCCCATCGCCTGCATCACCAGTTCGTAGTTGCCGGGGATGGTGGCCGTCACCACCACGATCGGGCACGGCGACCGTCGCATGATCGCCCGCGTCGCCTCCACCCCGTTCACCCTCGGCATCACCAGGTCCATGAGCACCGCATCCGGGCGGTCGGCGGCCGCCCGGGCGATCGCCTCCTCGCCGTCGGCCGCCTCCCACGCGAGGGTGTGCCCAGGCACCGAGAGGACCACCCGGCGGAGCACCTCACGGGCGAGGGTCAGGTCGTTGACGATGGCGATTCGCATGCGGGCGACACGGGGTGGAACCGGGCACGGGTGATTGTAACGCACCCCGACCGCCCGGGGCGAGCCGAACGGGCTCGATGAACGGCTTCTCACCGGCGGCCGGCCGCACCACCGGACCCGCGGGCGGGTCGCCGTCACCACGCCCGCCGCGTATCTAAGGCGGTGCCGATTCTTTACCGGAGCACACCATGCAGAAGCGCGCGAACGCGGTCACGTTCAAGGGTGAAGGGAAGACGCTGGTCGGCCCGCAGATCAAGCCGGGGGACAAAGCCCCCGACTTCAAGTGCCTGAGCGGGCTGGCCCCCGTCACCCTGGCCGACACCCCGGCGAAGGCCCGGCTGTTCAGCGTGGTGCCGTCCCTCGACACCCCGGTGTGCAGCACCCAGACGAAGAGGTTCGACGACGGGCTGGCGGCACTGGGCGACTCGGTGGCGTGCTACACCGTCAGCCTGGACCTGCCGTTCGCCCAGAAGCGGTTCTGCTCGGCCGAGGGGGTGAAGTCGATGCAGACGCTGAGCGACGTCCACAACCACAGCTTCGGCACCGGGTACGGGGTGCTGCTCGAAGGGCTGCCGCTGGCGCTGCTCGCCCGCAGCGTGTTCGTGGTGGATAAGACGGGCACGGTGACGTACGTGGAGTACGTGCCGGAGGTGACCAACGAGCCGAACTACGCGGCCGCGCTGGAGGCGCTCAAGGCGGCGGCGTGAACGCCGAACCCCGCCCGCAAGGGTGGCGGGTGCGAGCCAGAAGTGGCCGGCACCCGCCGCTCTTGCGGACGGGGTTCGCCCGTGCGGGTCACTTCCCGCCCAGTTTCGCCTTGGCCGCTTCGGCCGCCTGCTTCGTCTCCGCCTTCTGGTCGTCCGGCACGCCCCGCACGTTCGGGTCGGAAGCCAGCTCGATCGCCTTCGCCAGGCTGGTGGCCGCCTTCGAGTTCACCCCCAGGCCGGCGTTCGCCACGCCGAGCAGGTAGTGCAGCCGCGGGTCGTCCGGGTACCGCCGCACGGCCGGGTCGAGCATCTTCTCCATCGCCTGGAAGTGCTCCTTGGTGTTCAGCTTCAAGTACACCCGCCCGTAGGTGTCGATGAAGTCGGCCGGCAGCCGCTCGACGCCGACCGGGGTGTCGTTCCCGCTCAGCCGGGCGTGGTCGAGCAGCTTGAGCGCCTCGGCCGGGTTGTTCTTCTGTTCGGACAGCACCCACGCCAGGTTGTTCGCCGCCACGTAGTCGTCGGCCACCTTCTTCAGCCGCTCGCGGTACAACTTGTCGGCCGTGTCCCAGTCCTTGTTGGCGATGGCGATGTCCCCGGCCATCAGCTGGGCGGCGACCGACTCCGGTTCGTCCTTCAGCACCGCCTCCACCCGCGCCTTCGCCTCGGCGTACTTCTTCGCCCGGAACAAGCCGGTGGCGGCGGACAGTTGGCCGACCGCCCGCACCCCGGCCATCACCTTCGCCTGCTGGTCGGCCGGCGGCGGCGGCTTGGCACCGGCCATCTCCGCCTTCGCCTTGTCCAGGTGCTTGGCCGTCCACTCGTCGGCCGCCTTGCCGGCGGTATCGGCCTCACCCGCCTCGGCCAGCCGCCGCACCAGTTCGGTCAGGGCGCCCGCGTCGTCGGGCATCTTGTCCATCCACTTCTTCGCCCAACTGACCGCTTCGCCCGGCTGCTTGGCGTTCGCCGCCAGTTCCACCCGGCGGGCGTATGGGGCGGGGTTGGTCGGGTACTGGGTCATCATCCGCTCGTACAGCTTGGCCGCGTCGTCGGCTTTGCCGGTCCGCTCCAGTAACGCCCCTTCGAGCAGCGACGGGGCCGGGTTGTCGGCCTTCGCCGCCTTGTTCGCCAGGTCGACGTACTCCTTCGCCTTGGCCGCGTCCGGGTACGGGCCGAACAGGTACGACTGGGCCAGGTACAGCACGGCGGGGGTGGGCGGGTCTTTCTCCTTCGGGGTGGCGGCCACCACCTTCTGGGCCTCCTGGCGGGCGAGCAGTGGGGCGCCGGCCAGTTCGTGGTAGGCCACCTTCACCATGCCGACCGCGTCCGGCGTTTGGCCGGTGGCGCTCGCCAGGGCGGCCCACTGGTTGGCGGCCGCGTACATGCTCTTCTTCGGCCCCCACTGGTCGGTCGGCGCGCCGATGTCGTCGGCGTACTTGGCGGCCAGCGCGGCCGCCTGGTACAGCCCCGGCTGGTCGGGCGTCTGGGCGATCAGCCCGTGGATGAACGGGGTGGCCTTCTTGCGGTCGGCCCCGGCGTAGGCGATGAGCGCCCGCTGCACCAGGGCGGTGGCGGCCGGGGCGACGGTGTTGAACTCGCCGGCCGCCCGGAACTCGGCCACCGCCTCCTCGAACTTGCCGTCGTTCATCTTCAGCACCCCGTCGTACAGCCGCAGCAGGCCGTTGTTCTCGTACTTGCCGATGGCCGACTTCAGCCCCTTCTCCATCTCCTCCTTGCTGCCGGCCGCCTGCAACACGGCCAACTCGACCCCCGCGTCGCGGGGGAGTTGGTCGAGCACCTTCTTCGCCTCGTCCCGGTTGCCGGCCTGCAGCAGCGCGCCGGCTAGCAGCCGCTTGACCACGTCGTCCTTGTCCGGGAAGTTCTCGGGCGACTGGAGGAAGGCGACCGCCTCGTCCGCCCGGCGGGTGCGGACGAGCCACTCGGCCTTGAACAGCTTGCCCGCCCGGCTGTCCGGGTTCAGCTTCAGGAAGCCGTCGATGCGGAGGTCGGCCTTTCCGACGGCGGCCGTGTCCGGCTCCTTCTTCCCCTCGGCCGGGAGGAGCAGGCGGGCGACGTCCGCGCGGAGGACGGTCACGTCCGCCGGGTAGTCGGCGGTCAGGGCGGTGATCTGCTTCTCGGCCGCCTCCTTGTCTCGACAGGCCAGCTCGAACTCGGCCAGGGCGAGGCGGGCGGACCGCTCGGCCCCGGACTGGGCGCGGAGGCCTTTGATCAGAGGGGCGACGCTGTCCTCGGTCTGCTTCTTCATCTCCCCGGGGACCGGCTGGCCGGGGCGGGCGCGGGCCTCAGCGGCCATACGGTCCAGCCCCACCCGGATGAGCGCGATCACCTGCAGGGCGACCACGTCGTCGGCGTTCAGCCCGGACTGCTCGACCCACGCCTTCTCCTCGGCCGTGAGCGGGCTTTTCAGCCGCCCGGCCACCACCGACAGGTGCCCGGCGGCCGCCCCCGGCTGGCCGGCGGCCAGGCTGACCGGCCCCATCCGCAGGTGGGTGAGGAAGGCGAGCGGGCTGTCCCCCTTCACCTCCTTGTCCTCGAACACCTTGTTGTACATCTGGCGGGCGCGGGTCAACTTGCCCTGCCGCTCGGCCAGCACCCCCTCCAGGTAGTTGACGCGGGCGGTCGTCTGCTTGGCGTTCAACTTCCGCAACTCCTGGATGAGCGGGTCCACCTTGTCGGCCGGGGCGTTCGCCAGCAGCTTCAGGTTGGCCAGCTCGGCCAGCAGGTCGGACAACTGGGCGGGCGACGCCTTCGCCTGGCGGGCCGCTTCCACCCCGTCCTCGAGCACCTTCATCGCCGCGGCCGCGTCGGCCGCCAGTTGCGTCCGCTTGCCCACCGCCCCCGGCAGGGAGACGGCCCGCGGGTGTTTGGCGAAGAACGCCTCCGCCTCGGTGGTGATCTTCGCCCACCACGCCTTGTCGGTGGCGGCCACCGCCCGCTTGGCCATGAGCAGGATGTCGAGCACCCCGTCGCCCGCCTGCGGGACGAACCCGGCCCCCATCTTCGCCTCGGCCAGCAGGCCGGCGGAGGTGACGGCGGTTTCGGCCACCCGCTTCACCTTGGCCGCGTCCGGCGGGCTGCCGGCGGTCGCCCGCTTCATGGCGAGCTCCTGCACGGCGATGAACCCGTTGCCGTCGTAGGTGCTCAGCGCCCCCAGTTCTTCCCCGCGGACGGCCTTTTCCAGTGCCTCGCCCAGCAGCTTGTCCAGGTCCTCCGCCTTGGCGGTCGCCGAGCGGGAAGTGGGGTCCTTGAACCCGGCCAGTTGGAAGGCCAGGATGTCCGCCCGCAGGTGGGCCGTCCTCCAGTACGGGGCTTTGTTCTCCTCCGCCTGCTTCAGGTACTTGAGCGCCTCGTCCACCCGGTCCTTCTCCCGCTTGTCGGCCGGGCGGGGGATCCAGGCCCCGTTGTCCGCGTTCGGCTGCTCGAACTCCAACTTGGCCAGGAAGAAGTTGGCCCGCGAGTCCTTCGGGTCGGCCTTCAGGGTGTCCTTCATCAGCCGCTCGACCAGCTTCCAGTTCATCGGCTGCTCGGTCAGGGCGACGCGGGTGGCCTCCAGCCGCACCTCGGGGTCGTCGGACAGCAGTTCGGCCGCCCGCACCAGGTGGTTCCGCGCCTTCAGCCGGTCGTTCGCCTCCGGGATCATGATGAACCCGCGGTACGTCTTCCCGCTGGTGGTGTCGGTCGCCTCGTTGAGCGGCTTGCCGTCCTGCTTCGCCTTGGCGTAGGCGCGGTCGCGGACGGCCCGCGCGAGCAGCCAGTTCAACTTGCCCTCGTTCTTCTTCTGCTCGTCCGTCACCGTCTTGTCCTTCGTCTCGGCGGCGAAGGCGTCCAGCCCCTTCTGGGCGGCGATGGCGGCGGCGTCGAACCGCTCGAAGGCTTCTTGCGGGTTGGCCCCGAGCGCCTCCTCACCCCGCTTGTACGCCCCCTCGGCCGCCTTCAACCCGCGGTCCGACCCGCCGCCGCCGAAGAAGGTGAAATAACCCAGGACGCCGGCCCCGCCGAGGAAGACCAGGGACACGACGACGAGCAACGTTTTGTACCCGCGGGACTGTCGGAAGCTCATAGCGGCACGTCGGGATGGAGGGTCAAGGGGTGCGAATCAAACGGGCGGCCCGGCGGCGTCGGCCGCCGGGTGAGGGGTTCGGCTATTCACCGCACGAACACGACCGGCAGGCGGTCGCACCCGGCGGGGGTGTTCGGCGGCAGCACCTGCTCGGCCAGGGCCGCGTGCAGTTTGGGGAGGAGTGTCCGCTCGACCAGCTCCAGCCCTCTCGGATCGTCCCCGGCGGTGGTCAGTTGGACGGTCACGCTCGGCTTGCCGGTGCCGACCGCCTGGTGCACCCGCTGGAGCGGGTCCAACTGGCTGTCGGTCGGCCGCACCGAGTAGTGCCAGTAGTACACGGCCATCGACCGCCCGCCGCCGGTGGAGAAGCGGAACCGCTGGGCCTTGGGGCCGTCCTGAGGGCCGTCGGGGCCGAGCAGGCTGACCGCCTTCCGCCCGCCGGGCACTTCGGGGGCGCCGCTCACCTCGCGGATGCAGATCTCCGGGTGGTGCTTGCGGTCCTCCCCGATCTTGGAGTGAACCGTGTACACCAGAGCCTGGAACCTTCCGTCCACCGTTTGATACCCGCGGTACGAGAGGTCGTCGGCGTCGAACGGCAGTTTCTTTCGCGTCTCCTCCCGCACCTTGTCGAGTTCTTCCCCCCGCCACAACGGGGTTTTGTCGTCGGCCAGGAATTCCGTCGGCACCTGAGCGAACTGGCCGGGGTTGTTCGGGAAGCTGCCCTTCCCGCCGGCCGCGATGTGCCACTGGAAGAGCGTCGTCAGCCCGAGCAACCCGACCACCACGGCAGCCGCGACCAGCCAGCGGCGGCTGAAGTCGGACGGGAGCGGGGGCGGTGGCGGCGACTTCTCTTTTTGTGGGGCAGGAACCGGGGCGGCGGGGGTCGGGGGGGCGGCGTCCGCAGTCGGGGGGACTGGTGTTACGGGTGCGGTCGCCTCTTTCTTGCCGAACAGCCCTTGTAGGGTGCGGTCGATCGCCAAGAAGAGCAAGAAGCCGACCGGCAGGGTGAACAGGGCCGGGGCGTGGTGCAGCCAGCCGCCCAGCCACCCGGTGCCGAACCAGTACGCCCCGGCGTTCATCAGCACCACCCGCAGCACGTTGGCGAAGACGGCCACGGGCACGGAGGCGAGCAGCAGGAGCAACCGGTACCAGCCGTTCTTCGAGGTGAAGAAGCCGACCAGAGCGGCCATCGCCACGAACGCCACCATCTGGCGGGTGCCGCTGCACTCTTCGGCCACCACCAGTTCGGACGACATGCCGGCGATACGAATGTTGTGCCCGTTGCGGATCACCTCGACGAACAGGCCGAGGACGGTCTCGCTCACCCGGGCGGCGATGTCCTGCAACCGGAGGGCGACCCAACTGAGCCACTGCGCGGGCAACGGGAACATAAAGACGAGGAAGCCGAGCGGGAAGTTGAACCGGGCGGCCCAGGCGCGGTTGCCGGTGAACATCAGCCCGCCGCGGGCGACGAAGAACAGGGCGAGGAAGTCGATGCCGACGTAGTTGACCAGCACGGCCAGCAGGTGGCAGAAGCCGGCGAGGGCGAGGGCCATCCAGCCGAGCCGGCGGTCCGGGGTGCCGGGTTCGTCCGGCCGCTTGACGAACAGCCAGGCGGCGATGCCGGCGGACACCGGCACGACGAGGTAACCGTGGTTGTAGTTCTGATCGCGTTCCCAGAGGGTGATCAGGTTGGCGAAGGTGTCCCAGAAGAGGGCGACGGTGGCAACCGCGAACCCGAGCGGGCCGACCCACGCGGGCATGGCGGTGGCCTTCGCGGCCGGTGCGGGGGTGCCGGGTGCGGGCGGGGGCGGTGTGGGTACGGTGGTGGAGTTCATCGCGGCGTCCGGTGCCCGGAGCGTGGCGGGGCGGAAAAGAAAAACGGGCAGGAGGCCTCCTGCCCGTTCGCTCGGAGTGACTTTAGTTCATCCCTCAGGCGGCGGAGGCGACGCTCTTGCGGGCGAGCAGTTTGCGACGGGCGACGGCGGCGACCCCGCCGAGGGCCAAGACGCCGAACACGGTGAGCGACATCGGCTCGGGGACTTCGTAGGCGTACAGGTTGTTAATGCCAAAGTCTTGCGAGGTCGAGCCGTCGATCACGAACGAGATGCTCGTGAGGGTCGCGAGGTTTGCCGTGCCTGTGAAGCCAGTGAATGGCAAGAACAGGGTAAACGGTCCCGTGCCAGGCGGAGGGATGTTCAAGGTCTGGGACGATGTGCTAGACCCGCCGTCTGTGATGGTGACGGTGATCGTCGTTGTTCCGGCTTCAATGTTCAAGAAATCGATCGCCAGTCCGGCGTGTGTCGCAAAATTCGTGGCAGCGAAGTTGTATTGGAGAGTCAACTTCCCGTTCGCCAAGTTGTCTTGATTGAAGCTGAGGACACCGGGACCACTCGTGTCCATCACGCCGCGGACCTGTTGACCGTTGGAAGGCGAAGTCAGGCTGGTGAACTCGATCGTGCTCTTCCGCTGACCCCCCAGGACCCCGCTCAGGCCTGTCTCGGTAATTGTCATCGTAGCAGGGAGGGTAAAACCGGCCGCGGTCTCAAAGCCGCGTTCTCCGACACCCGACGGCCGTTGAATCCAGTTCGAGTAGGCATTCGGCGTGTTCGTGCTTTGTACGCCGGTCGCGCCGGGAACGCTGTTGTATGAGGTGAAGTTGTCGATGTTGATCGGCGCCGCGTTTGCGGCACCAGCCGACAGTGCTACTGCAGCGGCGGCCGCGAGCAGCCGGAACGTGAACCGCATCGGACGGTCCTCCTGGAAGAGCCGCGCGGCGTGTTGACGGGCGGGCCGATTCCCGGCGGTTGCCCGCCGAGTCTCGCATCCCGTCGTCCGGCGACTGATCCGACTACCCCTAGGCAGATTCAGTCGCCCACTCCGTCGGCGAGTTGAGCGTTGAGAGCGGAGACGGAATCTCCACCTCTGGTCGCAAGTGTACCGATCTGAGAAAGGGACGCAATCGGAAATCCCGACGTTCCCGGAAAAAAGTTGGACTGGGTGGAATGTTCCGGGTGTACCGTGGCAAGACACGCGCGCGGGTCGGGACGATGCCGGGTGGTCCAGGAGGCGAGAGACTCCATACCCCGTCGTCCTTATGGCGTCCACCGGCGGGGGATGGTGTATCCCAACCCCCAACACACGTCTCACCTTTGCCGTTGAAACCCACCCCGCCCGGCCGGTGTAATACTCCACGCCCTTCCGGGTTCGTCGTTCACCCCCTCCGCCACGAGTGTACCCGATGCCTTCGCGTCTCGTCGCCTCCCTCGCCGCCGTGTCGGTCCTGGCGGGCGTCGCCCTCGCCGACAAGGCGGAAGGGCCGAAGCCTCAGCCGGCCGCCCACGCGGGCGTCGGGCTGATGGCCCCGGACCTGACGGCCACCGCTCTCGGCGGGGACAAGTTTCAGCTCGCCGCCGCGATGAAGGACAAGAAGGCCGCGGTGGTGGTCGTCACCAGTTCCACCTGCCCGCTCAGCAAGAAGTACCTGCCCGCCGTCGCCGCCCTGGAGAAGGAGTACGCGGCGAAGGGGGTGGCCTTCGTGCTGGTGTGTGCGGTGAAGACCGACAAACCGGACGACATGACCAAACTGGCCGACGCCGCCGGGGTGAAGGCCCCCGTCCTGCACGACGCCGACGGCACACTGTGCAAACAACTCGGGGCGGTCAGCACCACCGACGTGTTCGTCCTCGATGCCACCCGCACGGTCAAGTACCACGGGGCGATCGACGACCAGTACGGCCTCGGGTACAGCACCGACGCCCCCAAACACCAGTACGCCAAGAACGCCATCGACGCCGTGCTGGCCGGCAGCGAACCGAAAATCGCCGCCACCACGGCACCCGGCTGTGCCCTGGATTTGGCCGACGTGAAGGTGGCTGCCGCCAAGACGACGTACCACAACTTCGCCAGCCGGCTGATTCAGCAGAACTGCCAGGAGTGCCACCGCAAGGGCGGGGTCGGGCCGTTCGGGTTGGAAACTCTCGACGAGGTGAAGGCGCACAAGGGGATGGTGAAGAAGGTGGTGAAAGAGGACCGGATGCCGGTGTGGCACGCCTCCACGGCGGAGAAGACGGGCGAACACCGGACGTTTAAGAACGACCGCAGCCTGCCCGCCGCCGACAAGGAACGGCTCCTGGCGTGGCTCGCCGACGGCCTGCCGGAAGGGGAGAAGGCCGACGCTCCGCTCGCCCGCAGTTTCGGCGACGGCGAATGGGCCATCGGCAAGCCCGACCTGGTGGTGCAAATCCCGGAGCCGATCGCGGTGAAGGCGACCGGCACCATGAACTATCAGGTCGTGACCGTGGAGACGGGGTTGGAGGAAGACAAGTGGGTGGTGGCCGCCGAAATCCTGCCGACCGACCGGGCGGTCGTTCACCACGTGCTGGTGTTCGCCCTGCCGGCGAAGAAGCCGGGCGAGTTCGAGGTACCCATGCGGGGCGAGGGGCAGGGGTACTACGCCGCGTATGTGCCCGGCAACACCAAGCAGGTCATGCCGGCCGGGTTCGCCAAGAAGCTTCAAAAAGGTGCCCGCATCAAGTTCCAGATCCACTACACCCCGAACGGCGCCGCCACGAAGGATCAGGTGAAAGTGGGGTTCAAGTTCGGCCCGACGCCGAACTACGAGGTGAAGGTGTTCCCGTTCGGCAACCCGAAGATCAGCATCCCGCCGGAGGCGGACAACCACAAGGAGCAGTTCGAGTTCAAGTTGCCGATGGACGTGACGCTGACCGCGTTCAGCCCGCACATGCACCTGCGGGGGAAGGCCGCACGATACGAGTACGACGTGATCGACCCGAAGACGAAGAAGGTGACGGAGACGAAGGTGCTGCTGGACGTGCCGCACTACGACTTCAACTGGCAGTTGCGGTACGAACTGGCCGAGCCGGTCACCCTGCCGGCCGGCACCCCGGTGCGGTACACCGCGTGGTACGACAACAGCAGCAAGAACCCGGCCAACCCCGACCCGAAGAAGACGGTCAAGTGGGGCGACCAGACGTTCGAGGAGATGTTCCTCGGGTACGCCGAGTGGTACGGGCCGGTGACGGCGGTGAAGAAAGCGGAGAAGGGTGAGAAGAAGTGAGTGGGCGAGCGGCCGGCGTGAGCGGGCTGGTGATTGGCCCCACCAGCCCGC
>CAYMHO010000136.1:0-17681 GCA_964390195.1 uncultured Fimbriiglobus sp. | reverse complement strand
TCCACCACCGGCACCCGCATGGCGTGCGCCTTCTCGATGTTCGAGTGGTCGTCCCAGTGCGGCATGTCCACCGTCACGAACGTGACGCCCGCTTCCACCAGCCGACGGGCCATCATGGTGTACCGGGCGGTGGCGGATCGCCCGTAGCGGTCGGCCGCCTTCGGGTCTTCCTTGTCGAAGTCGAACGCGGCACGGGCCGACCCGCCGAGGATCAGGTCGATCGCCTTCTGCTGGTGTTCGTCCATCAGGGCGGCGGTGCCGGAGGTGTCGAGGTCCCGCCGCAGGGTGTCGAGCTGCTTCAACAGGCTGGTGCGTTCGGTCATCGTGTCCGCGTTCGTACCCTTCAGCCCGTTCAGCCACTTCGGCGTCCGCACCGGGCCGGGGTCGGTCGGCCCGAGGTACTGCTGCTCGCGGTTCACGTCGAACGGGTTGTGCGCCGCCCCGAGGTACGCCGCCCCCATGTAGCCGGGGAACAGGTAGATGGTCTGCGCCGACGGCAGCCCGACGTACGGCGGCAGGCCGGGGGCGTTCGCCCCTTTCAGCTTCGCCACCACGCTGCCGACCGACGGGTACTGCTGGGCCTTGTTCGCGGCGGTCGCCCCGAACCGGCCGGTCGTCACCCAGTGGCCGGCGGCGAAGTGGTCGGCAGTGCCGTGGTTGACCGACCGCAGCAGGGCCAGTTTGTCGAACCGCTTGGCCGTTTCGGGCATCAGTTCGGACACGCACACGCCGGGGGTGGTCGTCTTGCACACGCCGAACGGCCCGCGGAACTCGACCGGGGCGTCGGGTTTCGGGTCGTAGGTTTCGAGCTGACTCGGCCCGCCGTCGAGCCACACCAGGATGACCGACTTCTTCGGAGTCGCTTTGCCGTCGGACGCCTGGGCTTTGAACAACCCCGGCAGGGTCAGCCCGCCGACGCCGAGGGCGCCGACCTTGAGGGCGGCCCGGCGGGTGAGGCCGGCACAGTTACGGGCGGCAGGGCCGGAGGAGACGGTCAACATCGGAAGTGCCCGGCGGGGAGGGTCGGCAGGAACTTGAGGGTAGCCGATCTCTGCCGCCGGGGGAAGCCCTCACCCGCACGCGAACGCGGTGTTCAGCGCCCGCGGCATGGGCGTGGCAACAAGCCGGCCGGCGGACTCTTCCAGTTCCTGACGGACGCCGCGTTCCAGTTCGTCCAGTTCGAACATCCGCCGCTCCAGCGACCGCTCGGTGCGCGCCAGCGCCTCCGCCCGCTTGGCCAGGTTCTCCCGCTCCGCGGCCACCTGGCGATCGAGTTCGGCGTGCAGTTCCGCGGCTTGCAGCTTCAGGGCGGCTGAGATCTTCCCCTCCTGGGCGTCGAGGTCGGCGGCGCGGGCGTCCAGGATCGCCCGGTCGCGGGCCAGGGTCTGCTCCCGCTGCACCGCCTCCGCCCGCGCCTTCGACTCGAACGCCACGATCTGTTCCCGCATCTTCGCCAGCACCGCCAACTGCCGATCGACGTACACCGCGAACCGGTCCGTTTCCGCCCGCACCCAGTCCAGATGAGCGGCGGCGTTCTGCGGGGTGATGACCGGAGGTGGCGGGACGGCAGGGGCGGCCGCGACCGGCGGGGCGACGCTGGCGTCGCCCACCCACACGCCCAGGCCGTGGGTGTCGGTGGTGACGGCCGGCAGCGTCGGCGGGGTGATCGAGCCGGCGGGAAATCGGACCCCGCACGCCCGGCACGTCAGCATCGACCCGTCCGGCAGGTGGTCGGGCAACTCGCCCTGGTTGGCGCACGCGGGGCAGGAAATCTTCACCGGCATCGGAACACCAGAGGGGGCGGGGCGCCGAACTGTAGCACGCGGATGGGTCGGAGACCTCACCCCCCCATCCCCCTCTCCGAAGCGGAGAGGGGGTGTTCAACCTGTGTCGGTTCTCGGGCGTCTGCGAACGAGTCTTCAGCGCATCCGCCTTGAACACCCCCTCTACCATGGCATGGAGAGGGGGACGGGGGGTGAGGTCTTCTTTCACTCCCCCGCTCCCGTACACTCAGCGCACCCACCCGCGGAGGCCCGCCATGCGGTCCGCTCTCCTCTCAGTGCTGCTGCTCGCCGCCCCGGCGTTGGCCGACGGCCCCGGCGACAACGTGCCCGACAATGTCCGCCCTATCCCGCCGAAGGCCCCGCCGCTGGCCGACGACGCCAAGAAGGAACTGGCCGCCGGGTTGAAGGAGCTTCAACAGGCGATCGCCGACGCCGAGAAGGCGGTGAAGGGGAAGCCGGAGTTGCTCGCCCTGCTGCCGGACGTGCAGATTTTCGAGAAGGCGGTGCGGTATGGCGTTGAGCACGAGGAGGTCTTCGTCCTCACCGACCCCAAAGACCCGAAAAAGGTCACCCGCAACGACGTGACGGTCCACAAGGCCACCATCAAGACCGGCATCGACCGAGCGAAGCAACTGGCCGCCGGCAAGCCGAGTTGGGTGACGCAGACCGGCCCGGTCCTCCGCGGGTACAGGAGCAAGATCGACGGCACCGCCCAGCCGTACTGGCTGATCGTGCCGGCCGACTACAAGTTCGACGGCCAGGACAAGCACCGGCTCGACTTCTGGTGGCACGGGCGGATCGAGAACGTGATGGAGGCGAACTTCATGGCGAACTCGCCGGGCAGCGGGGGCGGCATCATCCCCGCTCCGGGGGCGTTCATCCTCCACCCCTACGGGCGGTTCAGTAACGCCAACAAGTTCGCCGGCGAGGTGGACACGTTCGAGTGCCTCGACCACGCCCGTAAGCACTACCGCATCGACGACAGCCGGCTGGTGGCCCGCGGGTTCAGCATGGGCGGGGCGGCCTGCTGGCAGTACGCCACGCACTTCCCGACGCTGTGGGCGGCGGCCGCTCCGGGGGCCGGGTTCGCCGAGACGAAGGAGTTCCTGGGCAGCTTCCAGAACGAGACGGTGAAGCCGCAGTGGTGGGAGGAGAAGTTGTGGCGGATGTACGACGCGACCGAGTACGCCGGCAACCTGTTCAACCTGCCGACGGTGGCGTACAGCGGGGAGAACGACAAGCAGAAGCAGGCGGCCGACATCATGGTGAAGTACGCCAAGGCGGCGGGCGTCGAGTTCCCGCACATCATCGGCAAAGGGGCCGGCCACAACTACACCGCCGACGCCAAGAAGGAACTCAACGAGAAGGTCGACGCCATCGTGGCGAAGGGGCGGCCGATGCTGCCGGAGGAGATCCGGTTCACCACCTTCACGACGCGGTACAACCGCTGCGGGTGGGTGGCCGTCATCGGGTTGGAGAAGCACTGGGAGAAGGGGACGGTGACCGGCACCCTCAAGGACGGGGCGATCGACCTGAAGACGAGTGGGGTGACGCGGCTGGCCATTCCGATCCGCGACCTGGTCGAGCGGGGGGTGAAGCAGGTGACGGTGGACGGGACGTCGTTGTGGCAGGGCAACCCGCCGGATGCCGCCAGCGCGATCAACGTCCTCACCCCCCGGAAGGTGGACGGCAAGTGGCGGGTGGGGGCGAAAGACCCGAATGCCGAGCCGCCGATGGAGAAGGCGCCAGGGCTGCAAGGCCCCATCGACGACGCCTTCATGGACTCGTTCGTCATGGTGCGGCCGACGGGTAAGCCGATGAACGAGAAGATCGGCGCGTGGACGCAGGGCGAGATGAGGCACGCGGTGACGCACTGGCGGCAGCAGTTCCGCGGGGACGCCCCGATCAAGGACGACAAGGACGTGACCGACGACGACATCAAGAACAGCAACCTGATCCTGTGGGGCGACCCGAAGAGCAACGCCGTCCTGGGGAAGATCGCCGACAAACTGCCGCTCAAGGAGTTCGGCGACACCACCGTCACGGCGCTCATCTACCCGAACCCGCTCAACCCGAAGAAGTACGTCGTCCTCAACTCCGGGTTCACCTACCGCGAGTACGACTACCTGAACAACGCCCGGCAGGTGCCCAAGCTGCCCGACTACGCGGTCATCGACGTTACCACCCCACCGAACAGCCGCTTCCCCGGCAAGGTGGTGCGGGCCGGCTTCTTCGACGAGCAGTGGAAGCTGCAGAAGGGGGACGGCAAGTAAAGTACTCCGCACCCGCCGGGTGCGGTACGGGCAACCGCACCCGGCGGGTGCGGAGTACTTTCACCACTACAATTCCCTTCGCCCCGTATCCCGGAGAGGATCGCCGATGACACTGAAGTTCGTGCTGGCGGCCGTGGCCGCCGTGGTCGCCCTGGCCGCCCCCGCCCGCGCCGCCGACAACCCGGTGGTGGTGGTCGAGACCAGCCTGGGCTCGTTCGAGGTGGAACTGTTCGCCGACAAGGCGCCGAAGACGGTCGAGAATTTCCTCGGGTACGTGGACGACAAGTTCTACGACGGCCTCATCTTCCACCGGGTCATCTCCGACTTCATGATCCAGGGCGGCGGGTTCGAGCCGGGCATGAAGCAGAAGAAGACCAAAGACCAGATCAAGAACGAGTCGGACAACGGGCTGAAGAACGACCGCGGCACCCTGGCCATGGCCCGCACCGCGGCGGCCGACAGTGCCACCAGCCAGTTCTTCGTGAACGTGAAGGACAACAACTTCCTGAACAAGGGCGACAAGGACGCCGTCAGCCCGGACGGGTACTGCGTGTTCGCCAAGGTGGTGAAGGGGATGGACGTGGTGGACAAGATCAAAGAGGTGAAGGTGAAGGACCTGCCGGAGGGCCACAAGAAGGTGCCCATCGAGGACGTGGTCATCAAGTCGATCACGCGGAAGAAGAAATGAGTTCCGCGTTCCGAGTTCCGCGTTCCGAGTGTTGAAACCCGAACGAGCCGTTCACCCGCTCGGCCGCGTGTGGTTGGTCCGAGCAACTTCTCTTCGGGACTCGGAACTTGGAACTCGGAACCCGGAACTTCCGAAGGGTCGCCGTCATCAAGCCGAGCGCCCTCGGCGACATCGCCCACGCCGTGCCGGTCGCGACCGCACTGCGGGCGATGTTCCCGACGGCACACCTGTCGTGGATCGTCAACCGCTCGTACGTGCCGCTGCTCGCCGGCCACCCGCACCTGGACGCCGTCATCCCGTTCGACCGCGGCAGCTTCTCCCGCGGGCCGCTCGCCGCCGTCAACTACTCACTGGCCTTCGCCAACCAGCTCCGCCGCCGTCGGTTCGACCTGGTCATCGACCTGCAAGGGTTGCTCCGCACCGGCCTCATGACCGCCGCCACCGCCGCCCCTGTGCGGGTCGGGTTCGCCAACGCCCGCGAGGGCAGCCGGCACTTCTACACGCACAAGATCGACATCCCCGACGCCGACCGCATCCACGCCATCGACCGCTACTGGCGAGTGGTCGAAGCCCTCGGCGGTGGGCACCTGACGAAAGGGTTCGTCCTGCCGGTGGACTCGAAGGAGTTGGGAGCGGTGGATGCTGAGTTGGCCCCGTTCCCGCGGCCGTGGGTCGCGGTGGCACCGGGGGCACGGTGGCTGACGAAGCGGTGGCCGGTCGGGGCGTTCGCCGACATCGGGAGCCGCGTTCACCGGGAGGTCGGTGGCACGCTGGTGCTGGTCGGGGCGGTCGATGACACCGGGCTGTCAGTGGATTTACAGTCCCGGTTGAACGGCCCCGTGGTGGACTACACCGGCAAGACGGGCATCGCCAAGATGGTGGCGGTGCTGAAGCGGGCGGACGCGATGCTGAGCAACGACACCGGCCCGCTGCACGTGGCCGCCGCCCTCGGCGTGCCGTGCGTCGCCCCGTACCTGTGTACCAAGCCGGTGTTGCACGGCCCGTACCCCGCCCACGGGCAGGCGGTTCACGGCATTCCGACCGCCGTCCCGTGTGGCGGCAGCTACCTGCGGCAGTGCCCGTACAAGCTGGAGTGCATGGGCGAACTGACCCCGGACAAGGTTTGGCCCGCCCTCGCCGAGGTGCTTCAATCATGGCGTCGCGGAAGTTGATCCTGGCGAGCGGCTCGCTCGGCCGCCGCCAACTGATGGAGCGGTCCGGCTACCCGTTCGAGGTGCGGCCGGCGAACATCGACGAACCGACCGACGCCCGCCTGGGCGACTGCCGGCACTACGTCGGCGAGCTGGCGTGGCTGAAGGCACAGGCGGTGGCGAAGACCGTGGAGGACGGCATCGTCATCGCCGCGGATACCGTCGGCTGGCAGCACGGCAAGGTGGTCGGCAAGCCGGAGGACGAGGCCGACGCCCGGCGGATCATCACCGCCCTCGCGGGGACGACGCACGAGTTGTGGACCGGCGTCTGCCTGTGGGTGCGGCCGTCCGACTTCCAAATCTGTTGGCAGGAACTCAGCCGCGTCGAGATGAAGCCGCTGACGGCGGACGAGATCGAGGCGTACCTGCAAACCCGCAAGTGGGTCGGGTGCAGCGGGGCGTATGCCATCGAGATGCCGCACGACCCGCTGCTGACGGTGGTCGAAGGGACCGCCAGCAACGTCATCGGCCTGCCGATGGAGAGCCTGGCGACGGCCCTCGCCTGGGCCGAGCGGATGTGACGCCCACCGCCCGTACAACACACCACACTTTCCCGGAGCCGAACCGATGACCCCGCCGACGCTCGCCGACCTGGCCCGCATGTTCGACCACTCCCTGCTCCAACCGAACCTGACCGACGCCGATTTGGAGAAGGGCATCCTGCTGGCCCGCGAGTACGGTGTGGCGTCGGTGTGCATCAAGCCGTACGCGGTGCGACTGGCGGCCAAATTGCTCGCCGGCAGTACGGTGCAAGCGAGCACCACCATCGGCTTCCCGCACGGTGGACACGTGACGAAGATCAAAGTGGCCGAGAGCGAGATCGCCCTGGCCGATGGTGCCACCGAACTCGACATGGTGGTGAACGTCGGCAAGGTGCTGAGTGGCGAGTGGAACTACGTGGCCGACGACATCGCGGCGGTGGTGCGGGTGGCCCACGCGGCGAACGCGAAGGTGAAGGTGATCTTCGAGAACGCCTACCTGAACACGGAACACAAGAAGGAACTGTGCAAGATCTGCGGGGAGGTGCGGGCCGACTGGGTGAAGACGAGCACCGGGTACGCCGAGACCGGCGCGACGGTGGAAGACCTGAAGCTGATGCGGCAGCACTCGCCCGCCCACGTGCAGGTGAAGGCGGCCGGCGGGGTGCGGACCTACGAGAAGCTGCTGGAGGTGCGGGCGATCGGCGTCACCCGCGTCGGCGCGACCGCGACGAAGGTGATTCTGGACGAAGCGAAGGCCAAGATGGGCGGGTGAGGCACGCTCACGGGTCGCACACCGCTCCGAGCGGTCCGGCGACCGACAACAGCCCCAGTCTGTAATCCAGTCGGAGACAGTCGGGGTTGGCGTCGTCACCGAACACCTCCCGCTCGTCTCCGATCAACAACGGGAGGGGGGCGTTCCGTTCCGTCAGCCCCCGCCCGAACCAACCCGTCTCGCCGACCGTGCGGACGACCCACCCCGCGGTCAGTCGTCCTTCGCTCACCACCATCACCAGTGCCCGCACCCCGTCTGTCCCGTTGCCGCGGTAGAAGTGAAGCACCTGCGACGAGCTGACCAGTGTGAGGTCGGGCGGGTGGGCGGCGGTCAGGGGGTCGGCCAAGTCACGTTCTCGCCATCGCCCGTCGGCCACCTCGGCGAACACCGCCGGCCCGCCCTCGCGGAGCAACCGCTTGGAGTCCAGCGGGGAGGTCCAAGTGATCTTCAGGTCGATCCGGATCAGTGGTTCGGCGTGCGAGGGCGGGGGAGGGGGAGGGGTGTATTCCCACGCGGACAGCACGAGGGCCGTCGGCACCCCCACCATGCCGACACAGACCGCGTACCCGACCACCGACGGCAGCACCCCCCACACCCAGGCTCGCCACCGCCGTCCCACCGGAATCTTCCTGCGGTCGAATGTCTCCACTCCTTCGGAAGTTACCGGGGCGGGTGGGCGGACGCAAGGGTTCACATTCGCACGCCGGGTCCTGATTGGCTTCGGAGACCCCTTCTCGGTGTAACCGCAGGTTCCACCGACCTCCCCAACGAGGGGGGAGGTGGTGTGGTTGCCAACTTCGCGTCAGTGGCTGACGACGACAAGCCGACAGCACCCACCTCCCCCCTTGTGGCTGAAGGGACGACCCGTGGTGAGGTGGCCTCGACCCCTCACCACGGACGGAGCTGTTGCTCCGTCCGACCCTCTCCCTCAGGGGGGAGAGGGTGTACCCGGCCACCGTGGTCGAGTGACCGGCCACCGCCGTGGGGCGAGCCACACACCCTCTCCCCTGAGGGAGAGGTCGCCGGGTAGCGGATCGACCCGGCGGGGAGAGTTGTCCACACTCGCCCCGACAACACCAGCCGAACTAGATCCGCCCCTCGGCCTCGGTGAGTGAGAGGTCGCGGCGCGAGACCTTCACCCACGCGGCCCACTTCGGTTACAATCCGAGTATCCCCCGCGGGCCTGCACGATGCCCACCCCGGCCGAGGAAGCGGCGTTCACCCGGAGCATCGTCGCCCGCTCCCGCGACGACGGCCCGCGGCACATCTTCGCCGACTACCTGGACGACTCCCCGCACCCGGCCGATCGCGGCCGGGCCGAGTTCATCCGCCTGCAATTGGCCCTCGCCCGCATCCCCGACGACCACCCCCACCGCGGCGACCTGGCCGAACGCCAGAACGAGCTGCTCCTCCGCCACGCCGACGAGTGGACCCGCCACCTGAAGGGGCTGGCCGACGGGTTCGAGTTCCGCCGCGGGATCGTCGACTCGGTGACGGTCAGCGTCGGCCTGCTGGCCGCCCGCGGGGAGGAACTGTTCCGCAAGGCGGCCGTCCGCCGGGTGCGGATCGAGGACGCCGGCGCGCACGTCGCCCGGCTGATCCAGTTGCCCATCCTGGGAGAAGTGCGGGAACTCGGGCTGTGCGGGGCCGGGCTGGAGAACGGCGGGCTGAACGTGTTCCTGCGGTCGCCGCACCTGGGCCGGGTGGAGGCGCTGGACCTGAGCTTCAACGGCATCAGCGACGCGGGCGTGTGGCGGCTGGCCGAGTGCCGCAACCTGCCCGCCCTGACCGCCCTGCACTTGAACGACAACGGGCAGATCACCGCCGCCGGGGTGAAGCGGCTGGCCGAGTCCCCGCACTTCGGCGGGCTGAAGGTGCTCGACCTGTCGGCGAACGACGTGGGCGATGGCGGGATGGCGGCGCTCGCCCACAGCCGGCAGTTGGGGCGGTTGCACACGGTGCGGGTGCGGAACAACCACATCGGCGACGCCGGGTGCGAGGCGCTGGCCGGGTCGCCGCTGCTCGCCCGCATGGTCGCCCATGAGCTGCTGCTGGATTTGCGGCAGAACGCCATCAACTCGGCCGGGCTGAAGGCACTGGCGGGGTGCCCGCTGCTGGCCGGCGTGCGGGTGCTCGATTTGTCCCACAACTACATCGGCGACGACGGGCTGGTCGCGCTGGCCGAGTCCCCGCACACGGCGAAGCTGACCACCTTGCTGCTGCGGCAAAACCCGATCACGGACGCGGGGGCGGTGCGGCTGGCGCGGTCGGAGCTGATGCCGCGGCTGGAGCGGGTGGACCTGTCGGACAACTCGCGGCTCGGCCGGCGGGGGATCGACGCCCTGTGGGCGCACCGGCGGGACTTCCACACCCTCATCGAGTGCGACGGCCCGCCGCCCGCGGCGAAAAGCCCGCGAGTGGCGGGAGACGTGACCCGCCGACCGACCTGAGTGCCGGCCGGCGGGCGGGTGGTCAGTCGCCGCGGACCGCGGGGGCCGGGGCGGGCGTACTCCTGCCGTTCTCGGCCGGTTGCAGGCGGGTGTCTGGCGGGCCGGCGGGCTTGGGGTCGATCGGCTTACTATCCCCGCACCCCAGAACCAGGGCGGACAGGAGGGCGGGGAGGATCCAGAGGGCTCGTCGATTCATTTCATCCTCGGGGGTCGGGAACAGAGGCCGGCCGGGCCGGTCACTCGAAGTTAATGATCTGGCCGTCATTCGCCCCGCAGATGGCGGCGTAGGTCGAGAAGTCGAGGGCGCCGTTGAGCGACCGAACCGACCCGTCCATGAACACGGCGTTGTACCGCCCGCCGGTGTGCAGGCTGCCGGGGATGCCGCTCCCCAACCCCCGCCCGCTGGCCGGGGTCCGCACACAGTTGCCGCTGGCCGACGGGCACGCCCAGAAGTTGCTCGCGAAGTACGAGTGCCCGACCGGGTTCATCGTCCACCCCTCGCTGGTGGTGTTCACGAAGGTGAGGCCGCCGGCCGTCTCCGCCCAGCCGAGGGTGTTGCTGGTGCCGTCGCCGATGCCGACGAGGGTGTTCCCCCGCCCGCTCCCGCGGTTGTACACGAACGGCCCGCGGTACCCGTCCAGCCCCTGCCCCTGGGAGCAGTACCCGATGTTCAGGGCGTAGTTGTTCTTGCCGGTGGTGGTGACGGTCTCGGTCCCGCCGGTGAATGTGTACGTGTTGGTGCTGAGGGCGGGCGGGGCGGACCCCAACCCGGCCCACGTGCCGGTGTTCGGGAAGTCTGTCCCCCGCACCCCCCACGCCCGCAGTTGCGGCATGTTGCGAGCCGATTCGGGCGACGGGGCGGACGGGCAGAGGAACGTCTTGATGTTCCCCTCGGCGGCGTAGAAGGCGGCCCCGGTAGGACCGTACCCGCGGAGGACCGGCTGCAGGTTCGAGCACCAGAAGGTGCCGGACGAACCCGCGGCCTGGGTCGGCTCCCAGATGCGGTAGCGGGCGTCCTGTTCGATGTACGGCAGCAGCAGCACGTCCGCCGTCGCCCCCTTGTAGTTCATGCTCGGCGGCAGGGCGCCCATGGCCGATTCGTAGCTGTGGCAGGCCAAGCCGATCTGCTTCAGGTTGTTGCTGCACTGCATGCGGGCGGCCGCCTCCCGCACCTTCTGGACGGCCGGCAGGAGCAGGCCGATGAGGATGGCGATGATGGCGATCACCACCAGCAGCTCGATCAGCGTGAACCCCGAACGACGACGCACCATGGCGCCTCCCGAAACGAATGAGGGATACGAGAACACCCGGTGGGGGAAAAACCGCCGGGAACGAAACGCGGCGGGCGGGTGCGGGCGGAGAGGCCCGGCCGGACCAGCCGGGCATATAATGAGGGGATACTAGGTGCGATTTTTGGCCGGTCAATCAGTCATTTTCGACCATATTCTACGATCGCGTTGGTCGATCTTGCACGATTTGCAGCGGGCGTAATGGCGACACGCTGTGGCGACGGCAGCGGAAAAATGGCTGAAATGTCAGCATATTTGACGGGAGTAGCGTTTTGCGACGGTGCGAGCTGGTACGGACGTAGCATTTTGCCTTGCTCGTCGTGCCGAAATAATACATATCAATGTTGGCAATGATATTCACTGGTGAATTGTGCATGATGTGTGCCGATTTGACGCGGCCACTGGTGTCGGCGACGACGGCCGTCACAACTACAACAATCCCATGCCGACCCCACTGCCGCCGCCACCCGTCACCCGCTTCTGCGTCACCGTGGACACCGAAGAGGAGTGGGACTGGGCGAGCGGCTACCCGACCACCCCACCGCGGGTGACGAACATCGCCCGCCTGCCCGCCTTCCAGGCGTTGTGCGAACGACACGCCGCGGCAGTCACCTATTTCGTCAACCACGCGGTGCTGAGCGACCCGACCGCGACGACCGTCATTCAGCGACTCGCCGCCCGCCCGAACGTGGAGATCGGCCTGCACATTCACCCGTGGAACACGCCCCCACTGGCGACCACCCCGAGCGTGCCGACCCGAGACAGTTTCCTGCACAACCTGTCGTGGCCGGTGGCGAAGGCGAAGCTGGACAGCACGCTGGCGGCGTTCGCCGCGGCCGGGTTGACGCCGACCAGCTTCCGCGGCGGGCGGTATTCGACCTCGCCTGAAATTCAGGACCACCTGCGGAATCGCGGCGTCCTGGCGGACGCTTCCGTGCTACCGTTCACCACCTGGGAGGACGACGGCGCCCCGGACTTCCGCGACCGCGACCCGGTGCCCGTCCGCCGCCCGCCGCGGCACGAAGGCGATACCCCCCTGTGGGAGTTGCCGCTGACGTTCGGGTACACCCGCCGGCCGTTCGCCAAGTGGCACGGCGTGATCACCGCCGCGGGCCGGGGGCTGTGGATGCGGTTGCGGGCGGTCGGGCTGATGGACCGCCTGGGGGTGGCGCGGAAGGCGTGGCTGAACCTGGAGAACCCGGCCTACCCCGATCCTGCCGGGTTCGTGCCGGTGGTGGCGGCGGAGGGTTTGCCGTTCGCCTGCTTCACCCTGCACAGTTCGTCGTTGCTTCCCGGCGGCAGCCCGTACTGCCCGACGCCAGCCGACGTGGACCGGCTGCTGAAGCGGACGGAGGAGTGTCTGACGGCCGCGACGGCGGCCGGCTGGCGACCGGCGACGGTGACTCAGACGGCGAAGGAACTGGAAGCGGAGTTCGCCCGCCACGCCGCTCGCGGCGTGGCACACCCTTGAGGTTTTCTCCCGATGCGTGTTCTCGGCATCAGCCCGCTGGATAAAGACTCGACCGTCTCCTTCATGGAGGACGGGCGGGTGGTGTTCGCCTGCGGGGAGGAGCGGCTGAGCCGTGTGAAGCTGCAGAGCGGGTTCCCCGAGCGTGCCCTGCGGATGGGGTTCGAGCGGACGGGCTGGACGACCGAGAGCATCGACGCCGTGGCGTACGCCTTCTTCGACTGGGACGAGGAAGCCCGGCTCATCGGCGAAGCGGTGGCCGAAGACGCCCGACGGTTCGGCAAAGACGCCTCCGCCACCAGCGCCGCCGCGTACAAAGCTGCGCTCAAGTCCGGGTACAAGCTCGACCGTTCGGTTCGCATCCCCGGCCTCGATACCGACGCGGCCGAGTTCATGCCGAAGAAGGGGTGGCTCAAGCGGACGATCAACGACCACACCGCCGGCAACACGTGGGTAGACAACCAGGCCCACAGGATGCTGTTCAAGGCGTGGGCCGACACCGCCGTCGCCGAACACAAGAAGTGGTCGGAGGAGCTGACCGCCGGCCTGACGCGGCACGGGCTGGCCGGCAAGCTGAAGCGGTTTAACCACCACGACACGCACGCGGCGAACGCCTTCTACGCCAGCCAGTTCGACACCGCCCTCGTCGTCACCTTCGACGGGTACGGCTCGGGCAACTGCGGCGGCATCTACACCGCCGGGCCGGACGGCCTGAAGCCGCTCGTTAAGTTCCCGTTCCCCAACTCGCTCGGCATCTTCTACGAGCACGTGACGAGTGGGCTGGGGTTCAAGCCGAGCCGGCACGAGGGGAAGATCGTCGGCCTTGCCGCGTATGGGAATGCGAAGCACCTCGCCGACGTGCTGCTCGCCCGGTTCGACACGACCGACGGTGACATCCGCATCCGCAACGGGCTGAACCACTTCTTCACCCGCGCCTTGGCCGAGAACTTCGCCAAGCGGGACGTGGCCGCGGCCTACCAGTACGTGCTCGAAGAGATCGCCCGTCGCACGGTGGCGTACTGGGTGCAGAAAACGGGGCTGACGAACATCGTCATGTCCGGCGGGGTGAACGCGAACGTGAAGTTGAATCAGCGGATCCGCGAGATCCCCGGCGTGGGCGGCATCTTCGTTTACCCGAACATGGGCGACGGCGGGTGCGGCACCGGGGCGGCGATGCTGGCGTTCGGGCACGGCAACATCCAGCGCGGCCCGCTGGAGAACGTGTACTACGGCCCGGACTACTCCGACGCCGACATCAAGCGGGCCCTCGACGCGGCCGAGTTGCGGTACGAGCGGCACGACGACGTGGAGGACCGCATCGGCGAACTGCTGGCGAACGACAGCATCGTCGGCCGGTTCAACGGGCGGATGGAGTACGGCCCGCGGGCGCTGGGCAACCGCAGCGTGCTGTACCCGGCGAAAGAACCCGAGGTGAACCAGTGGCTGAACCAGCAACTCGGCCGCACCGAGTTCATGCCGTTCGCCCCGGCCGCACTCATGGAGGCCGGCCCGCGGCTGTTCAAGAACCTGAGCGGGTGCGAGAAGGCCGCCGAGTTCATGACCGTCACGTTCGACTGCACCGACGAGATGAAGCGGCTGTGCCCGGCGGCGGTTCACGTGGACGGCACCGCCCGCCCGCAACTGGTCAGCGAGCGGACCAACAAGAGCTTCTACCGCATCATCAAGGCGTATGAGGCCCGCAGCGGTATCCCGTCGGTCATCAACACCAGCTTCAACATGCACGAGGAGCCGATCATCTGCTCGCCGGAGGACGCGGTGCGGGCGTTCCTGTTGGGGAACATCGACTACCTGGCGGCCGGGTCGTTCGTCGTCCCGCACCCGAAGCTGAGCGAGAACATGGAAGGCCGCACGCGGGAGCGGGCCGGGCGACAGGCGGTGGGTGTTTGAGTTGGAGTTCACGGTTCAGCGTGAGTGCTGTTCGACTCACGCTGAACCGTGAACTCCAACTTACACCTTCCGCCCCAGGCCGAACTGGTCGCCGGTGGCCGTCGGCTTGCCGTCCTTGAAGTGGATCTCCACCACCTTCTCGCTGTGGACCTCGCGGTCCTTCTCGTCGGTCAGTTTCGCCACGATCTTCTTCGTCGCCGTGTCGATCACCTCGCCGGTACTCGGGTACGCGAACTTGCCGTCCAGGCTGAACGTCACCCACCCCGGCTGCTCACGGAGCTTCACGCTCTCAGCGTACTTCGGCGGGTCGGCGGTCGTGTCGAAGATGTGAACCTGTTGGTTGGCCGCGTCCACCACCCACACCTCCTTCTCGTCCGGTCGCAGGCCGATGCCGTGGCTCGGGCAGCCGTGCCGCTTCACCGTCCCTGGCTTCACGTTCGGCACCTCCACCCGGTGCAGTTTCTTGCCCGACTTCAGGTCGCCCACCTCGAACCCGAGCAGTTCATTCACGTTCACGAAGCAGAGCGACTGCGACCCGTTCACCGTGAACGGCCGGATGCTCGCCGAGAACGGCCCGACCTTCTCGACCACCTTGTTCGTGGCCGTGTCCACCACGAACAACAGCGGCAACTTCAATCCGGCCAGGTACGCCCGCTTGCCGTCCAGCCCGACGATCGTGTTGTGCGCCCCGCTCTTGGTTTCGATGGTCGCGGTCACGTCCCCGCTCGCCGCGTCCACCACGTTCCAGATGTCCTTCTCGAACGACGGCACGTACAGCGTCTTGCCGTCGGGCGTACTCGCCAGCCGGTCGCACCCCTGCGGCAGTTCCTTGCTCCAGTCGGTCTTCTCGCTCAGCAGATCGACGCAGAACAGCTTCTCCGGCGTGGTGAAGTGCAGCTTGACGGTCTTGGCGGACGCGACGACGCCCTTGACGTTCCGCGGCTTGGCGATGGTACTGGCGTCGGTGGCGATTCGCTTGACGAACTTGTGCCCGGCGTCGATGTCGAACACCAGGATGCCCGCCCCGCCGAACTCCGGGTAGTCGCGGATGCCGGGACAGACGACGTACAGGAAGCGGGTGGTCTTCGGCTCCGCCGCGAGTGCGACGGTGGCAAGCGGAGCGACGGCGGACACGGCGAGGAAGTGGCGGCGGTTCATGGCGGCACCGGGGAGGACGGGGCGGTGCCAGTGTCGGCGGGCGGGGCGGCGGGGTCAAGCGGTCCAAGTTCTACGCCGCGCGCGGTGTGAGCGGGTCACGTCGCCCGCTCGCACGGCTCGCGGCGAAGAAGAATGCTACTCCACCCGGTAGTCGGTCGCCTTGTTCAGGGCGGCGTCCACCAGTTCCTTCTGCTCGTACAGGTGCATCTTCTCCGACCCGACCGCCGGGCTGGCGCTCGCGTCGCGGCCGCAGTACGCCACCGCGTAGCCCATCTTCCGCAGCCGCGGCTCGGCGAAGAACCACCCGCCGTTGTTCTCGCTCTCCTCCTGCACCCACAGGCGGGCCGCCTCCTTCGGGTAGCGGTCGAGAATCCCTCGCAGTTGCTCCTCCGGCCACGGGTACATCTGCTCCACCCGCACCAGGGCCACGTCGGTGCGGCTCTGCTTGTCCCGCTCGGCCTTCAGGTCGAAGTACACCTTGCCGGTACACAGCAGCACCCGCGTCACACGGTTGGCGTCCGTGATCATCGGGTCGTCGAGCACCTCGTGGAACCGCCCGGAGATGAGTTCCTCGACCGGGCTGGTGCTGGTCCGCAGGAAACTCTTGGGCGTCATCACCACCAGCGGCTTGCGGAAGTTCCGCTTCAGTTGCCGCCGGAGGGCGTGGAAGTACTGCGCCGGGGTGGTGAACGTGCAGACTTGCAGGTTGTCCTCGGCGCACAATTGCAGGAACCGCTCGGGGCGGGCGGAGCTGTGTTCCGGCCCCTGTCCCTCGTACCCGTGCGGGAGGAGCATCACCAGCCCGCTGCTGCGGTTCCACTTGGCTTCGCCGGACGCGATGAACTGGTCGATGATGACCTGCGCGCCGTTCACGAAGTCGCCGAACTGGGCCTCCCACATGACGAGCTGGTACGGGGCGTCCAGGCTGTACCCGTACTCGAACCCGAGGACGGCGGCTTCGCTCAGGAAGCTGTCGAACACGTCGAACGGGGCCTGGCCCTCCGACAGGTTGGCGAGCGGGTAGAACTCGGCCCCCGTCTCGGCGTCGGCGTACACCGCGTGGCGGAAGCTGAACGTGGCCCGCCGGCTGTCCTGCCCGCTCAGCCGTACCGGGTGCCCCTCCAGCACCAGCGAGCCGAACGCCAGGGCTTCCGCCGTGCCCCAGTCGATGTCCCCGCGGGCTTTGATCAGGTCGCGGCGGCGGTACGGGCTGTCGTTGCTCGGGTACTTGCCGTCCTCCCGCTTGTCCCGCAGGTTCTTGTGCAGGGTGAAGCCGTCCGGGATGGCGACGAGCGCGTCGGCGATCTTGTCCAGCACTTCGCCCTTCACCGCCGTGTCCGCCGGGGCGTGCGTGTACTTCCCCTTCAGTCCGACCCACCGGCTGGTGAACGACGGCATGACCGGGCGGAGTGGCACGTGCTCCTTCACCGTCCGCTCCCCCTCCGCCTTCGCCTCGGCCAGCGCCTTCTCCAGAATCCCCTCCTTGTACACGCTGTCGATCTGCTCCACCTCCTCCTGGCTCACCACCCCGTCGTTCACCAGCCGCTCGGTGTACAGCGGGATGATGGTCCGCTTCTCGGCGTACTTGGCGGCGATCTTCTTGTACTCCATCGGCTGGGTGACGGTGGCGTCGTCGTTCTCGTTGTGCCCCATCTTGCGGTAGCAGAGCAGGTCGATGACCACGTCGGAGGCGAACTTCTGGCGGTACTCGGTGGCCAGCTCGGCGATCCGCACGCAGGCGTCCGGGTCTTCGGCGTTCACGTGGAAGATGGGGGCGTGGACGAACTTCGCCAGGTCGGTGCAGTACAGGGTGCTTCGGGCGTCTCGCGGGTGGGTGGTGAACCCGATCTGGTTGTTGACGACGACGTGAACGGTGCCGCCGGTGCGGTACCCCTTCAGGTTGGCCATGCTGAGCGTCTCGGCCACCAGCCCCTGGCCGGCGAACGCGGCGTCGCCGTGCAGCAGCAGGGCCATGCCGGTCTTCTTCTCCTCGTCGCGGAACAGCCGCTGCTTGCACCGCACCCGCCCTTCCACCACCGGGTTGACCGCCTCCAGGTGGCTCGGGTTCGGCGTCAGCGTCAGGTGGACGGTGTGCCCGTCCGCCGTCGTCACGTCGTCCGACCGGCCGAGGTGGTACTTCACGTCCCCGTCGTTCTCCACCGCGTCCGGGTGGTACGGGTCGAGGAACTGCACGAACA